>SMYD01000151.1 GCA_004356015.1 Acidobacteriota bacterium | reverse complement strand
GCTCGAGGAGCTATCCACGAAGTATGCGATGCGCGTCCCATCCGCGGAGATTGAGAAGCGGCCGATGTCCTGGGTGCCGGTGGTGACCTGCTGGGGAGCACCTGTGACCTCGCCGGTCCTTTCCACGATGGGAACCCGCCACAGGTTGAATGTCCCGCCACGGTCGGAGTTGAAGTACAGAAACCTCCCGTCCGGCGACCAGACCGGGTTCCAGTCGGTGGGCGCGTCCTGAGTGACCGGGACCGGCTCGCCGCCGCCTACAGGGATGGTCCAGATGTCGCGCTGGCCGCTCCCCGCCGGCAGCGCCCAGTAGGCGATGCGGTGGCCTCCCGGCGAAGCGTCCGGCTGCACGGCATCTCCCGCGAAAAGTACGCGGGTTTCCCGTGTGGAAACGTTCACCGCCTTGAGCTGGCTTGTACCGGAACGTGAGCGGGGGCTGAAGATGAACTGGGTCGCGTAAAGGATCTCCTCTCCGTCGGCTGTCCAGGTGGGATCAAATCCCTCGTCGGTGAGTCGCGTGACGGATCCGCCCATCCCACCCATGACGAAGATGCCGCCGCCATCGCGCCCGGATTGAAAGACGATTCGCTCACCGTCGGGCGAAAACTGCGGCGAGATATCGGCCTCGCTGGACCCCTCGGTGAGGTTGATGACTTTTCCTCCCTCCACGCGCTGCAGGTAAAGATCCCATTCGTTCGAGCCAATATCGGTACCCCCCACGTAGATGACGCTCCGCCCATCCGGTGAAAGGCTCGGATGCACCTCCACGCCGGCCCGATCGGTGACACGGGAGAGCGATGTCAGAATGGGCGCGGCGCCCCCGGCGGCGGGCGCCGGGCGCAACTGGAAGAAGGAAACGACGGCAAGCGCGGCGAGTGCGGCGCCGGCAATCGCCCCGAACCAGAATTTTGTTTTCCCCCGCGCCTGCGGAAGAATACCCGCCGCGGGTAGCAGCTCGCCCGAGTCCAGCTCTTCCCTCAACTCCAGAAGTTCGTTGTAAACCTCTCTGGCATTGCCGTAGCGCCGCTGGGGATTCTTGGCGAGACATCGTTTGATGACCCGGCCGAGGTAGCGCGGCAGTCCACGGTTGAGGTCCGTGATGGACTGGGGCTCTTCGCGGATGATGGCCGACAAGGTGGACATGGCCGTGTCACCTGCGAACGGCCGCCGGCCGGTGGCCATCTCGTAGAGGATGATCCCAAGGGAGAAGATGTCGGAACGCGCATCCAGTGCCTTCCCCTCGGCCTGCTCGGGCGACATGTAGGCCACGGTGCCAACAATGCGCCCCTCACCGGTGATGGACGCAGTGGGAAGCTGCGTTTCCGGATCGTCAGTGGCGCGATTGTCCCGCAGCTTGGCGAGACCGAAGTCCAGAACTTTCAGCCGTCCATCGTCACTCACCATGATGTTGTCAGGCTTGAGGTCGCGGTGCAGGATGCCCCTGTCGTGGGCAGCGGCCAGGGCATCGGCCAGCGGCGTGGCCAGTTCCAGAATCCTGGTCAGCGTCATCCCCTGGTTGCCGATGAGCTTGGTCAGGGTCTTGCCCTGCACCAGCTCCATGGTCAGGAAGTGGACACCCTCTACTTCGTCGACCGAGAACACCGTGACGATATTGGGATGGTTCAAGGCGGCAATGACCCGGGCCTCGCGCTCAAAGCGGGCACGCCTCTCGCTATCGCCGGCCAGATCCTGGGGCAGCACCTTGAGAGCTACCAAACGGTGCAGCTTGGTGTCCTCGGCGGCGTAGACCTCACCCATACTGCCCTTGCCGATGCGGTCCAGCAGCTTGTAGTGAAGAAGTTCCTTGCCGATCATCGACGGACTATATCACTCTTGAAACGCGGGTCATGATGACCGGCAACAGAGCCGGGCGAGGAGCAGAGTGGCTCCGTCATGCACGACCCACGGCCTTTACCGGGGACCATGGCGGCGGGTGGGAGCCTCTTCCATGAGAACCTGCTGATACACCGCAAGCGCTTCGTCGTCGAACAACACAAAGCGGACCCGCTCCACCTGGGGATGGCTGCCCAGAAAATCGATGACGGTGCCCAGGGCAATCCGGGCGGCGCTCTCCAGCGGGTACCCGTAAGCGCCCGTGCCCAGCGAGGGAAAGGCCACGGTCTTCAATCCCTGATCCGAGGCAATCTGGAGGGCAGCTTGATAGGCAGAGGCGAGCAGACCAGGCTCCCCGTGCAAGCCATCCGCGTATTTCGGTGCGACAGCGTGAATCACATTTCTGGCGGACAGCGTCCCGGCCGTCGTGACCACCGCCTGGCCGGTCGGACAACCCCCGATGGCCTGACATGCAGCCATGATTTCAGGGCCACCGGCTCGGTGAATTGCGCCATCCACACCGCCACCGCCGGCCAGTTCTGCATTGGCGGCGTTGACGATTCCGTCCACCTGCTGTTCTGTGATATCGCCCTGTACGAGCTCAAGCGTCGAGGTCCCGATGTTGACGACCTGTGTCATGTGATCCTCGCGGAAAGTCGCTTATTTCTACTCTCCCACCCTCGCAATGTCAAATTCCAATCAGACAGGCAGCCCTATGATAGGCTTCCTCTTGCGGTCGCCCCATGAGCAGTCCTGAGGAGTTCGACCATGCCGGTGCAAGCGGGCCAGATGTTTGCACAGTGTCGCCTTGTTCAACAGATCGGAGCGGGCGGCATGGGAGTCGTGTGGAAGGCGTTGGACACCTCCCTCAACCGCCATGTGGCCATCAAGATTCTGCCTCCGGATCTCATGGCGGACAGCGAGTGGCGACAACGCTTCCAGCGTGAGGCGGAGGCTGTAGCAGCCCTGGACCACCCCAACATCGCGGTCATCCACCAGGTCGGCGAACAGGATGGCACGCCATTCATCGTCATGCAGCTCTTGCAAGGGAAGACGCTGCGACAACTCATCCGCCAGGGGCCGCTGCCATTGAAACAATGGCTGCGGGTGGCTTCGGGTATGGCAGAAGGATTGGCTCACGCCCACAAGGAAGGCATCATCCATCGCGACCTCAAACCCGACAACGTGATGATCACCGACGATGGCCAGGTGCGGATTCTCGATTTCGGCCTGGCCAAGGCTCTCGGCCGGGGAACATCGGAAGGCGGAGGGATCAGGGCCATGTCGAGCCGGCCATCCATGGTGGGAGCGGAACTGACCCGCGTCGGGCAACAGTTCGGCACACTGGCCTACATATCACCGGAACAAGCCCGCGGCGAACCGATGGACCGGCGCAGCGACCTGTTCTCCCTGGGCGTGATGATGTACGAGATGGCGTGCGGACGGGTGCCCTTCACGGGCAAGAGCGAACAGGACATCCTGAAGGCAATTGTTTCCGCGGAGCCGGCACCTCCCGGCGAAAACGCCACGGCACTTCCAACCGACGCCGAGCGCGTGTTGCGCAAGATCCTGGAGAAAGAACCCGAACGCCGCTACCAGCACGCGGACGAGATTGCCACCGATCTCCGTAACCTCAAACGCGATCTGACCAGTGGCCGGATTCCCACGCTTGCAGGAGCATCCGGATACAGCACACCCCAGGAGCCAACCCCGTCATCGCCGGTGCGGACAACCCGGCGCTGGCCCCTGGCAGTCATCGCCGGCCTGGCCATCAGCCTTCCGCTGCTGGGCTATATGTTCATGTTCAACGAACCTGCCCAGGTCTCGGCCCCTGTTTCCGCAGACCACAGAAAGATCGTGGTCCTGCCCTTCGAAAATCTCGGCGACCCTGAATACGAGTACTTCGCCGCCGGCATCAGCGAAGAGATCACAAGCCGGTTGGCCGCAGTCAAGGGGCTGGGTGTCATCTCGCGCAAGAGCGCACTTCAGTACGCCGGCACGGATAAGTCCATGGAACAGATCGGCCAGGAGCTCGGCGTTGGCTACGTCCTGGCAGGGACGGTTCGCTGGGCCCGCGGTCCTGAGGGTGAAAGCCGGGTGCGTATCACACCACAACTCATCCAGGTCGCCGACGACACCCAACTGTGGTCGGAAACCTATGACGAAGTGATCGATGACATCTTCCGGGTGCAGTCCGAGATTGCCGCCAGCGTCATCGACCACACCGGTGTCGTGTTGCAGGAGAGCCAGCGGCAGGCCCTGGAGTTCAAGGCCACGGAGAACATCGATGCCTATCAGGCATATGTCCTGGGCCTGAAGTACTACCGCAGTCCAGATGAATCGGCAGAGACCTATCAGCGCCAGATCGACATGTTTCAGCGCGCCATCGACCTGGACCCCGGCTATGCTCTCGCCCACGCGGCCCTCTCACGGGCCCATGCCGGGTCCTACCACTTCGGGTTCGATCGCACCGCCAGTCGCCAGGCCCTGGCTCGTGCCTCCATGGACCGTGCTCTAGAACTGTCCCCGAACCACCCCCAGGTGCAGATGGCTCTCGGCATGTACTACTACTGGGCCTACAAGGACTACGATGGCGCCCTGGCGGCATTCGCCGCGGCCCGGGAGGGCATGCCGTCCAGCGCCGAACCGACCGAATATGTCGGCTATATCCGGCGCCGCCAGGGACGCTGGCGTGAGTCCGCGGCGGACCTGGAAGAAGCGTTCGCTCTCAATCCGATGGATTCCAGGCTCTCTCAGGAACTGGGCCTCACCTACAATTACCTGCGCGAATATCCGCAGGCCCTGCAGTACCTGGACCGATCCATCGCTCTCTTGCCGGATCAGATCGATTCGTACATCCACCAGGTAGAAACACTCTGGCTCCAGCAGGGGGAAACCGCCGCGGCAAGGGTGGTGCTTGAGGCCATGCCGGCCACAGATCATCCAGCAGCCGTGAGACAGTGGTTTCTGCAGTTGATCTTCGAACAAAAATTCGACGAAGCCATTGAACAGCTTGAGCGTTATCCCGGTGATTTCCTGCGCCACTACAGCTTTACTCGGCCCAAATCACTTCTGGTGGCCCAGGCCCACACCCTGGCAGGGCGTCTCACCCTCGCCCGGGAGGCCTACCAGGCAGCGCGCGTCACCCTGGAACGGGAGGCGGAGAGCACTCCCGATGATTACAGACTGCACAGTGCGCTGGGACTCGCCCTGGCGGGCTTAGGACTCAACGCAGAAGCTGTTCAAGAAGGCCGCCGGGCGATGGCTATCTATCCCCTGTCCCATGATGCCGTCTTCGGCCTCTACCCCATGGTGGACATGGCTCACATCCATGCGGCAGCAGGAAATCATGAAGCGGCCCTGGATCAACTGGAACAGCTTCTGGCGATTCCATCGCTGGTATCAATTCCGAGGATCCAACTCGACCCGCGCCTTGCGCTATTGCGGGATCATCCTCGTTTCACCGTTCTGGTCGCCCCGAAGAGCTAGAGCCCCTTCACCAGACTCCGATAATCGGAGCCGTTACCCGAACGCGATAGAAAAAGATCTCCCCAGGTACGGGATCATCCAGGTCATCAATACAAGTCGCGGTCGTATTGAAGACCACACAAGAAATGACCATGCCAGGCTCGATGCAGCGCCGGACCTGATAGTTGGTCCCGCCTGGCTGCGCGGACCAGCAGACCGACGTGAAACCGGCACCTTCCGTGAGTTGCACGGGACCCTCAACTTCATTTAGGAGGCCATAGCCTGGGTCCCCAGGGCATTGATTGTCAAAAAGGTCGTTGATCTCGGGCGCACCAGGGTAAACGGCGGCGTTGGTATCGTTACACTCATCGGGGCAAATGAAGCCATCTCCATCGGAATCAGTGCAATCGGTTGTGCAGTTAGCCGCTGAATCGCTGCAATCGACGGTGACGCAGTAACTGTCACCATCGGCGTCCGTGCAGTCGGTCGTGCAGTGGAACTTTGAGTCGTCGCAATCGTCGAGACAGTTCAATCCATCCCCATCCAGATCGATGGCGCAATCGAAGGTGCAGTCGAATTGGCTGTCATCGCAATCGGTCGTGATGCAGTAGCCGTCCTGGTCGGCGTCGGTGCAATCGGT
>SMYD01000150.1 GCA_004356015.1 Acidobacteriota bacterium | reverse complement strand
TGACCAGTTGCTTCGGTCCTTTTTGATCGTCGTCGAAGGAGAAGATGGAAATCTCGTAACCACTGTAGTCGCCATGCCCCTTCCATTCCCTGAATGCCGGTCCGGTGAACGACGTCGTGACACCCACGATGGGGCCGATGCCCTGGGTCGACAGGATGGAGCTGTCCGCGTCAAAACTGCCCAGATTGACGCTGGGAGTGCTGCCGAAAGGGGTCTGCGCTCGTCGCTGCTGCCGGTCGAGGGCCTTGGAGGCAGAGATGAGGGACCGAACCTTGTCGGCATCATAGCCGCCGCTCCCCAGAGGGATGCTCAACTGGTTGAGATTCAGGGCCGCCGATGGAGTCACATTCTTGCCCAGCTGGGGGGAGGTACGAAAGGAACCGGTACTGGAGGGCTTACCATCGGATCGGAACAGGGTGGCACCGTCGGGCGCCATCCAGAGCAGCACCCAGTCACCCCCGGTGAGAGGATCCTTCCAGGGATGGCGCACATAGCGACTGTTCCCCTTGGGCCCGGGCTCCATGAGTTGTTCCATCTTGGTGGGCAGAGAGCCGTGATCGTCCTGATACCGCTTGATGGCATAGACGATCTGCCGGCTGCGGGAGAGAAACTCTTCTTCCCTTTCCCGCTGGGATATCACCTCCCAGGTCTGGGCGGCCTTCCCCATGAAGATCATCATGATGATCACCCCCACCATGAGGGCCAGGATCACCGCGCCGGACTCACCTCTGCCGACCCGAACAGGAGCAGGACGTTCATGCTCCATGGCGTGCCACCTCCCTTTCCCGTAACTCACTCGAACCCGTCATGACCAAGGCAATGGGCATGGACAGGATAACGGTGCCGGCCGGCGACATGGTTCTGCCCCGCTTACCAGTCGGCATAGTAGCTTCCGTCCAGGGCAACGTTGGGTGACCCGGACTTGACATTGAAGATTCCCTGCTCCTCGTCGGGGGAGAGATCGTCCGGGACATTATAGATCAACTCCCAGGTATCAGGGCTGCCGGTGAGAGGATCCGAAGGGAGCGTTCGCAGGTAGCCCTCGTCCACCAGGTCTTCCAGGGCGAAGGGGTAATGGCGCTTGTCAGCATAATACTGGTCGATGACATCCCGGAAAGTGGCCAGGTTGGTCTTCAGGACCGCCTCCCGGGCCTTGCGCGGTGCGTTGGCAAAGCGGGCCGAGGCGATCCCAGCGATGATGCCGATGATGGCGATGACCACCAGAAGCTCTATGAGAGTGAAACCTTTCTCGCGACGTCTGCCCATGCTCACCTCCGCCCCTACCATTCCTTATGGGGTGTGCCATCCAGACCCATCCCCTCCGAGTCCGAATAGACATCAAAGACATTCTCTCTGCCCCAGCTGCGGGAGTCTGCTTCGTCCTGATAGCTGCGCAGCCCCCATTCGAGAGAACCGGTCATGGGATCCCTGGGAATGCGGCGGAGGAACTTGCGCTTGACGAGACTGCCGTCGCTGAGCTCCACTCCCTCCACCAGAGATTCCAGATCAGGGGGAAAGCCGAGGGATTCCACATCTTCCGAGATGATGAGCCCCTGGTCAGAGAGTTCCTTGTACTCATCGATGGCGGCGCGCATGATGCGCAGGGCCCGGCGCAATTCCATCTCCTTCTGTCTCTGCACCCCCATGCGCGCCAGGGGCGTGACGGCAGCGGCCAGGATGGCCAGGATGGTCACGGCGATCAGGATCTCCAGGATGGTCACACCGCGCTCTGCTGCGCGGCCCACACGACCATCCCGACCCCGGGACGGCCGCTGGCACCTGGCTGAGCTTGTCTCGAGCATGCCTGCGGATCTCCTGCTGCTAGCGCGCGACCAGAGTGAATATCTTGACATCCGACGCCGTGCCGGAGCTAGCCGTGACGGTGATGGACCGATCGGTGACGGCCGTGCTCACCGTGGTCTCAGCGGTGCCCAAAATGAGGGCCGTCTGCACCACAGAGGGAATGACGGGCCTGCTCTCGGAGATCCCGTTGACCGCTGTGAAATCCACATCGACGAGCACCACCGGCTCGCCGTTCTCGGTGACGGTGGCACGCACCGTGAACGGATCGCCTGCGGTGAGAGGTTCAGGGCTGGTGAGCTCGAGGAGAACCTCCTGCGTGCCGCCGCCATTGGGGGAATCAACGGGGGTGAACTCACCGTCCTCACATCCCACCATGACAAGGGCGAGGGTACAGATCAGAAACAAACGTCGCATCATGGCTGTCATCCGTCCACGTTGAGGGTTAAGGATCTGAAAATACTGGGTCGCTCATTCATCCCGGGCGCGAAGATCTTGTTGGCGAAGGGGATGATGCTCGTGGACCCCGCCGACTTGGCCTGCGGGAGGACGCGAAAGTTCAGCCGGCAGAGGGTGCCGTTATTGTCCACACCTCCACCGGGACCCACTCCGAGGATGGCCAGTCCAACGGAAAGAGTCCCCGGGTTCTGGCTGTCCAGGCCTGCCAGGAACGAGACGTTGCCACCGGCCGCCAGGAAAGGTCCCTGGCTGCCGGAGACATACTCCAGGTGAGTCGGATCGAAGCGCAGTTTGAACGGCGTGCTCACCACGTTCCTGGCCTGAAAAATCTGCACGTCCACCGAGAACACCTGCCCCACTGTGAGACTGGCCACCGAGGGGACCATGTTGAGAACAACCACCTGCGGCTGCTGATCATCATCGTCTTCATCATCCCCCGTGTCGTCCCGGCTCTCCTCGGTGGCGCCGCCGCCACTGTCCTCATCCAGGGCGCCCTCCACGCCCCGGCCTTCCAGGCCCGGCGATGAACTCCCGGAGAGGCCGGTGCCGCCGTCCAGTTCCTTGCCGGCGAAGGGAGACTCGCCGGCAAACGGGCTGCGTTCGGCACCCTTGAGCACCAGATTGCTGGATGTCCCGACCCAGATCGCCTGCAGATTTTCCTCGCGAATATCCGGCAGGCGAACGATGTAGGGGGTCAAGGTGAGAATAATATCGGTGCGTTCTTTGGTCGTTTCATGGGTGCCAAAAATCTTGCGTAGAATGGGAATCTTGTCCAGCCCTGGAATAGTCCGCAGCGATTCACGATCATTTTCCTGGATCAGACCGGCCAGGATCTGCGTTTCACCCTCCTTGAGACGGATCACGGTGTTGATATTGCGAGTCCCGATGATAGGCTGACTCTGGCCGCCGGTGCCTGCAATCTGCCCCGCCAGGGCCGAGACTTCCACCGCCACAATCAGGGTCACTTCCCGATTGTGGTGGACGCGAGGCTCGATCTCCACCGAGATACCCACATTCTGATAGGTGAACGAGGTCAGAGGCACGATGTTGCCACCGATGGTGTTCCCCGTGTTGAAGGTGGTGGTGGGGATGGGCACCCGCGAGCCGATGTTCAACTGGGCCCGCTCGCCCTCGGTGACCCGCAACTGAGGCCTGGCAATCACCTGCGTGTCCGAATCCGTCTTCAGAAAATTCATAAGGACGGCGGGAACCGGCCCCAGCAACCACGCAGCCTTGTTGTTGATCTCATTCAGGTTGCCCAGGGTCAGATTGCCGTTGGTCCCACCCTGGAACGCCAGGGACAAGGCAGACGTGGTGATATCGATGCCCAGATTCCTGAATGTGTTGCTGTTGATCTCGATGATCTCCACATCGACGATCACTTCGGCCTTGGCCTTGTCGGCATTGGCGATCAACTTCTCGGCCACCGCAACCACGTCAGGCGTATCCTTGATGGTGATGGAGTTGAGCTGATCGTTCACCGCCACCTTACGGGCATCCAACAGGGTCCGCAGGATGGTCTGCACATCCTTGACCTCGGCGTTGGAGAGGTAAAACGTCTTGATGACCTGATCCTCGTACTCCTGGCGCTTCTGACGGTTATCAGGAATGATGATCAGCGTGTTCTGGTCAATCACCTTGTAGAACAGCTTGTTCTGCAGCATGAGAAGATCCATGGCCTGCTCAAAATCGATACCGGCCTGGTCCACGCTGATGCGCTTATTGAGTTCCACACGATCGTCATAGAGAAAATTGATGCCACTGGCCTTGGCCAGGGCGTCGAAGAGTTTGCCCAGGGCTTCATCATTGAACTTGAGGACGATGGGCACGTTGGAAGCCGGGTTCAGCTTGGGGGCATCAAGGGACGCCCGCGATTTTATCTTGAGAGCATCAAGGTCATTCACCTTTGCTTCGGCGGCACGGCGGTCGCGGAGGGCGGCCTCGGCCTTCTGCAACTCGATAAGGGCGTAATCGTTGCCCGTATCCATGAGCACGGCGACCTGGAGCTCCTGGACGGCAAGTTCAAGCCGGCCCGACTGAATATATTTTTTGGCTTTGTCGAAATGAAGCTGAGAGGCCCGGAACCGCGCCCGGCGAAGGTCCATCTGATAGCGCGCGCTATCCGGCTCCTGGTTGAGGGCCTTGGAATATTGCAGGATGGCCCTGTCGTAATCTCCGGCGGCGTCGTATTTTTTGGCCAGTTTATAGGGTGAGCCGGGACTGCACGCCGCCAGGGCCAGGCAAAGGAGCAGCATCACCGCGCCGTGCCGGCGCGGCATGCGGCATCCAGAATCTTCGTTCCTCACGACTGACCTCCCATGGGCAAGACCTTTCTCTCATTGAGGAACGGTGCCTCGGTATAGCCGATCTCGACTTCTTCGTAACCGATTCGATAAACGCGAAAATTCTCCGCCAGGGTCTCGCCGACCGCGGCAAGGACGACTTCCTCACCATCGGGAGTATTGACCCTGAAAACCCCGATGAGAGCGTCCTGGGGGCCCAGGTAGCCCACAAATTTGAAATTCACCTCCGGTGGCGTCGGCTGTGCGGCTGCGGTTTCCCGGGCCGGGGGGGGCGGCGGGACGACCGGCTTCTGCGCGACGGGTGGCGGGCTGGACTTGGCCTTACCGGTCTTTCTATTTGCGCGCCCCTTCGGGCCGGCGACCGCTGCTCGCCGGTCCTCGGCGTAGGCGAACAGGTTGCGTCCCCCGGAGGGATTGAAATCCGCCGCCGGATTCTCCAGATCGGTGAGACGAATCACCGGCGGCAGTGCGCCCACGATTTCCCGCGATTGCACCGCTCTACCCGTCCCACCACCCACCAGCGGGCTCTCCCCGCCCAGGTAGAACCAGAGAGCCCACACGACCGCCAGAGCCAGAAGTCCCAGCATGATGGATTGCCGGTTCATGGTCATTCAGCCCTCCTGCCGGGAGCGCAGCCTCGCGGTGTCTTCCACGGCGAAGTAGGTCACCAGGCGAACATTCAGGTTCAGCATGGCGCCCCCCCGGTCCCCCTCCTGGAGCTGGATGGACTGGATGATCAGAAAAAGGTCCGAGTTTTCAATCTTATTGATGAACTGCCGCAGGTTGTTGTAACCCCCGGAAAGAGGAATGTTCACGGTCAGCTGGACCAGGTTGGTGCCCACCACCGACTCGTGATTGAATTTGAGTTGCGCCGCTTCCACCTGGAAGGTGCGGGCGATGCCGTAGATCTCCCGCTGCACAGCCACCAGGCGTTCCTTTTTCGTGGCCAGATCTTCCCTGAAAAATCGCTCCAGAACCGCCCGGCTCTCCTGCATCTCCTCGACACTGGACTCCAGGCCATCCACCCTTTTCACGTCCTTCTCCACTGCCCCTGCCAGTTCCGCAGTGGTCTCATCGGCATTGCGAGCGGCCGAGAGGCGCGGCTGGGTCACCAGCAGCAGCAGGGCCAGGTTGACCACGAGAAGCCCGGCCAGTCCGGCCAGGACCGGTGTGATATGGACACGAAGATCGAAGCGCTTCACTCTTCATTCTCCCTGGTGTCGTTGCTGGGAGCGGATTTCTTGTCTGTACCGGCACCGTTGCCCTCGACCCCGTCCAGAGCCCCCGTGGAGCCGTCAACAGGAAATGTCCTGGGTTTGATGCCCCCCGGCCTGTTGATCACATCCTCGATTGAAATCACATTGCCGTCCTCATCAAGGGGTTGGCCGGCGGCGTTCCTGCCGGCAAGAGTCACCTGAGGGAGGCCCATGCCGGTGAAGCGTTCGGGACGCTGGACGCTATTGATATCAGGCTTCTTCAGCCCGGGAGCACCTTCGGCCAGCCTGGACTTGCGCTCCACGCCGACTCCACCCTGGCGGCGCCGCCCGGGCCGTGCCCGGGTGGACATTCTCTCCGCCCCAGGTGCCGATCCTCGCACGGGCACGGCGGTGGCGGTCGCAGCCTGGTCATCCGGTGCCGCCCCTTCACCCTCCGCGCTGGAGGGTTGTTCCGCAGCGAGACTCTCATGACCTGCCTCCCTGGCAGACAGATCGCCGGCGGCCTCCACCGGACCTGGCGCATCCTCGGGCAAACCCAGCAGCAACCTGGCAGTCGGGAAATATTCCATTTCAAGACTGAACATCAGTTCGCCGCTCATGATCCCGGCGCGTGACGCCGTGGGCTGGAGCGCGTCTGGATAGACATCGCCGAACACCGGCCACGCCTCCAGGTTATCCTGGAGTTCCCAGAACGAATGCACATTGCGCGCAACACCGTTGATGCGAACCCGGATGCCGTCATCGATGCGGGGACGGATGTTCACAACCCGCGCCCCCAGCGGCATGACCTTCTCCAGTTCGTTGAACAACCGGGTCCAGGAGAAAGAATGGGCCTTGATAATGGTATTGGCGAATGTTGCCCGGGAAGCCAGCAATTCGGATCGCGCAGCTTTAATGGTGCGCAGCAGGTTGTCCTCCCGCCTGGAGGCCGATCGCTTTTCTTCCCGCAGGGCCTGGCTCTTCTCGGTCAGGGCCTGCACCTGCGAGCCGGTGGCCATGAACTGCACTCCATTCCAGGTCGACAGGGCCAGCACCCCGGCTGTGAACAGTCCCACGCCGGCCCAGAGCAGTCCATCGTTGGTGAACGGACGCTTGGCCAGATTCAGTTCCAGGGGATTGCTCATGACCACCTCCCGGCCGTGATACCCAGGGCTGGAGCCGCAAGTTCAAGCAATCCCGCATCCACTGCCGCCATGCCCTCCAGAGGCAGAAGACGCTGCGGTTCAACACGCTGGGGCATGGTGCCCAGGGTTGCTTTCACCGCTTCGTCAAGGGGAAAAGAAGTCTGTCCGGCCACCCGCAACCAGACACGCCGGATGCGTTCCTCCGCTCCGCCCAGCCGATCGCGGTAGTAGGCCGAGGAGGTGATCAGCTCGCGGCGCACATCACTCAGACATTCCCCCGGCTGTCGCACTGCGTCATGGAGCAGAGGCCTGGAACGGTAAAAGAGAGGTACTCTGCGGCGAAGGATGAAGATAGAGAACTCCTCATCGGCGATGTTGAGAAACACCACGTCCCCAGCATCCGCTTCCGCCTGGTCCTGCCCGGCCATGGAGCAGAAGTTGGCCATGTTCATGGTGGCCAGATCCAGCAGACCCGGCTTGAGGTCCAGAGCGGATACCACTTGCTCATACTGAGCCAGGATGCGCTCCAGGCCCAGGACAACCGCCACCCGCTCCCCGCCTCCGGCCAGAGGAAATCGCTGCATGGACAAGCGCGCGTCGTCCAGCTTGAACGGCACCCGCTTGCGCACCTGCCAGCGAATCATCTGATCCGCCTGGCCACGGGACTTGGGAATTTCCTTGAGATCCAGGAGGATCATCCTGGCGCAGGCATCCGGCAAAACAATCGAGATCCGATTCAGCTTGCGCCGGTTGGGCAGCGCATCCAGCGCTCGCCCCAGCCGTGCCGAAGCCTCTGCAGGCGCCGAGAAGTTGGGTTCCGACAGTCCCGGGGTGAGAGTCCCCTCCGGGAGCGTGTGCTGGCTGATATGGGCCAGGGTGGGTGCAGCACCCCGTATCCCCCGGACCATGTGCACCAGGACCAGGGCATCCTTCTGGAAGATCACCGCCAGGCCGGGAAGGCTAGGGCGCAGATACCGGGCCACCCAGGGAGGCAACTCCAGATTCAGCTCAGGCAGAAAGGTTTTCCTTCCTCCCCCTGGGGCCCCGGCCGCGCCCCGTTCCACATCAGGGACCTTGCCGACCGTACGCCTGGGAACAGGACTTCCCGCACCGGGTGTGTTCTTGGTGTCGTCTACCATCGCCTCAGTCCACAAAGGTGACTTTGTTGATTTCGCGCAGGGTGGTCAGCCCCTGAAGCACCTTATTCAGTGCAGCCTCGCGCATGAATACCATCCCATTCATCTTGGCCTGCTTCTTGATCTCGGCGCCTGAGCGCTTGGCCAGGATCATCTCCCGAATCTCATCCGTGAGATCCAGAAGTTCGGCAACCGCGGTACGCCCCCTGAAACCGGTGCCATTGCAATCCATGCACCCGGTCCCTTCGTAAAAGACATAATCTCGGTATTGATCCACATCCAATCCCGACTCCACCAGCAGTTCTTCATCGCTCTGTGCAGGTCGCTTGCACGCCGGGCAGATGAGGCGCACCAGGCGTTGCGCCAGGATGCAGTTGAGGGCCGAGACAAAATTATACGGGTCCACACCCATATGGAGAAAGCGGCCGAGAACATCCACCACGTTGTTGGCATGGACCGTGGTGAACACCAGGTGCCCGGTGAGAGCCGACTGGATGGCGATCTGAGCCGTCTCTTCGTCGCGGATCTCGCCGACCATGATCTTGTCCGGGTCGTGGCGCAGAATGGAACGCAACCCCCTGGCAAAAGTCAGCCCCTTCTTCACGTTGACGGGAATCTGGGTGATCCCCGGCAACTGGTACTCCACCGGGTCTTCGATGGTGATGATCTTGTCCTCTTCGCTCTTGATCTCCGAGATAGCCGCGTACAAGGTGGTTGTTTTCCCGGACCCGGTGGGGCCCGTCACCAGAACCATGCCATAAGGCTCCTGGATGAATTTGCGCAGTTTCCTCAGATTCTCGTCGTCGAAGCCACAGATATCCAGACTGAGGCTCTTGAACTGCTCGTTGGCCGATTCCTTGTCCAGGATCCGAATGACCGCGTCCTCGCCATGCACAGAGGGCATGATGGAGACACGAAAATCGATGGCCCGCCCCTTGACACGCATCTTGAAACGTCCGTCCTGGGGGATGCGCTTCTCCGAGATATCCAGTTCCGACATCACCTTGATCCGGGAGATGATGGTGGAGTGAAAGCGCTTGTCGATGGGTTCCATGGCCCGGTACAAAACACCGTCGATCCTGTACTTGACGATGACTTCCCGCTCCCGCGTCTCGATATGAATATCCGAGGCGCGGCGCTGCAGCGCATTGAAGATGGTGGAATCAACCAGCTTGATGATGGGGCTCTGGTCCGCGGTGATGCGATCAATGGAGAGGCTGTCCTCGGAGATGACCTCCTCGTCATCATCGATGAGCTGCAGGCGCAAACCCTCGGTGGCTTCGTCCAGGACCCGCTGGGACGATTCGCTCTTCTTGAGAATGTCCTGGATGGCGGTGGGAGCACCTACTCTGACATCCAGACGGACCCCAAGCTGAACCTCCAGTTCATCCATCATGAGGACATCGGTGGGATCCGCCACCAC
>SMYD01000149.1 GCA_004356015.1 Acidobacteriota bacterium | reverse complement strand
GATCCCCACCATGGAAGCCGTTCCTGCCCACATGAGGCCACCGACCAGAGCCAGACCCAGAGGAACTTCGTAGGAGATCATCTGGGCTGCTGAACGCAGAGCCCCCAGGAGCGGGTACTTGGAATTGGAGGCCCAGCCACCCAGGATGATGCCAAACACCCCGACGGAACTGATGGAGACGATGAAGAGGACGCCGATATTGATATCGGTGACCCAGGGGGTGATCCGCTGGCCGAACAAGCTGAGAGCGGTGCCGGAAAAGGGCACCACCGCGAAGGCGGCGAGAGCCGGCACGAGCACGATGAGAGGTGCCACGCGGAAGACCCATTTATCGGCCCGGTCGGGAACGATGTCCTCCTTGAGAAGCAGCTTGAGGCCATCGGCAATGGTCTGCAACATCCCTGATGGGCCGACTCGCTTGGGCCCGATGCGGGACTGCATGAAGCCGATGACCTTGCGCTCCATGAGAATCATGAGGGGCACCGACAGCGCCACCAGGCTCAGGACGATAGAAACCTGGCCCAGCGAAATGAGTACGGTGATGAGCATCTGCGTGTCCATGCCGCCCCTCAGCGATCCGAATCGCCCAGGACGATATCCAGCGTCCCGATGACAGCCACAACATCCGCCACCAGCCCTCCCTGGACCATGGGTGCCAGGGCCTGCAGATTGGCGAAGGAGGAGTTCCGGAACTTGCACCGGTAGGGCCGGTCCGTGCCGTCCGAGATCAGGTAGACGCCCTGTTCGCCCCGTGGCCCTTCGATGGCAAAATAGACCTCCTCATCCTTCCGGGGCCTCATCTTGCGCCCCCTCATGCCCATGAGGGGGCCTTCAGAAGGCATCTTCTCAAGACACTGCTCGACCATGCGCACCGCCTGCAGCATCTCGGCCATGCGCACGAGGTACCGGGCATAGGTGTCGCAACCGTCATCCACAGGGACGTCAAATTCAAGCTGGTCGTAAATGGCGTACGGCTCGTCCTTGCGCAGGTCGCGGGCCACGCCGGCAGCCCGGAGCACCGGTCCCGTGACCGACAGGGCCAGGCATTGCTCAGCATCCATGTAGCCCACACCCTTGGTCCGTTTCAGCCAGATCCGGTTGGCGCTGAGGATCTGCTCGTATTCATGATGCCGCTGGCGAAAGAGCTTGAGGAAGCCGAGACACTCCTCTTTCCAGCCCGGTGGCAGATCCGCCGGCACGCCGCTGATCCGGAAAGCGTTGTAGGTCAGCCGCGCACCGCAATAGGCCTCGAACAGGTCGAGAATCATCTCCCGCTCGCGGAAGGTGTACAGGAAGATGGACATGGCCCCGATATCGAGAGCGTGGGTCCCCAGCCAGAGCAGGTGGGACGCTATACGGTTGAGTTCCACCATGATGACCCGGATGTAGTTGGCTTTCTCCGGCACCTTGATGCCACAGAGCTTCTCCACCGCGCCCAGGTAGGCCAGGTTGCCACTCATGGCGCAGACATAGTCCATGCGGTCGGTGAAGGGGGTGATCTTGACGAACTCCTTGGACTCCGCCAGCTTTTCGATGCCCCGGTGCAGATACCCGATCACAGGCCAGACATCAATGACTCGCTCACCATCCAGACGCAGCTTCAAGCGCAGCACACCGTGGGTGGAAGGGTGCTGGGGACCCATGTTGATCTCCATCTCCTGGGTTCTGAACACCGTCAGTCACCTGTCTTCTGGCCGCTGGTCTCGTCCACGGGCATGGGGACATGGGGGGCCGATTCAGGCGCACCGACCTGCCCCTTGTATTTCTTGACGATGGCCGCGGCACGCTCGCCAGCCGCCTTCCAGGAGATATCCACGTAGGACCGCCGGGTCACGTCGGCAGTGCGATAGCGCAGATGGTGCTCAGGGTATCCCGGCAGCGGATAATCCTTGCGCAACGGATGACCGACCCAGTCATCGGGCATCAGGATCCGCACCAGGCGCGGGTGCCCGGCAAAGTGGATGCCCAGCAGATCAAAGGCCTCACGCTCGAACCAGTTGGCACCGGGCCAGATCGGGGTGACGCTGGCAAGGCTGTCCCCTTCGCCCACCTCGGTGCGCAGGCGCAGGCGCTGCCCATTCCTCAGGGACGCCAGGTGATAGACAACCCGGAACCGTTTCTCCTCGTCGGGGAAATCGGTTCCTGTCAGATCCACCAGCAACTCAAAACCACAGGCGGGGTCCTGACGCAGGAACCGGCAGACCTCCAGAAGATGATCCGGTGCAACTTTCAGGGTGATCTCGCCGGCAAAAAAGTGCGGATCGCCGACCCGGCCGGGCAGCATTTCCCGCAGACGATCCAAGGCAGGGCACGGAACAACCGCCAGGAGCGGATCCGGCGGTTTGACCGGCGGCTTGGGAGCCGGCGGCGGCGCCCCCCCTGGAGGAGGGGTGCCTGCTTCAGGTTTGTCGTCGTCGGTGGGCACGCGAATTCCCTCAGCTGCTCGGGCGCGGACTGCTCGCGCGCGCGATGGTCATCTCGCTGATCTTGTCCTGCAGGCGCAGAACAGCATGCATGAGGGCCTCAGGCCGCGGCGGGCAACCGGCGACCGCAACATCCACCGGCACCAGGTGGTCCACACCCTGGACCACACTGTAGGTGGGGAACGGGCCACCGGCCGTGGAGCAGATCCCCATGGAGATGACCCATTTGGGTTCGGGCATCTGGTCGTACAGGCGTTTGAGAACCGGGGCCATTTTCTCACAAACAGTGCCGGAAACAATCATCACGTCGGACTGCCTGGGCGAGGCCCGAAACACCACGCCCAGGCGATCAAAATCAAAACGGCTGGCACCTGACGCCATCATCTCGATGGCGCAACAGGCAAGACCAAATGTCATGGGCCAGAGTGAGTTCTTCCGTGCCCAATTGAACAGGGCATCGACCGTCGTGGTGACAATCCCCGGATGGAGCCGCCCTTCTATCAGACCCATTCCAGGGCTCCCTTCTTCCAGGCGTAGAGATAAGCAATGACCAGAATCAGAATGAATACGCTCATCTCGATGAAGCCGAACCAGCCCAGGACCTTGTACTGGACGGCCCAGGGAAACAGAAAGACGGTTTCCACGTCGAAAACAATGAAGAGGACCGCGATCAGGTAATAGTGCACCGAATATCGCTGGCGGGGATCGTGAACGGTTTCGATGCCGCACTCGTAAGGCGCCATCTTGACAGGGTCATAGCGGGCGGGCCTGACGAGCCAGGACAGGGAGAGGTTGACGGCGCCGAAGGCGATGGCCGCCAAGATAAAGAGGAGGACCGGTAGATACGCGATCAAGGTGCTTCCCCACCCCGCCGCGCAACCTCTTCATGGTGTCGTGCGGAGGTAAAAGGCTATCACAGCGGAATTCGGAGTGTCAAGCATGATCCAATCGGATCAAGCGGACTCAAACCATTGCTCAAAGGGCACTTACGTGACCCTGCATGGAGTCCTGGCAGCGCCCCCGGGGTCACCTCCAGGAGTGCTCCCGTACCGGGGGCAGCAAAAAAAAGGGCCGGTCAGAAGACCGGCCCTAGCAGCCCCGTGCGCTTTCGCGCGCGTTAAAACAGCAATGTCAACGAGGTGAGAACCGCCTCAGTCCCTCGCGTACCCGGCCGGGATAAACCCGTGGCAGAATACCGGCCTGGTTCATTCCCTCGACTCTGGCGGGACCTGCATTGTAGGCCGCCAGCGCGTTATCGGCATGCCCGAACTTCTGGAACATCCGGTGCAGGTACTCCGAACCGAGTTTTATATTGATGGCCGGGTCATAGAGCATGTCATTCCCGGTCCATTCGATATTCAGGTCACCGGCCATCTCCTGCCCCGTGGCGGGCATCAACTGCATCAGGCCCAGAGCCCCTGCACGGGATACGGCCCGCGTATCAAAACCGCTCTCCGTCGCGATAACTGCCAGGAGAACGTCTGCTGAGATTCCGTACCGGGCGTGAGCCTCAAGGATCGAAGCCGTGACCCTTTCGATCTCACCGGCCGAGAGGCGCTGACCATGTCCGGCCAGAGCGGCGCGAACCCGCAGTTCGGTCTGCAGATTCTCGTTCTCTCTCTCCACCGCCGCGACCCGCATGCGCAACGAAGCCATGCGGTCATCGACCGAGACTCCGCTCGCCAGCAGACCGATGAACTTCTGCCCACGCGGGACCAGAAATCCACCCGCCAGAAATGCCAGAAGCACAGTCACCACCAGGATCAGTCTGCCTGGGGTACGCCTCATGGACCCTCTCCTTTCCGGTGCCTTGAGTATAAGAGGGGGCTTTTGAGTGTCAAGACGCGTTTTCGAGACTACAACACAAATACTTGATATATAATGACTTATTTATTTGCGTCCTCCCATGGGGACACTTTGGTGCCGGTCTTGGCAACCCGTTCAGAAACTAAATGTTAGAGCGGCAAGTCCGGGAGAAACGGCGATCTGTCCTGGATCAGGGACGATCCAGATCGGTCAGAATCAACAGCCTGTCACCGGCCTTGAGGCCTTCCCGGGCCGCCGTTCCTCCCGCGATTTCCAGGACATTGAGGGTCGCCTGATCGGGCCCGTAAGAGGGGCACGGACCCACCCGGCAGGGCGGCGTGGAATGCTCGATGTAGACGACATGGTCCTCACCGTCGAGCCAAATGATGTCCAGGGCCGTCAGGCAGTTTTTCATCCAGAACGAGCGAATTCCGGGCCGCCTATAGAGGAACAGAAGTCCTTCCTCCGGAGCTATGACCTTGCGTCCCATGTACCCGCGGGCCTGCTGTTCGAGAGTCAGAGCCAAATCGACGAAGAAGACACGCCCCGACGGGAAGGTGACCTGCCCAACAGGTGGCGGCTCGGCGACCACCTGGGACACCACCGCCGGCACCTGGCCCGGAGCCTCGGTGCTTCCACCGGACAGGGCTCCATTCTGGTCCGAGCAGGAACCGTTGAGAGCCACCATGACCAGGAAGATCAGCAGGCCATCGATGCGCGAGTCTTTTTTCATCTCATGTTGTTCGGACCGGACGACGGTAACCGAACTCGCGGAGGCGAATCAACCTCTGATTTCGTTGACAGGTGCTAAATGATGGTCGAAGATGGCACATGAGGGTCCGGGCGGACCGGACACCCTCTTCATTCAGCTCGGCCATGACTCAAATCGACGAACTTCTGGCCCGACTTTCTTCCGCCGACCTGGCCGGCGCTGAAGGGGCCTTGGCCCGGCTGGCCATCGAGGGTGCTCGTGCCGTGGAACCTCTCCTTGCGGCCTTCCCCGGGGCGCCGGATTCGGCCCGCGCCCGCATGCTGAGACTGCTGGAGCGAGTGCCCGATGCCCGTGCCATGCCCCTGCTGAAAAGCACCGCCGCAGACGGGCCGGACGACCTTCGCCGTCTGGCGGTGCGCGCCCTGGGTGCCCAACCGGCTCACCGATCTCGTGCAGCACTCATGGGAACCCTGCCAGGTGAGCGCGATATGGATGTACGGGCCGAGATCGTCGCCCTTCTGGCCCGGCTGGCGGGTGGAGAAACACCGGAAATCCTGGACCACATCCTGGATCTTCTCTTCAACCCCACCGAGCCCCTCCCCGTCCGCCGGGCCGCTCTCGCCGCGCTGGCGGGACTCGAGCCACGCATGGCCCGCCGGCTCCTCGAGCGCCTCGCCGAGGCAGGTGAGGATGATTCTCTGGCCCCGGAAATCCGCCGATTGCTTCAGGCATTCCCGGGGGACCCTCTTCAGGGCCTCCCGGCTTTCGCCGCAGGACCATGGGAAGAGCTGGCTCCGTCCCCGCCTCGCATGACGCCGGCCGGACTTCTGGATGTCCCGCGCGTCCTCTCAACCCTTGAAACGGCCGGCGAAGACCCGGAAACAGCCTATCGCTGTTCCCGGGTTCTGCAGGCTCTTCCCCACGACGCTCGCCGGGAGCTGGCGGGACGCCTGGATGCATCCTGGCCGCTGTCGGTGCTGGACGGCGTCCTCGATACCTTTCGGGGTGGCCTCGACCTCTCGACCCTGGGGGCGCTGGCCGGCCTCACCCGCGGACTGGCTGAACGAATTCGGCGGGAGCCGAACCCGGATTTCAGCCAACAGCTCGCGGCCCGCCGTTCCCGGGTCCACCGGCTCATCGCTCAGAGTGGATCCCGCCTGGCCATCGCGGATCTGAAAGAGGCCCTGCGAGAGGAAGAAGCGCCCTCCCACGACCTGGTTCTGGCCCTGGCGGAGATTGGACGTGCCGAGGACCTGCCGGATCTTCTGGGAGTCCATGAACGCTCTGACGCCTGGTTGAGCGGCGAGATCGAGAAGACGGCACGTGCCATCATCGGGCGAGTTCGCCCCCGGCGCCTGCACAAAATCCTGGCGGCACTCCCTGCCGCGCACGCTGAGATCCTGCGCCCACTCCTGCCCCGCCCGGGCCACCGCCGCGCATCACGACCCGATGCCGCCGATGGCGGCAAATCCGCATGAAACAGACCATCAGGGACCTGCAGCCGGCCGGACAGACAGTCTTTCTGCGGGTCGATTTCAATGTTCCCATGCATCTGGGGACCGTGACCGATGACAGCCGCGTGGCTGCAGCGGTTCCCACCATCAGCGAACTCTCCCGCGCCGGCGCCCGCGTGTTGTGCGCCTCGCATCTCGGGCGCCCGCAAGGCAACCGCAGGCAGGACCTGTCACTGGAGACGGTAGCCACTGTCCTTGGAGATCATCTCGGCCGCAAGGTGCTGTTCGTCCCGGAGAGTCATGGGCCTCAAGTGGAGCAGTTCGTGGCCGGCATGGGCGATGGTGACGTGGCCCTGCTGGAGAACCTGCGGTTCGACCCCGGGGAAGAAAAAAACGACCCCGCCCTGGCCCGGAAGCTCGCGGCCCCGGCCTCCATCTACGTCAACGATGCCTTCGGCACGGCTCATCGCGCCCACGCCTCCACAGCAGCCATCACCCGGTTTCTCTCCCCGGCGGTGGCGGGCCTGTTGCTGCAGCGTGAAGTGACAGCCCTCTCCCGTCTCCTGGGCCATGTGGACCGTCCTTACATCGTGGTTCTGGGAGGCGCGAAGATCTCCGGCAAGATCGATCTCATGGAGAGCCTCATGGAGCAGGCCGACGCCATCCTGGTGGGGGGGGCCATGTCCTACACGCTGCTGCGGGCGCAGGGTCTTGAGACCGGGCAGTCGCTGGTAGAGGAGGATCAGATCGAGATGGCCCGCCATATCCTGGAAAGGGCGGAGGCACAGGGAGTCGAACTGGTCCTGCCGCTGGATCACCTCGTCGCCCCGGCCGTGGAGAGCGACACGGCCACAACCACCGACGGGGCGGCCATCCCTGCCGACCTCATGGCTTGCGATGTGGGACCGCGCACGGTGGATCTCTTTTCCCGGTGGATCCGAGAAGCAGCCACCATTCTCTGGAATGGTCCCATGGGCATCTTCGAGAACCCTCGCTTCGCCGCCGGGACTCGTGTCATCGGCGCGGCCATTGCTGCGTCATCGAGTTTTTCAGTGGTTGGCGGCGGTGACTCCGTGGCAGCCGTACGCCAGTTCCAGATGGAAGACGGCTTCTCCCATCTCTCCACCGGCGGGGGTGCAAGTCTCGAGTTCCTTGCCGGCCGTGCCCTGCCCGGCCTCGTTGCGCTGGCCGAGAAGGACAACTGATCCATGAGCCAGACCACGAAGCCGTGGGTGATCGGTAACTGGAAAATGAACTTGGATCGCCGCGCTGCGGAGATCCTGGCGCGTGAGATTGCCGATGATCCTTCCTGCAGAGCGAAGATCAAGGTTGGTCTGGCGCCTCCCTTTCCATACCTGGATCGCGTGGCGGAAATCCTCGGACACGGTCCGGTCGCTCTTCTGGGACAGGATCTGCACCCTGAGGCACGGGGTGCCTATACCGGTTCGGTGTCGGGCCCCATGCTCAGAGACATGGGCGTGACCCATGTCCTCGTGGGTCATTCTGAACGCCGACGGCTGCATGGTGAGGACGACAACATGATCCGCCGCAAGATCTCCGCCGCCGTCGAAGCTGGTCTCACGCCCGTTGTCTGTGTGGGGGAGGACCTGGCCCAGCGGGAGAGCCAACAGGCCATGACAACCATCACGACTCAACTGGAGGCCGCCCTCGCGGCTGATGGATGGCCAGGACAGGGAGAAACCCTGGTGGCCTATGAACCGGTGTGGGCCATCGGCACAGGTCGCGTCGCCGGCCGGGAACAGATCATCGAGATTCATACAGGTATCCGCCGTCTCCTGCCAGGTCATGCGCGGATTCTCTATGGGGGAAGCGTCAGTCCCGATACTGCAGGGCCACTGGCCCGGGAAAAGGAGATCGACGGGCTCCTTGTGGGGTCTGCCTCGCTGACCGCCACCACCTTCCTGGCCATCGTCAAGGCAACGACCCCGGCTTGATGCCACGCAGCCGAAGTGCTAGGTTTCAAAGGGTTTCCTGGGAGATAACATCGTGCTTTACGGAATTCTGGCGGCAGTTCACCTGCTGGTCAGCATTGTTCTCATCCTTGTGGTTCTGCTGCAGACCGGCAAAGGTGCGGATCTGGCCGGCGCCTTCGGCGGAGGTGGCAGCCAGACAGCGTTCGGCAGCCGTGGCGCGGCAACCGTGCTGTCCAAACTGACAACCACGGCGGCGGTCCTCTTCATGATGACCTCCTTTTCCCTGGCCATCCTCTCGTCCCGGGACTTGGCATCAGTTCTTGATGAAACCGATGCGGTTCCTGTTCCGTTCGCGACGACTCCGGCGGATCCCGCCCCCGCCGAAGCAGCACCCGATACAACAACGACGGACAACATGCCGCTCACTCTCCTGCCCGGATCGGACCCAGCCCCCGACACGGCGCCGGTCGGGGAGAGTGCGGCGCCTGCTGCATCAGACACCGAATAGAAACGAAGACGTGCCCAAGTGGTGGAATTGGTAGACACGCCATCTTGAGGGGGTGGTGGGGTAATCCCCGTGCCGGTTCGAGTCCGGCCTTGGGCACCATTCGTCCAATCTTCTTTTTTAAAGTTGACTTTGCGATCTACGTTCTGTAGTATCGCGCCCGATGAGCGCGGTGGACCCTTTTTTGCATCGCCTCGACGTCTCAGCTGCGGCTTCTGCCGTTTTCTTCAGCGCCGACGTCAGCTTCTTCATTTCCTCAGCCGCATCCGGCTCCCGCATTCATAGTTCACATTCTCTTGCCCGGAATCACTCCCCATCACGGAGAACTTGACTGGCCGGATCTGCACCCTAGATTTAACTTGCTTCCAAACAAATCTTAGGACGCCCCAGAGCGTCCAGGAAAGGAGGAGAGCACATGGCTAAGAAGAAGACGAAGAAGAAGGCCACCAAGAAGAAGGCCACTAAGAAGAAGGCCACTAAGAAGAAGGCCACCAAGAAGAAGGCCAAGAAAAAGGCTACAAAGAAAAAGGCCGCCAAGAAGAAAGCGACCCGTCGCAAAGCGACCAAAAAGAAGTAGCCGCACATCAGCCCGTGCGTTCAAAGGGGAGACCTCGGTCTCCCCTTTTTTTCTGCCCGGTGACATTTCCGGGCTTACACCACTCCTGCCAATCATGGTATAAGCCTTTTACCATGAATAGTTTCCACTCCAAGACCCAGGCTGTCACCGTCGCGCTCATCCTCCTGTCCCCGCTGGCCGGATTCCGCCTGGCCTACGGGCAAACAGGGATAGATCCTCCCGCGCCGATCCTGGAATACACCATGACGGTCCGCCTGGATCCGGCGCAGCGCCTCTTGACCGGGAACGCCACTATTCACTGGCGAAACACGACAGAGACGGCCACGTCCGAGATGCCGTTCCATCTGTATCTCAATGCATTTCGCAACAACCGCTCCACCTTCATGCGTGAAGGTGGCAACCAGCAGCGCAGAAATATCCTGGAGGAAGGTCAGTGGGGGTGGATGGAAATCACCTCCATCAAGGTGGATAGCGGTGATGAGCGCGCCCAACTCCTGCGTTTCATCCAGCCCGATGATGGCAATGATGACGACAGAACCGTTGTCCTCCTCCCCCTGGGCAGAACTGTGGGCCCCGGCGAGACGGTGCGCCTCAAGATCGACTTCATCGCCCGGCTCCCCCACGCCTTCGCCAGAACGGGGTTCAAGGGCAACTTCTTCATGGCAGGCCAGTGGTATCCCAAACCAGGCGTCTTCCAGGGTACAGATGGATGGAACTGCCATCAATTCCATGCCGACAGCGAATTCTTCGCCGACTTTGCCCACTTCGATGTGACCATCACTGTCCCCCAGGGATATATCCTTGGTGCAACAGGCCGGGAGATCCTGCCGCCTGTGACCCATCCTGACGGCACCATCTCCCACCATTTCATTCAGGCGCGAGTCCATGACTTTGCCTGGGCTGCGGATCCTGACTTTGTTGCCATCACACGGCACCTCAGACCCGGGTCCGAAGCCACGCCGGATCTTCCGCCTGTTGATGTGACCCTGCTTCTCCAACCGGAGCATGCCGGCCATGAAGAGCGCGTCTTCCGCGCCATTTTTGCCGGCCTCCGATGGCTGGGGACCTGGTACGGCCCGTACCCCTACGAGACTCTCACCGTGGTGGACCCGCAGCAAGGTGCACGGGGAGCGGGGGGGATGGAGTATCCCACCCTGATCACCATCGGCAGCAACTGGCAGGCGCCGGCTGCCCGGCTCAGTCCTGAGAGAGTCACTATCCATGAATTTGGACATCAGTACTGGTACGGACTTGTGGCCAGCAACGAATTCGAAGAAGCCTGGCTGGACGAAGGAATCACCACCTACACCACGGGACGCGTCCTGGACCGGGAATACGGGCAACGCTCCCGGGGAACCTCTCTTGCTGGATTCCCCGTGCGGGGTTATCCCCTGCTCCATCTTCCCCCGCCCCCGGAGACCGAGTCCACCGGCATCCGGCCGACCCCTCTTGGCATCCACCTGCCCCCTTCACCCTGGCCGGAAGATCTGAAAGAACTGAAGCCCGCGGAATGGCTGCTCCTGTACCGTCTCGGCTTGCCCTCCAGTTCACTCCTGGGCGGGTTCCGGGATGTGCCTTTCCTCACTTATCTGCCCGACCTCCCCACCGGCGCCGTGGACGGATACCGAGCCTCCTACCTGTCCGGCCCGCGCAAGGACAGGATCCAGCGAACGGCCTGGGAATACCTGGATCGCGCATCGTATGGGTTGAACTCCTATGACCGCCCCGCCCTGGTGTTGGCAACCCTGGAACGCCTTCTGGGGGAGGAGACCATGACCCGCGCTCTCAGGACCTACCAGCAGCGTTACCGCTATGGCCATCCAACCGGGCGCGAGTTCGAGCAGGTCATCTCCGAGGTGGCCGGGCGGGATCTCGGCTGGTTGCTTGGCCCGCTGCTGCGCGGCAACGAGATCCTGGATTATGCCGTCACCAGCGTGGAAGCCCGGGAACTTCCCGCAGCCGCCGGCGTGTTCGGATTGGGAGATGAACGGCGGCTGCGTGGCCAGGGGAACGGTCTCCCCGGACAACCTCCACCAGCACCCGCGGAAGGGACATCCGAAGACCAGGAGGCCGCCCGCTACAGGAATGAAATCGTGGTCCGGCGCCTGGGAGCGGTGGCGGTCCCGGTGGTCGTGGAGATCGAGTTCGAGGATGGTACGGTGATCCACGAAAACTGGGACGGAATCTATGCATGGACACGCTTCGTCTATGAAGGCACCAGGCGGGTCCGCCGGGCCACCGTCGATCCCAAGCGAGTCTACGCCATCGATCTGAACTGGAGCAACAACACGCGCACGGCCCTGCTCAGCAGGCGCCCGGTGGCACGCTGGAGCCTGCGTTTCCTTCTCTGGATGCAGAACGTCCTCACCTTTTACAGCGGCCTGGCGTGAAGGGTACCTACCGCGTTCTCCGGGCCGGCTTACCGGTGGCGTTCGGTTCCATGCGCCTGGTGGGGCTCCTGCTCGCGGTGAACCTCGCCTTCGCTCTCCTGGCCCTGGTGCCGGCACTGACGGCTCTGGACCGGATCATGGCACCCATGGGGAGCTGGGAGGGACTCCTCCAGACATGGCCGGCCTGGTTCGATGCCGATTTCCAGGCGCACGCCGCCCCGTCTCTGCGGGTCTTCTCCCATCAGGTTGCCCTGGTCATTTTCCTGGACACCCTGGTCTCGGCCTTTCTCACCGCTGGTTGCCTGGGTGTTCTTCATGATGCCGACGGCTCTTTTTCTCTGGGCTCATTCTTCCGCGGTTGCGGGCGCTATGGATTCGCGTTTGTGCGCCTCCTGGCGATCTTCCTGGCCGCAAGCTGGGTGGTCGTCTGGCTGGCCGGAGCCCAACTGGGAGCTGTGGTGGGAAGTCTGGCCTTCGACTGGCCCTCTCAAAGGGGGGCGGCTCTCCTGCAGGCCGGGCAGGAACTGGTGGTCGTGGTTCTGTTCTACCTGCTGACCTGGGCCACCGAATTGAGCCGTGTGCGACTCGTTGTGGAGAAGCGGAGATCCGCCCTGGGATCGTTCCTGGCCGGCCTCAGTCTCCTGGTCCGAAGATTCCCCCGGGTCCTGGGAATCTTCGGAACCCTCGCCGTGCTCCAGGCTCTGTTCCTCGGCGGTTCAGCCTGGCTTCTCAGCAGCATCCCCTCCACATCAACTCTCGGCCTGTGCCTGCTGGTGGTGTATGGGCAAGTGGTGATCGGGGTACGCCTTGCATTTCGCCTGGCCGGCCTTGAATGCGGGCGCCGCTGGTTTCTGGAAACCCACTAGGCCCGAGTGGGGGGGGGAGGGGGAGCAGATGGTGGGCGCTGCAGGATTTGAACCTGCGACTTCTACCGTGTGAAGGTAGCACTCTCCCGCTGAGTTAAGCGCCCGCAGGACTTGCGGCGGAATGCTACCACAGGCCTGGGAAAGGACCAAGAAAGGGCTTTTCCCCTCAGGAGCACACCCGGAGACCGCCCACGAGATCGTCGACCGCCGGCCTCACCGAGAGGATGCGAGCGGTCCCTCCCCTGGTGATCTGCACATTCACCTCGGGCCGATCTCTGTGCCGTGCACAGCGTGCCACGATGCCCGCCATGAGCTGCAACTGCACTGACTCCGCGAGGGTGTATCAGCGGACTGCTAGACCTTACGGATATAGAGGCGGTAGTGCCGGGCTTCTTCCCGGCACCCCAGGTACTCGTGCCCGTGCCCGCGACACCAGTCAGGGATATCGGTGAGAACGCCGCGGTCATCGGAGAGGAGTTCCAGGATCTGGCCACCCTTCATGCCCGTCAGGATCCTGGCGGTGCGCAGGACCGGGATGGGACAGTAGGTCCCGAGAGTATCCAGAGTGCGATGGGGGCGATGTCCGGAATAGGGCACGTAACTCTTTCCTTGGCTTGACTTTGAAGAACACCAATCTTAACATCGCCGGTAGCCATGAATCCTCCGGCGAGCACCTCAGCACGGCTCCGGCGACACTTGCTTGCAGCCCTCCTCGCCGGCCTCACCTGTTTCATCCCGCTGGCGGCCGGTGCTCAAGGCGACCTCAAGGCAGCCCTTCATCAGGTCGCCGAAGCCTTCCGCACCGGTACCACTGCCGCCATATGGCCCATCCTTCCCCGGCGCGGCAAGATCCGGGTGGACTTGCCCAGCCTGGCGAAAAATTCCTCAGGCTACCTCAGTGCCAGTCAGTTCCGCTACATGCTGGACGATATCCTGCGCCGCCACCAGGTCGAGTCGTTCACCTTCGATCCACTTGACGGGCCGCCCCGGCAGGAGGGGACCAGCGCCGGAGCAAACCTGAAAGTTCGCACCCAGGATGATGAGATTCTACATCTGAGTCTGCAACTGGTCTTTGTCGGGACAAGCGAGGGCTGGGTGCTCCGCGAGTTCCGCGAACGGACTCGCGCCCGCCCGTGACCACCTATTCCTGTTCAGCCCGAATCCGGCGTGCCCTTCCTGTCCTCTTGATGCTCCTCCCGGCCGGCTCCATGGCCGCCCCGTGGACCGTTGTCACCGCCGGCCGGGAAGCGGACCTGGAGGTTCTGGCCGTGCAGGGCCGGCGGATCACCCGGGATCTGCGGGCGCTCGAAACCGGGCTCGCCGGTTCCCAGGCGTTCGATCTGCTGGCCGTCCAGGCACAGAACCTGGCCCGGAGCAGAGGAGAGATCATCGGCCTCACGGTGTGGGATGCTGCCGGCTGGCCCCTGAGCTGGGGAGGGCAACCCTATGCGGCGCCTCCCCAGGAAGTTCCCGCCGAACCTGTCAGCCGGAGCCTCTCCTTGGACGCCGGGGGTACAGTTCTGAGAATCTGGACCCCGTTTGCCAACGGCGGCGCACTGCTTCTTGAGAGCCGGAGCCTGACCACCCCAGCCATGGGCTCAGTCCAGGATTCATTCGCCTCCGGCTCGCCGCCAGGCCGCGCCGGTGCCACCCTCTTCATTCAGCTGGCGGCACTGCTGGGTCTGGCCCTGCTGCTGATCCGGCTGGCGCGGCGCAGGTGGGGCCCGGGTCCTTTTTCCCTGCTGGTTCTCTCCGCGGGTGTCTGGGTCCTGAGAACCTGGCTCGCCAACCTCATGTACAGCGGCGCCCTCCTGGACGCGGGAGCCCTCTCCTCGCCGGCCGTCTATGCGTCTCAGGCTCCATTCGGCCTGTTCCGTTCACCGCTGGCAACCCTCCTCACGGGCCTGGCTCTCGCTCTTCAGGCGGTTCTCATCGTAAGAGCCTCCCGACTCCCGCAAGTTGCCGGGGCCTGGCGCTGGCTCATCTCCCTTGCCGGCGGCGCCGGCGTCATGGGCGCGCTCCTTCTCTGCGCGCGCGCCGGACTCGACAGCCGGCTGGACCTTGCGGGACTGGCCCGGGAGAGCCCGTCGGTGGAACGGCTGGCCGTGCTGATGGGCCTGGTGCTGACCCTCTGGGCGCCTGCGCTGCTGCTGCTCACCTCCCTTTTCCGCTGGCAGCGAGGGCGCCCTCTCCTTCGCGCCGCTCTTGCCCTGCCACTCCTCTCTGCCCTTCTGTTCACGTTCCTCGCCAGGACCACCGAGGAAGCCCGTCAGGAACTGGTGATGGAGAACCTCCGCCCTCTCCTGGTGCATCAGGACGCGGACCGCCAACAGGCTCTCACCGAGACCCGCGACCTGCTCCAATCACGAGAGGGCATAGCCCGTGAGCTGGCCACGGCCCTGGCTGACGGGACAGGCGATGCGCTCGCCTTCCACCTCTGGCGAACCTCTGAGCTGGCGCGGCAGGGGTATCACTCCTCTCTGGAGATCTACGATGGCGCAGGGTCTCTGGCGGGCAGTTTCTCCTTGGCCATGCCACCGCCGATCCCGGGTCTCGCCGGTGAAGTGGCCATCCTGGAGCCGATGCCTCTGGAGCACCTGGTCTTCTCCACTCTGAGCCAGGAGCAGGCGGTCATGAGCAGTCGCTGGCCCGTCAACGACACCGAGAACCACATCACCGGCGTGCTGGCCCTCTACATCGCCAACGATGAAGGAAATATCCCTGCCCTCTCGACAACGGCCGAACCCCTGCCTTGGACCACTGTCGGCGCCGATACCCGCCGGCTGCTGCGCGGCCCACCTCTCCTGACCGCCCGTGATACAGAGGGCACTGTTCTCTGGTCCTCCCAGGCGGAGCCGGCCCCGCTTCAGGCCGGAATGCAGTCGAGAATCGATATCCAGAAAGGTATCTGGCAGGACAGTTTCAATCATGGCCACCGCGTGCGGCTGTTCTATTTCGCCCAGGGCGACATCATCTACGCGCTGGGTTATCCTCTTGACTCCTGGGTACGGCTGCTGGCCGGCCTCCTGCGCTTCGTTTTGATGCAGACGATCTGCCTCCTGCTGCTGGCGGCCGTCGCCTATCTCCTCCTCCATCCTCTGGCGGGGCTGCGCCGGGAAGCGGTTCTGCTGGTGAACTGGTTCCGCTCATCCTGGGGCCGCAAGCTGGCCGCTGCGGTTCTGCTGGCCTCCCTGGCGCCGCTTCTGAGTCTGGCGCTCCTGCTGCGCGCTCCCCTGGAACGCCAGCGCCGGGAAGGCCTGCATGCGCTCGGCCTGCAATCCCTGGAGGTGGCACGCCGGGTGGTGAAAGACTCCATGGTGGCCATAGGGGGCGATCCGTCCCCGCCCATGCCCTCTGACGAGACGCTGTACTGGTTATCCCGGGTCATTCGCCAGGAGATCGATCTCTTCGTGGATCAACAGCTGGTGGCAACTTCCCGCCGCGGGCTGTTCACGGCCGGAATCGTCTCGCCTTTGCCTGACGCCGAGGCCTACCGCCGCATTGTGCTTGAAGGCAAGCAGATCAGCTTGCCGTCTCCTTCCTCCCTCCCGGCAGTGCCACCGGCGGTCAGCGCTGCCCTGGGCCGGAGCGGCCATGGAGCGGCCATGCTCCGCCTGCCGTTCAGCCGCCAGGAGGAGGCAGTGGCTCAGTCCGGAGAGGAAGTCCGCGAACGGGCCGACCTGGCCACAGCCGCGGTAGCGCTGTTGCTCCTGGCCGCCGCTATCCTGGTGGGCAGAACCACCGCCGGACGGCTCCAGCGTCTGACTCACGCCACGGCTCGTCTTGCGGCCGGCGGAGAAGATTTCCTCGTGCCCCTCAGCGGCCAGGATGAACTGAGCCGTCTCACGCGCTCATTCAATGACATGGCCACAACCCTCTCCCGCCAGCGCGCCGACCTTCATCGCCGTACGGAAACCCTGGAGAACCTGGTCCGGCATGCGCCTATCGGCATCGTACACCTGGACGCTCAAGACGACATCCTGATGCTCAATCCCGCGGCGAAGCGGATCATGGCCGGAGGGGAACATGCCGAGGCGGGCCGGAAAATTCTCCAGGCCCTGCAGCGCTCTCCCTACAAGCGGGGATTGTCCGCCCTCATCGCCTCTCCCCGCACCCACCCCGCTTCGACGTTGACCCGGGATCTGGAACCGGACGCAGGTCATGACACCCGCCTGCGGGCCATCCTGGTGGATCTCCCGGATGAGCGAGGCGACCGTCTCCTCCTCCTGGAAGACATCACCGAGAGCGTTCGCTCCAGCCGTCTCGAGGCCTGGGCCGACATGGCGCGGCGTATTGCCCACGAAATCAAGAATCCCCTCACGCCCATCAAACTGGCGGCGGAACACTTGCGGCGCGTTCACCAGCGGCAGGACCCCGACTTCAGCTCCACCGTGGAGCGCACGGTGGCAACCATTCTCACCCAGGTGGAGGGGTTGCGGGAGATCGCCTCATCCTTCTCCCACTACGCCCGCCTGCCGGAGAAGAAAACCCAGCTTCTCTCACCGGGAGACCTGCTGGCCGAGACCCTTGCGCCTTACGGCAGTAGTCTCGGCCCGCGAGTGCGCCTGGAGGTCGATATCGCTCCATCGCTGCCCCTTGTCCGGGTCGACCCGGCTCTGATCAAGCGGGCCATTGTGAACCTGATCGAAAACGCACTGCAGGCCATGCCGGCCGGGGGTGAACTCCGGGTGCGTGCCTCAACGGACGAAGCACGGGAGACCATCCTCATGGAGATCCGGGACACAGGGATGGGGATGGACGAGAAGACACTGGCCCGGGTGTTCGAGCCCTACTTCTCGACCCGGGACTCGGGAACGGGCTTGGGAATGGCCATCGCCCGCCGCACCGTCCAGGAGCATGGAGGCAGCCTGGAGGTGACATCCGCACCCGGCAAGGGAACATCCTTCATCATCTCCCTGCCGGCGGCTGGCGAAAACAGTTAGACCCGCTAAAGTAAGCCCTCATGGAATTTCCACGTCAACTACGCAAGCCCGCGGACTGGCTGAACCTTCCGGTTCTGGGCCGCTGGTTCATTTTCGGGGGCCTGGTCGGTGTGGTGGCCGGCCTGGGTGCCATTGTCTTCCATGTCCTGGTCACCTTCAGCATGCATATCTTCCTGGACCAGATGGCCGGATTCCGGCCCGGTGGACCGGCAGGCGAGGCAGAACTGTTCGCGGCCACCAGCACTCCCCTGCGCCTCTGGGCCCTGATCCTGGTCCCCGGCCTGGGCGGCCTGCTCTCGGGCATCCTGGTTTATACCTTCGCTCCCGAAGCCGAAGGACACGGCACGGACTCGGCCCTGGACGCCTATCACCAGAAGCATGGAATGATTCGCGGGCGCATCCCCTTCATCAAGACCATCGCCTCCGCCCTCACCATGGGTTCAGGCGGCTCCGGCGGACGCGAAGGACCCATCGCCCAGATCGGCGCGGGCTTCGGCTCCTTCCTCGCCCGCCGCCTCCACCTGCCCGAGCGGGACCGGCGCATCCTGCTGGCCGCAGGTATCGGGGCCGGCGTGGGGAGCATTTTTCGTGCACCCCTGGCCGGCGCTCTGTTCGCCGCCGAGATCCTTTACTCCGACCCCGAATTCGAATCGGACGTGGTCATTCCGGCGGCCCTCTCGACCATCGTGGCCTACTGCGTCTTCTCCATTCCGTTCGGGTTCCACAGCCTCTTCGAGACCCCCCCATTCACCTTTGACTCGCCATTGGAGTTGATCCCCTACACCATCCTGGCTCTGGTGGTGGCCCTTGCCTCCGGCGCGTTCGTGAACATCTTCTACGGCACGCGCAACCTGTTCAAGCGCCTGCCCATACCCAATCATTTCAAGCCCATGCTGGGCGGCCTGGCCACAGGGCTCGTCGGCGTCGCCATCTTCCTGGTCGTCAAGGACAGGAATTCTCTCGACGTCATCGCGGTGGGTTACGGCTCCCTCCAGAAGGCCCTCATGGGGGAGGTCACCATCACCGTCCTCCTGGCCCTGGCTCTGGGCAAGATCCTGACGACCGCTCTCACCATCGGCTCGGGTGGCTCGGGCGGCGTGTTCGGACCCTCCATGGTCATCGGCGGCTCCCTGGGCGGAGTCGTGGGCCTCCTGGCCCAATGGGTTGCCCCGGAAACATTCACCCAGCCCGGCGCGTTCGTGGTGGTGGGCATGGCCGGTTTCTTCGCTGCCGCCGCCAACACGCCCATCTCCACTCTGGTCATGGTCTCGGAGATGACAGGGAGTTACCATCTCCTCCTGCCATCTCTCTGGGTCTGCTCCATCTCCTACATCCTGGGACGGCGCTGGAATATCTACCGCAGCCAGGTCCCCTCGCCCTTCCAGTCGCCGGCGCACAGGAAGGAGTATTACGTCGATCTTCTCGAGGACATGTGTGTGAGAGATGTGCTGCGGGATACCGTCCTGGCCACCATCCCCCAGACAGCGAGCCTGGCGCAGGTCTTTGAGGCCTTTGCCAACGCCGAGCAGGAATTTCTGCCCGTGATCGATGGTGAAGACCGATGCCTTGGCATGATTTCCCTGCGCACGCTGCGCCAGCTTCTGGACGAGCATGACATCGGGCAGACAGTCATCGCCCGGGACATCGCAGTTCCACCTCCGCTCATCCTCTCGCCGGATGACCCCGCCACCCAGGCGTTACAGAACCTGATCTCCCTGGATGTGCCGGAGTTGCCCGTCGCCAACCCCGATGTCCCTGAGAAGATCATCGCCATGCTGGCCCGTGGCGACCTGGTGGCGGCCTACAACTCCAAGCGCCTTGAACTCCTGCAACAGAGAGCGGCCGCCGAATCCTGAGGGCAGGCAGCCCTCCTACGGTCAGGGTTGTGACACCGCCGGCGGTGACGGCCTCTCAGGTGCCAGGTCGACCTCGATGGAACTGTAACGGGCCGCCGAGATCGCGCGGGAATCCCGGTAGAGAATCACTTCGGCCGGGAACAGCAGGCCCTTGACGACGCGCCAGCGGGTGAAGACATCACTCAACGCCTGTTCAGTCTCCGGCTGGTCTCCGGGCACCGAATAGTCCACCCGCAGAGGCAGCCCGCCACCGACCGGAAGAACCAGGCGGTACCCGACACCGGCGGCGTTCTGCAGGAGGACAGCCCGCCCGTGAGCCGCCGGGAGATCCAGGGGCACCTGTCCAGGCCCGGCATCCTCCACGCCAGTGATCCGCAGGTCTCCTGCCAGGGCAGAACGGACCAGGAAGGCCTCGTCAGCCATGACAAGATGGGGGAAACGGGCCGTCTCTTCCGGCGAGAGTGCCCTGGGCTGCCCATCACCAAGGACGTCCCACGCCTTCCCATCCTTGAACTCACGGCGCACCAGATCATCGCCCGCGCCTGTTTCGAAGATCAGGTGCCCCGGCGGCCGCACCACCACACGCAGAGGGATGGTGCGCTCACCATCGGGCGTGGCCAGAACCAGTTCTCCCTGGCGCCGGATTTCGACCACCTGCGCCATCCTGGTCACTCCCCCGCGACTGCGCTGGGCCTCGCGCAGGAGGTCCAGGGCGTTCTCCACCACCGCGGGCTCATTCCCCAGGACCAGCCAGGGCGCCAGCAGAAGAAGTCCGGCCGGCAGAGCGAACCGCCGGCACCGGCCCAGCATCAGGCATATGCCATGAATTCCGGTCGGGAGAGTCCTTCTCATGCCGCCTATTCTAACAACTCAGCGGTGTCGACCCCAGGCGACTTGCCGGCGGGAACCTGGTCATCGTCGAACAGGGAAACCTGCTTGCGCAACTCCTCCGCCCCCTCTGTCAGTGCTCGCACTCCGTCATGGATCTCCACCAGGGAAGAGACATGCTCCTGGGAAAGGGACCCTATCTGCTCCATGGCATCGACCACACCGCGGGAAAGCTGTCGCTGTTCTTCTCCCGCCCGGTCGATTTCCCTGGCCATATGGGTCACCCGACCGACTGACTCGCTGATGCGGCGGCTGCCCTGTTTCTGCTCCTGAATGGCCCTGCGTACCAGAGTGGTCTGTTCCCGCATCTGCTCCGAGGCATTCAGGATCGCTGCACAGCCACTGGCCTGCTCCTGGGTCACAGCGGCGATTCGTGTCACCGTCTCGTTCAACCTCTTGATCACGGTCGTGGTGGTACGGCTCTGGGCGGCGTGTTCAGTGACCGCATCCACAATCTCCTGGGTCATCCTTGCCGACTGATTGGTGCTGTCAAGGATCTGCCGCAGAGCCTCTCCCGCTTCCCGGGAACGGGCCACACCATCGTTGACATGCCTCATCCCCTCCCCCATGGCGGCGCCGGCCTGTTGGGCACCGGCCTGCACCGTGCCGATGAGCGCCGCGATCTCCTTTGTGGAGCACGCGGTTCGCTCCGCCAGCTCCTTGATCTCCGCCGCCACCACAGCGAAACCTCCGCCATGCTCGCCCGCCTGCGCCGCCAGGATGGAGGCGTTCAAGGCCAGCAGGTTGGTCTGCTCCGTTACATCCTTGATGATGGACAGGATGCCGCCGATCTTCCCCACCTGTCCCGTCAAGTGACGGATCGCATCGGCGGTGCGGCCGGCCGCTGTTTCGATCTCTCCGATGCCGGAGATGGTCCTCTCCACCGCGTCCTCGCCGGCCTGGGCGAGTTCCGCGGCCCGCTCCGTTGCTTCCGATGTACGGAGGGCGGCACTGTCGACACGCTGAATCGACCCTTCCATGCCGGCGACTGCAGCAGTGGTCGTCGCGGTGAGAACTTTCAGATTCTCGGCACTCCGATCCACCTGCTTGATGGAAACGACCATCTGCTCGACCGACGCCAGAGTGGTATCGGTCAGACCGGCCAGCGACTCGGTGGAATTGACAATCTCGGAGATATTGGTGTCCATCTCGTGAATGGAGTCGGAGCATTCATCCGTGGCGGTCACCATGGCGGCAAGGCTGCCGGAGACCTGCTCCCGGGCCACTTCGGTCTGCTGCATGAGCCTGGTGGTCTCATCCACTCTGGATATCTGATCCCGGGATCCCGAAAGGACCCGTGTGGTGGAGTCCGCCAGGGACCGGGACGTCGTGTTCACATCTCTGGACGCCCGCCGGATGGAACCTACCATGCGCCGCAGGTTGGCCGTCATGCCGTTCAATCCGTCAGCCAGACGGTCGAGTTCCTCCTGCCCGGAATAGGCGAGCGTCGAATTCAGGTTGCCCCGGGCCACCGCCTGGGCCATCGCCGTGGAGCGCCGGATCGGCGCGGTCAGGGCATCGGCAGAACGCAAACCGACCAGAATCACCAGCAGCACCATGACTGCCGAGATCAGTCCCAGAAGAAGCTGGAACCTGGAGATAGCGCTGTAGGCACTGGACGCCGGCTCAACCACCAGCACGATCCACCCCAGGCCCCGGAATTGCCCGGCACCGGTGGAGGAGGCAAAGCCGATGACCGACGGGACACCGGCCATGGTCGATTCAAGATAGCCATTGCGAGAGCCGACAATGCTGCGGACGACATCTGCCGCCGGCTGGGCGCTTTCACGGTTGACCCGGGTCAACTTCATCTCCTCAACGGCAGCGACCATGGCGCCGTTGCTGTTGATGATCCAGACCTGGGACACATCTTCCAGGTCCAGGGCCGAGATGATGTGCAGGATCCGCCCCAGGGAGATCTTGGTCCGCAGGACCCCGAACATCTCATCGTCCCGGCAAACCGGCACGGTCACAGCAGCAACCTGATCGCCAATGGCCGCGTCGAACTCGAGATCATCCACGTACGACCGCCGGCAACCGCCCGAGCGGGCGCGGAACCACCAGGATTCGCCCGCGCGATCCAGAGCCTCCGGCGGGGAACTGGCAGCCACAACCCAACCATCGGCATCGGTCAGAATCACGCTGGTCAGATCCGGCGACCTCTCGGCAAGACCCCGGAACATGCGCGACAGTTCTTCCCGGGAGGCAGGGTCCTCACTCCAGGCTGTCTCCCGGCTCGCCGCACCAAGACCCGCCATGGGATCGGAACCGCGCAGCAACTCAGGCCGGCCTCGCGCCGCCAGATCCTGGACCGAGGGGAAGACCGCCATGTCAGCAACCGCCTGGCGGCGTTGTTCGATGGCCTGGTCCACCGAGCTGACCACCGCCCGGGCCACTTTCTGGAAGTTGGAACCGATGGATTCCTGGAGGAGGCGCTTGCCGTAATACCCGGAGAGAAAACCGGTCAAAACCATGGGAGTCAGGGCCAGAACAAGGAGCAGGAACAACAGGCGCCCCCGGATCGACCTCAACTGCAGATGCAGACGGCGTCCATGACCCTTGCCATCTTTCCTGGCAGCGGTGCCAAAACTAGTTTTTTCCCCCGAAGCCACAGGCAGCTCCCGTCTTCAAATAACAAGGCCAATATGGGCCCGCCGGGGGACCCTGTCCATGGCGGCCCGCATTGTCCTGGAAAAGCTAAACTGGCCTACCCTTCACCCAGAGCGGGCCAGGCCCCCGATCTTGCCGACGAGAGCACCCATTGCCCAGATACCCCCAAGCCAGGATCCTGCTTGCCCTGACGGTCATCTGTCTCATCTGGGGATCCACCTGGCTCGCTATCCGCATCAATGTTCAGGTCATGCCCCCTCTGCGGGCCGCCGGGCTGCGCTTCATTGTGGCCGGCCTCCTGCTTGCGGTGGTGGCGGGGCGGCGCCGGCTGCCCGCCGGGGAACGACCGGGCACCATTTACTGGCTGGGCCTCGCCATGGCCATGGTCACCCTGCCTTACGCCTGCGTCTACTGGGGAGAACAACACATTTCATCCGGCCTGACCGCCGTCCTCTTCGCCACCTATCCCCTCTTTGTGACTCTTCTGGCACAGTCCGGCCAGGCCGGAGAGAGGATCACGCGTTCTCTCCTGGGTGGCCTGGCCTTCGGCCTCGCCGGGGTTGCGCTCCTTTTCTGGGACCAGATGGGCATGAACGGCACCCAGTCGCTGACAGGAAGCCTTCTGATCCTCGTTTCGGCTTTTTCCTCGGCCGTTGCCACGGTCATGGTCAAGCGCAGGCTCGCCCATCTCGATCCGTTTCTCATCAACCTCAGGCCCATGCTCTACGGAGGACTGATCCTGATGGCGATGTCCCTGGCCACGGAGGGAGAAGTTCCCTGGACCTGGTCCATGCGCGGCACGGCGGCCCTGCTCTATCTGGCCATCTTTGGCTCCGCTGTGGCCTTCAGCATTTATTTCTGGCTGATGCGCACTTTGCCCATCTCCCGCCTATCGTTCATCGTGTACGTCACTCCCGTCCTCGCCCTGCTCCTGGGATCCCTGGTGGAGCACGAGCCCATGACCTGGAACCTCATCCTGGGAGCACTTCTTGTCCTGAGCGGCATCACCATGGCACGACGGACAGGCTGAACCCGGCAGGCGTTGCGTGGCGACGGCACCCATGCCAGAATACGGCTTCCCTACAGTGCATTCCGCACCCTCCAGGAGATAGCCCATGCCGGTTCAGTCCCGCGGCCGCGATACCAGGACGGATCTCTACAAGCCGGGAGAACGCTGTCACCTGACCGGTTCCTATATCTGCGAGACCTGCCGCCTCGCAGACCGGGACAAAGTGGTCCAGGTGGTCGCAGATGCCATCTTCCCCCTCTGCGCGGAGTGTCCCGACCTGGACATGGGCTGGCGCCTCAGGAAAATGTCGAATTAGGGCCGGCTGCCCGGCGGCTGAAAGACGATCTCCAGTTCACCCTGGCCACGGCGCACTCGCAGGCGTAAAGAACTCCCGCCAGCCATCCGTCTCACCAGGGCGTCGACCCGTGACTCGTCCTGAGGCTGGCCGTCCACTTCAACAATCAGATCACCATCCCGCAGACCGGCGACGTCCGCCTGGGAACCATCAGCCACGGAGGTCACCACGGGGAAACCCCAGGCCCTGCCCAGGACCAGTCCCGGCAGGGCGTCGGGGCCACGAGGACCCATCAGAAATCGGCTATCGGTATCAACAACCAGATGGCAAGCTGGAGCCAGGACAGAGGGCCATGGCTGTTCCTCCCCCGGTGGGATGGCCACCCAGGCCATGGTCGCAGGAGTGCCGTCATGGCAGCGGGTGGCCACCGGAAGTTCACCTCCGCCCCCCCCCACGTTGCGCAGGACAGTCGGCCCGGACGCGTCCGGACGGCTGATATGAAGGTCCGGATGACCGGACTGCTCGATCCAGGTCGAATGAAACGGACCGAGCTCAGCACCTGATGTGGCCGCCAGAGCCTGCGTCAGCCCGTCCCAGCTCAGTTCCCAGCGCCCTGCCAGGATACCGGCCATGCCTTCCATGAATGCGTTCTCGCCGACCCGGGCCACCAGCATCCGCACCACCCAGGCTGATCGGGCGTAGCGCAGAGCGCGCCCGTAGTCGCCGCCGCGTCCGTGGTGGACGAGGGAGACCCCTGCTGCAACCATGGCCTCACTGGCCATCAGGTACTCATCCCGCAAGGCCTGCCAGCGGGCCTCTTCGGCGGCAGAACCCAGGACGACCCCGACCACGCGGCAGGCGCCGAATTCAGCCAGCCCTTCGTGCAGAGCCGAGGCCCCCGGACCTCGTGAACGCACCCGATTGGGCCACCAGAGGTGGGCTGCTTCATGGGCCAGCACAGCCACTCTGCTGGCGGGTGGCGGCCCGTTCCGCTGCACCAGACGCCGGTCCAGAAACAGGGCCCCGGGCAAGGCCTTGGCCAGCGGCCGCGGGTAATCCACCACGATCACAGCCGGCACGCCAGATGGCAACGGGCCAAAGAGATCGCCCAGAATTTCCAGCGCCTGGATCAGAATATCCTCGGCCCAGGCAGGTCCGGGAGGAAAGTCGCCAGCGTCCGTTGCGGGACGCGCGACCACATAGAGTCCCAGACCCCGGTCCTGGGCCGTGCCACTGAAGCGGGTCGTTCTGAACCCCGGCTCCTCAGCTTCGTCCCGGGAGATCAAGTGTCCCGACGCTCGCACGGCCTCATCTTCGCGAGTTGTCACGGCAATGGTGAACGGTCCCTGCCGGTTTCCCGTTGCCCGATCCCAGCGCGACTCCGGGAACAGATATGAGTTTCCCGGTTCGACCCGGAAGGCATGGGTGTCTTCCCCGGACACCAGCAACTGCTCCGACGGAGTCCCGCCGTCTCCAGGCCGGAAGGTGACGAGAGCCTCGCCACGCCCCGGTAACAGATGGACGTCGTAATGATCCGGGGTCGGGTCAGCAGGTGCGTCCACCGGCACAGCGACCGGCAGAATCCCTGCGAGAAGAAAAATGACCGTCAATCTGCCCATGGCTCAGGGCTGAACATAGGCGGGTTGGCGTGACCGGGCCAGCCGCAGATGGGAATCTAATGGGCCGCAGGAAGAACCAGGACCTCTCCCACCAGCAGAAGAGATGCATCCCCGATGCCATTGACCCGGATCAACTCTGCAAGGGCAACGCCGTAACGGCGCCCGATCCCCGATAAGGTCTCACCTCGGCGAACGACATGAACCGGACCTCGCTCGCTGCTGTCGCCGTCCACGGGCACAAACTGACGGGCTTCATGGGTCTTCAGCTTCTGACCAGGATAGATGAAGCGCTTGCCACCAAGCCCGTTCAGGCGGCGCAGGGCGCTCACCGAGGTCCCATGCCGGCGGGCAATCACGCCCAGGTTGTCGCCACGGCGCACCTCGTACCATTCCGCGCGCACGGTCCGATGGAAGCGCAGTGCGCCGGGCAGAGACTCCCAGCCGACGGCCAGATCTGCCGCCATCCCGGCAGGGACGCGCAGTTTGTACCCTGCGGGAATCAGACCATCCCCCTGCCAGACCGTGGGCTCCAGGGCCGGGTTGAGGTCGCGCTGAACCTGCCGGGAGAATGAGAAATAGGTCTCCAGAGTGGCCGGTTCCACGAACTGGGGCACAGTGAACGTCTCGAACTCCATGACCGGGTCCACGGCCATGGCACCGAACCAGCGCGCCGGATCGGAGGCGATGCGCCGGGCCGCCAGGAATTCAGCGTAGAAATTGCGCGAAGCGAAGCCGAACGTGCGCGCCTTGTAGTTCTCGATGATCGCGGGAAGATCGTTGCCGAACTGCTTCTGTGCCCGGCGCATGCCGTTGGGACCGTGGTTGTAGGCCGTGATGGCCAGCGGCCATGAGCCCAGGAGGTCATGGGCCTGACGAAGATAGGCATAGGCTGCCATGGCGGAGAACCATGGGTCGAGGCGCTCATCACGGGTTGAATCGATGGTCAGATACTGACGACCCGTACCCGGCATGAGTTGCCAGATGCCGGCAGCACCGGCCCCGGATCGGGCCAGGGGGTCAAACGCGGATTCCACATGCGGCAGGTAGGCCAGATCCTCGGGGACTCCCGCCTGGCGCGCCATCTGGCGATAGCGCTCCTGATAACGGCCGGCGCGGATGAGTCCCAGGCGGAACCGGTCGGACTGACCACGCTGGACCCGCACCCGAGAGGCGGCGGCAGCCGGAGAGATGGAGGCCGGAAGCTTCTTCACCGCCGAGGCCACCTGGCGTTCCATGGCACCCATTCTGGCGGAATCTGCGGCGAGGCCATCGAGCCGGCGCAGGATATCCGCGACCCTGTCGCCGGCATGGCGCATGATCTCCTTGTCGGTCTCGGGGGGGGGCACCAGTCCGCCATCGGGCTCTCCCCCGAGATCGATGACGCCGTAAACAACCTCAGGATGGTGCTCGTCATGAATCACGGCCTGGCGGGTTGAGTAGCGGGTGTAGACATCCTGCCAGAAGCGGACGCGGGGGGCGAGGGAAGGCCACTCAGTCAGGGCCTGTCCACGGCTCACGCCGGGGGCCAGGAGAAGCAGTCCGGCCAGAATCCAGATCGGAAGGCGGATCATGCCGCCCTCTCTCCTGCCGCCTCGACTCATCACCAGGCACTCCCCCTTTTTCCGCCTGATAGATATACGGAACTCTCCCTCATCGGGCAATAACGCTACGGTCATGTCCTTTGTTCCCTTCAATTTGTAAG
>SMYD01000148.1 GCA_004356015.1 Acidobacteriota bacterium | reverse complement strand
TATTTCCCCATCGAACTGCATCGCATGGTGGTTCGGACGGCACTGGTGCTGACCGAGACCCAGGACCAGTTCGACGTCCATGCGACCGTGAAAGGCGGGGGCATCTCGGGGCAGGCTGATGCCATCCGGCACGGGATTGCCAAGGCGCTCTTGCGCTATGACGCCGATCTCAGGAAAGTCATGAAAAAAGAAGGACTTATGACCCGGGATTCCCGGATCAAAGAGCGTAAAAAATATGGTCAGCCTGGTGCGCGCAAGCGCTTCCAGTTCTCCAAGAGGTGATCCGTTCCTGTTGCCGGCGTGTCATGAGCCGGGGTGGTTGGTGAAGGGAGGAAGTTTTGCCGTCGGTGTCAATCAAAGATCTGCTCGAAGCGGGTGTCCACTTCGGCCATCAGACCAAGAAGTGGAATCCCAAGGTCAAGCCGTACATCTTCGGGCGGCGTAACGGCATCTACATCATTGACCTGCAGAAGACGCTGCGCCTCTTCAAGGTGGCCTGCGAATTCGTGGCCTCCTTGGGAGAGCAGGGCAAGCCCATGCTCTTCGTGGGGACCAAGCGGCAAGCCCAGGAAACCATTCGGGAAGAGGCGGAACGCTCAGGCAACTATTTTGTCAACCAGCGCTGGCTGGGCGGGCTGCTGACCAACTGGGACACTGTGAAGAAGAGTGTGGTCACCCTCAAGAAGCTGGAAGATACCATTGCCGACGAAGACAGCGGTCTTTCCAAGAAAGAGCTGTCCCGGATCGATAAGAAGAGGAGCAAGCTGGACAAGGTCTTTTGTGGCATCAAAGAGATGAAAGAGCCTCCCCCGGCCATGTTTGTCATTGATCCCAAGAAAGAGCGGATTGCCGTGGCGGAGGCCAACCGGCGGGGCATCAAAGTGGTGGCGGTGGTGGACACCAATTGCGATCCGGATGGTATCGATTTCGTGATACCCGGTAATGATGACGCTATCCGGGCTATTCGGCTGTTCACCTCCTGCATTGCCGACAGCTATCTGCAAGGCGCCAGTGTTTATGAAACCCGGCGCGCGGAGCGTGCTGCCGCTCTCGCCGAGGAGGCCGGGGAAGTCGCAGTGGAAACTGTTGAGGTCGAAGCGCCCAAGGAACCGCCTCGTAAGCGCATCACTCTCAAGGTACCTGTCGGGGGGCAGGCTCCCAAGCCTGCCGGACCATCAGGTTCTGCACCGGCCAACGAGGGCACGGCGAAATAGATCGAGGCATCGACGTGCCGTTCCTGAACGAGGCGTCTGTGTCGTGAATGCCTGTTTGCCGGATGAGGTCCAGAAACTGCCTTCCGCCTGAGGGGCGGATACAGCCTGCCAGCCTGAGCATCTGAGGGAAAGACATGGATATAAGCGCAACCCAGGTCAAGGAATTGCGGGGCCGTACCGGTGCCGGGCTCATGGCATGCAAGTCTGCCCTGCAGGAGGCCAAGGGAAACCTGGACGAGGCCGTCACAATCCTGAGAACGAGCGGCCTTGCTGCCGCTGCCAAGAAATCCGGCAGGGCTGCCGCCGAAGGTGCCGTGGGTTCCTACATTCACGCCGGCGGACGGATCGGCGTCATGGTGGAAGTGAACTGCGAAACTGATTTCGTGGCCAAGAACAAGGATTTTCAGGCCATGGTTCGGGATATCGCCATGCACGTGGCGGCTACCAATCCCCGCTTTCTGCGCCGGGAGGACGTGAGCGAGGAGGAAGTTGGGAAGGAACGCAGCATCTACCGGGAGCAGGCCCTGGCCAGCGGGAAGCCAGAGAAGATCCTGGACAGGATCGTGAAGGGCAAGCTGGACAGCTTCTTTCGCGAGAACTGTCTGCTGGAGCAACAGTTTGTCAAAGCTCCGGACCGTACTATTCAAGAGGTGGTGCATCAATCCATTGTCAAGCTGGGGGAGAATATGAGTATTCGCCGCTTCGTCCGATTCGGGCTGGGAGAAGGCCTGGAAAAGCGGAAGAATGACTTCGCAGCAGAAGTGTCTGCCCAGACCGGCGCCTGACGCCGGAGGAAGGCCACGGGGACCCCATGACCACCGTTGCCGCCAGGAAAAGGTCGTACGGGAGAGTTCTTCTCAAGCTCTCAGGTGAAGCCCTCATGGGCGGGCAGACGTTCGGCATCGACCAGGACGTCGTCAACCGCATCGCCGCAGAGATCCATGAAGCCTCCACCGCTGGGATTCAGATCACCCTGGTCCTGGGAGGTGGCAATATCTTTCGTGGGGTGAACGCCGGGAACACCGGCATGGACCGGGTCACAGGCGACCACATGGGCATGCTGGCCACCCTCATCAACTCCCTGGCACTCCAGGATTCGCTGGAAAAGGCGGGGGTCGACACCAGGGTTCTCTCGGCCCTCGAGATTCGCTCCGTGGCGGAGCCATACATCCGTCGCCGAGCCATCCGGCATCTGGAAAAGGGGCGCGTGGTCCTCGTTGCGGCCGGGACGGGAAACCCCTACTTCACCACCGATTCCGCTGCGGCACTTCGGGCCATGGAGGTTCGTGCCGATGTTCTCCTGAAGGGGACGAAGGTTAACGGCGTCTATTCGGCGGACCCGATGCAGTACCCCGATGCTCGCCTTCTGAAACATGTGACCTACCGGCAGGCTCTCCAGGATGGTCTGAAGGTGATGGATGCCACGGCCATCTCTCTCTGCCAGGACAACGATATGCCCATCGGGGTGTTCGACATGACCAAACCCGGAAATATCCTGAATGCTCTGTATGGTGAGGGTATCGGTTCGTTTATCAAGGCATGACATGATGCTCAAAGAGATATTCAAAGACGTTGAGTCCCGTATGCAGCAGGCCGTGGATCATCTCATGCATGAACTGTCCGGGGTGCGCACAGGTCGTGCGAGTCTGGTGATCTTTGATGGTGTGCGGGTTGATTCCTATGGAACACCGTCACCCCTGAACCAGGTGGCCAAGCTGGGTGTGCCCGACGCCAGCATGATCACCATCCAGCCCTACGACCCGTCGCTCATCGGCGAAATCGAGAAGGCGATCCAGGCTGCCAACCTCGGCCTGAACCCGTCCAGCGACGGCAAGCTCATTCGCGTGCCGATTCCGCCTCTGACCTCTGAACGGCGCCAGATGCTCCAGAAGAAGGTGCATGGCCTGGGTGAGGAGGCGAAAAACACCATCCGCCATGTGCGGCGCGACGGAAACGATGGCACCAAGGCGCTGGAGAAAGACAAGGGAATTTCGGCGGACGAAGAGCACAAGGCCTACGATGAAATCCAGAAGAAAACCGATGCGGCATGCGGCAAGGTGGATGAGATCGTGAAGCATAAGGTCACTGAGCTTCAGGAGGCCTGAGTCGGGCCCGAGGTTGCCATGCGCACCACTGCCCTGATCGTCGGCGCCGGGCGCGGAGAGCGCCTGGGCGAAGGCCTGGCCAAGCAGTTTCTGGTCTGCGCTGGCCATCCCCTGGCATGGCATGCCATGGATGCCTTTTGCCGTTCCGGGGAGGTGGACGATCTGGTCATGGTCCTGCCGGATCCTGCCGATCTGGAGCGCTTTCTGGGCGGGGCCGCGGCCTGGCCTTTGCCGGTGTGCGCCGTTGCCGGGGGTAGGGAAAGGCAGGATTCGGTGGCCGCGGGACTGGCTGCGCTGCCCGCCGATGGGCTGGTTCTGGTGCATGATGCGGCGCGCCCTCTCCTACCCCGGCGCGTCATCAGGGATGTGCGCCGCGCCGCAATGATTGCAGGGGCTGCCATTCCTGCTCTTCCCTGTACCGATACCATCAAGGAGGTTGGAGGTGGGCGCGTGCTCGCCACCTTGGAAAGGCGGCATCTGGCCCGTGTTCAGACGCCGCAAGGGTTCCGGGTGGACTTGCTGCGCCGGGCCCATGCTCAGGCCCGGGAGGGCGGCCTTCGAGCCAGTGATGATGCGGCCCTGGTCGAGAAACTGGGAGCCCCGGTGGTGGTGGTTCCCGGGGCTGAGGAGAATTTCAAGGTGACCCGGGCGGGCGATCTTCTGCTGGTGGAGGCCATTCTGGCGGACCGCGGCAACAGAGGGGAGAAACCGGAATGATCCGAGTAGGGCTGGGGGTGGATGTTCACGCTTTTGCTCCGGCACGGGCCCTCGTCATCGGCGGGGTCACCATCCCCCATGAGCAGGGGCTCGAGGGTCATTCGGACGCCGATGTCCTCAGCCATGCCATTGTCGATGCCTTGCTCGGGGCCGCAGGCCTGGGGGACATAGGCAGGCATTTCCCCGCCAGTGATCCGCGCTGGGAGGGATGCCCCAGTCTCGAGTTCTTGAGGGAGGTGCGCCGCATGCTGGCGGTGGCGGGGTGGCGGCCGGGGAATCTGGATTCCGTCATCATTGCTCAGGAGCCCCGTATGGCGCCGTATCTGCCGGCCATGAAGAAGGCTGTGGCTGAGGCACTGGAGATGACTGTGGCCGCTGTCAGCATCAAGGCTACCACCACGGACAAGCTGGGCGCGGTGGGACGCCGGGAGGGTATTGCCGCCCAGGCGGTGGTCCTCATCGAGTCCACCGCTGCTGCCTCGGAGACTGGTTGAGCGAGGCAGAGACGCTGGTCTATGGCCTCCAGCCGGTGCTTAATCTGCTGGAGGAGGGGAGTCCCGTGGAAAGAATTGTGGTGGCCCGGGGGCGCCACGGCTCCGGCCTGCGCGGGATCGTGGACGGTGCGCGCCGCCGTGGCATTCCGGTGCGCCAGGAAGATCGGCGCCATCTGGATCGCCTGGCCGGTCATGGCGATCATCAGGGGGTGGTGGCCTGGACGGCGGCGCTTCCCTATCACGACGCGGCAGACGTTCTTGCCGCGCTGACCTCGCCCGCCCTGCTCCTGGTCCTGGACGGTGTCCAGGATCCGCGCAACCTGGGTGCTCTCCTGCGGACGGCGGCGGCGGCAGGTGTTCATGGGGTCTTCATCCCCACGCGAGGAGCCGTGGGCCTGACGGCAACGGTGATCAAGGCTTCCGCGGGTCTGGCGGGGCGCGTCCCCGTGGCCCGGGTGGGCAACCTGGCCCGCTTTCTTGAGGATCTGAAAGCAAGGGGAATCTGGGTGATCGGCGTGGAGGCGGCAGGAAAGCCTCTCTGGGGAGCGTTTGATCTGACCCAGCCCGTGGCTCTCGTCATGGGTGGGGAAGGTGGCGGCCTGCGCCCGCTTCTGCGGCGCAGATGCGATGTCAATCTGGCCTTACCCATGGCTGCGGGCATCGATTCCCTGAATGTCTCCGTGGCGTTCGGGATCGCATGCTATGAAGTTCTGCGCCAGCGCCATTGCCCGGGGTAATTCCCTCGAGGGACTGGATTTTTCCTTGAACTTGTGGGAACATGCAGGCCGTTCCAAGGGTCTCCGGAGTCCCGGGGGAGTCGTATGCTCAGCCGGGGGTGCGGGGGTGGGTTGTGGTGTGCCTTTTCCAGTGCTAGGATTTCGGTTTCGTGCCGCTGGCGTAGCTCAGGGGTAGAGCAGCTGATTTGTAATCAGCAGGTCGGGGGTTCGAATCCTCTCGCCAGCTCCAGAGATGCGTCGTGAGGCGTGGGTCGGGAGTTGGCGGTGTTCTGGTAGGCCCACAGAGTAAAGGACTTGGCGGGACACATGGGGCTGAGAGAGGGCGGCAGGATCCGGGTTCAACGCGATGGCGGGGAAGCTCGCTTTCATGGGGAGATTCCCGAGTGGTCAAAGGGAACAGACTGTAAATCTGTCGCCGTACGGCTTCGAAGGTTCGAATCCTTCTCTCCCCACCAGGTCGATGGACGGCCTGGGGTGGGGCCTGCAGCATGGGCGGGAATAGCTCAGTTGGTAGAGCATCAGCCTTCCAAGCTGAGGGTCGCGGGTTCGAACCCCGTTTCCCGCTCCAGAGCGACGAAGATGAACGAGGTGTTGGTCAAGGCGCCCACGTGGCTCAGGGGTAGAGCACTTCCTTGGTAAGGAAGGGGTCACCGGTTCAAATCCGGTCGTGGGCTCCACCATCGACCTGGGGAAAGAGCCGGACCTCGCGGGTTGAATGAAGGCGCGTGCAAGCGCGTACGAGAGGAGTGGTCAAGCATGGCCAAAGAGAAATTCGAGCGAACCAAACCGCACGTGAACGTGGGCACCATCGGCCATGTGGATCACGGCAAGACCACGCTGACGGCGGCGATCACCATGGTCCTTGCGGAG
>SMYD01000147.1 GCA_004356015.1 Acidobacteriota bacterium | reverse complement strand
GCCTTCGGGCCACTGAAGACCCCTCGGAGACCACGAGGTTGATAGGCCGGAGGTGTAAGCGCAGCAATGTGTTCAGCTTACCGGTACTAATCGGTCGTGAGGCTTGACCATAGACTATTTTTCCGACCCCCGGTTCTTAATGAACCGGGGGTTTTTTTTGTTCGGTGTGGCTGGTCTTGAAGGCGTCGCCGAAGCTCTGCCGCAGTGCTGAGAAGACCCCGCAGGGGGAGTGTGAGCGACTTGCCAGCGTCCCGTGAATGCGTATAATGATGGCGCATCCAAGGGTCAAACTCGAGCTTGAGACGTTACGTGGCATGGTTCCACGCAGCCTGAGTTTGAGACAGCCTGAGCGGAGTAACACTATGCGATTCCTAGGACACTCCATCTGCCCTTTGCTGTGTGTGGCTGTGGTGGTGGTACTGCCTGCGATATCGTCAGCTCAGGACGATCCGCCCAGGCAGGTCATCATTGGCACGCTGGAGGAGAGACCTGACCTTGAACCGCTCAAGGTAAAAAAAGATCATAGTGCGTTATGGGAGAGAGTCCGGCTGGGTCTGAACCTTTCTGTCATGCAAGGGCTCGGTGATATCCGGAGCCACTCGAGCAATTCAATCCTTTTCCGGAACATCTCTATCAACGACTCGGTGATCAGGTTCGAACCCCGGATTGAAAGCAACGGCCGTATCAGTATCGCTCCGGTGGTCATAGGTGGTGACCTGGGTTTCCGCGTGACCAATGACTTTATCCGTGACCCGCGCAAGGATAGCGGTATCTTTCAGAGTACGGCAATTGCTCAAAACGTGTGGGGAGAACTCAATCTGGCGGTGGACATCAAGACCTGGCGCCACGGAACTCTGCTGGCCCAGATCGACGTGGGTTACTATTCCGGAGACGGTGGCGAGATCGAAGTGGCCGTGGATATCGCCGAGGAGTCGATCATCAACCCGGTGGATCAGGATTTAACGGCGGACGATCCCTTCGCTAATTATCAGTTCATCTATCCAAGCTCTGGCACCGTCACCCAGGTTCCGGTCAGTCTCAGCGGTATCTGGCAGTTTCGCCCGCGCAGTCCGTTCCGTCCCTACTTCGGCATCGGCGCCGGCTACATGGATGTTGCTGTGTCCTCTTCAACGTCCTTGGCGCAACTGAACGATAACCTGGCCGGCATCGCCTTTAACTGGACCGTGCGGGGCATCCAGCTTGCCACCGGTATCCTCGGAGAAGATGCCGACGGCAATCCTAGTGACCTCATCACGGTGGAGGCTACGTCGGCTGCTTTCTACACCGTGCGGGGTGGACTCGAATACAACATCAATCGCAACTGGTCCCTGTTTCTCAGCGCGAACTTCATCGAGACGCCGGCCCGAATCCAGATCCGGGCTCTCGGCTTCAAAGAGTTCGGCCAGGGAATCGGTCGCAACACCCAGATCTTTGATTTTGAAGGTATCACCAGCGAGGCTGACTTCATCAGTATGCTCCTGTCCCTGCCGGTGGAGGATGCGGTGGCCCTGGTCGATGATCTCACCGAGAGTTCTTCCGCTCCTCCAGTTGAGAACGAGCGGGCATTTTTCACCGTTTTCCCCGTGGAGTTGGGGACTCCCATAAATATTATAATTCCCAACCCTACAGATCCCGAAGTCGGTACGACGATCTCGCGGCAGTCCAAGCTGTTTATCCATGGGGGGGACGTGGAGATGGATTCATTTTCCATCGGGATGGGGTTTCGCTATCGCTTTTGAGTCCGATCTGCTAAACTGACCCTGAAATAAAGATTCCCGGTGGCCTGAGCGGAGGAGTCACACCCGTTCTCATCCCGAACACGGTAGTTAAGCCCTCCAGCGCCGATGGTACTGCACTGGCAACGGTGTGGAAGAGTAGGTCGTTGCCGGGATTTGATTTTGAGCCCCCCACTGTCGTTGAACGACAGTGGGGGGTTTTTTCGTGATCGAGAACGCGGCCGTGCCCCATCATGGCAAACCCGGCCAGGGCCGGGGGAATTTCCCGACCCTGGTTCTCCTTGCCGCCATCCTCATTCTGGCCGGAGGCTCTCTGCTGCATACCCTGCGCGGGGAGGTATTGTCAAAAGTTGTGTTTAAGACCTCTGGTCAGGCGGCTTGTTTTCTGATTTCGGTTATATCTCCTGCGCGGGACTTCCGCGCAAGAGCCGGCCTGGCACGCCCTGGGCACCGATGACGCTTACATCACCTATCGTTATGCCCGCAACCTGGCCGAGGGGGCAGGGCCTGTGTACAACGCTGGCTCCCGGGTCGAGGGATACTCCAGCCCGCTTCATGTTCTGATTCTTGCCCCCCTCTGGTGGTTGGTGGGCGACGATGGCATTTATGCCGCCAGTGTGGTCCTGAACATCGGCTGTCTGATGGCGCTTGCCGTCATCCTCAGTCTGGCATCAGCAGGGCGGAAGAGTTCCAGGTATCGCAATGCCACACTCATTCTTCTCGCTTTCTGCCCCATGATGTGGATGACCGCGGCCATGGGGATGGAGACCCCTCTTGTCCTCCTGCTGCAGGTCCTGTTCTGGTGGCAGGTTCAGAAGTCGGGAGACGAGGAAGAATCCGGCCGCTCCCGCAGGCTTCCCTGGGTGGTCATGACCGCGCTTCTGGTTCTGTCCCGGGCGGACGGGTTCCTCATGCCTGCGGCTGCTGTGGTCTGGTTGCTGTGCCGCCGTCGCCGCCGCCCCGCCATGGTGGTGGCAGGCGGCCTGCTGGGTTCCATGGGCCTCCTCACCACGTGGCGCCTGCTCTATTACGGCAGTCCGCTGCCCAACACCTACTATGTGAAGGTCTCGGGTCCTCTCCTGGAGCGGCTCGCGGCGGGGATCCAGTCCCTGTTGGAGATCGCCGCAGATAGCGGCCTGGCCGCCTTTCTCCTGGTCTGGTTCCTGCAGGTGGCGGTGATCTGGAAAAGCCGGGAGAAGACCGATGAGAAGCCCGGCACCCCGACTCTCCTGTCTCGATTTTCTCCCCGCGTGCCGCCGTTTGCCGCTTTTTTCGGTCTTCTCTGGGCCGGCTACTTCGTCGCCGTGGGTGGGGATGTTTATCGCGAGCGGATGCTGGCGGTCCTGTTTCCTCTGGGGATGATTTCCCTTGTCAATTTTGCCGTGCCACGCATGCGGCGGCGCGCATTGATTCTCCTGATCCTGGTAGTACTGGCGGGGCAGTTGCGTCCTCTGGTTCAGGATCGCCGATTTGCTTATGCAAAGCCCAAGTATGACGCATGGATCGCATTGGGTCGTTTCCTGGGAGAGGCCCACCCCGGCAGCCTTCTGGCGGTTGATGCCGCCGGTAAGATTCCCTTTTTCTCGAAGCTGACCACCGTGGATATGCTTGGTTTGACCGATGCAGCCATTGGCAGGCGTAAATCTGACTTCTTCCGGGTGGGACACAACAAGCAGGATGTGGGTTATGTTCTGTCTCTTCGCCCCGATCTCATCGCGGTCATGTCTCTGGATATCGACCAGAATTATCGCTGGGGTCTCGATGGGAAAACCTACCGCCAGGCCGGCTACCGCCTGCGCTACCTGCTCAATTGCAATCCGGTCAGCCAGGGAGCCAACGACATCCTCGATGTCGCCCGCACCTCTGATGAAGAGATCCGGGACCTGATCATCCATGGCTACCGTTACGGTGTGCTGGAGCGGTCCGCCGAGAGTCCGGCCAACCCGCGGAGTTCTGCCGCCAGTGGGTGGGACGGGTCATTGATGTCAGCGAGAAACTGAGCGGCGCACTGGCCTGCCTCCACGGGCCGATTCTGGCGCGAGATGGATTGGCAGAGGAGAAGGGCGGCCCTCACCGGTGGCGGCGAGGGAAGGTTACCCAGTGCGTGGCGGCCATGCCGCTCCGCTTCTGCCGGCTGCCCGGCCGCCAGGAAGGCTTCCGCCAGATGAACTTCGACGGGACCGCGGTCGGGAGTGTGCTCCAGAGCCGCCGAGAAGAGTGCCATGGCGTCGCCATGGCGCCCCCGGGCCATGGCGACGCTGCCGGCAAGGTCCTGGAGAAACGGGTTGTGGGTCTGCTGGCGCAGCAGGTCGCCGAGAATCGTGGCGGCTCGCTCGTGCCTGGCATGCCGATACGCCGCCAGGGCTTCACCAACGAGCTGGTGAAAGGAAGTCTGTCCGCGAGGGTCGAGAAGGTTCGCATCGGCGGGAGGCACTCCCGCGGTACCAGCCAGGTAGCCCAGGGAGCGCAACAGGTCCAGGGACTGGACAGGCGACTCTTTGCGCCCGGCCGCGGTCCCGCTCTCCTCCTGCAGGGCGAGCAGCGCCGCTTCCATCTCCAGGCTCCTGGCGCGGATCCCGGGCGTCACGGGGGTTGCCTCGTGGCCGAGGAGGTCCTGGGTCTCATCCGGGTCGCCCCTGAGGTCGTAGAGTGACGGATAGGCTCCCCGAATAAGCTTGTACTTGCCCCGGCGTAGGGAGCGAAGAGGGTGCCATCCATAATCGTCCCAGGGCATGAGAGTCTCTGCATAGCTCTCCAGGGTGGCTGTTGCAGGTGCCAGAGCATCACGGCCCGGCAGCCCGTCTGGATCCGGGACCCCTGCCAGTGCCAGGAGGGTTGGCAGCAGATCGATGGTGCGCACCGGGGTGGTCACCCGGCGGCCCACGGGGATCCCGGGACCACTGAGGATGAAGGGCACTGCCAGCGTTGACTGGTAGAGGAGGAGCCCGTGCTCTCTCTCGCCGTGCTCACCCAGGCCTTCGCCATGATCCCCGATGACGGCCACCAGGGTCTCCAGCCCGGGAGCCCCGAGACCAGCCAGGAGGCGCCCCGTCTGGGCATCCACGAAGGCCAGTTCACCGTCATAGGGTCTGTCGGGAAACAATGCGGACCAGGGGGCCGGCGGCTCGTAGGGAGCATGAGGGTCGAAGAGATGCACCCAGAGGAAGGCCGGGCGCGCATCCCGCTCTCGCCACCAGGCCAGGGCCCGGTCGACCGTGATGTCCCCGCGCCGTTCCGCCCGTGACCCCATCCGATCGTCATAGGTATCGAAGCCCCGGTCAAGGCCGTGGCGCCTGTCCAGAACGGCACTGCTGATGAAAGCGCCGGTCTGATAGCCATGCAGGGAAAGCCATTGCGGCAGGATGGGAAAATCTGCCCCCAGATGCCCGCGTCCGTTGGCGCGCAGACCGTGACGCGGCGGATAGAGGCCGCTCAACAGCGTCGCGTGCGCGGGAAGGGTCAGGGGGGATGCCGTGTCACAGGCCGTGAAAACCGTTCCCAGGGCCGCCAGGCGATCCAGATGGGGGCTGACGCGGCTGTCGCCGCCATAGAGACCTAGGTGATCCGCGCGGGTTGTGTCCAGGGTGATGAGCACGATGTTCGGGTGGGTGTCGTCTGTGGCGGGTACCCGGCGGGCGCCGCTGCCGTCACCGCAAGCCACCGTCCCCAGGACCAGGACCGCTGCCCAGGAGACGACGAGTCCTCCGGGGGACTCTGGCAAGTGCCGCATGATCATCCTCTGATGCTAGCAAAACTCCTTCTGTGAGCCGTGTCTCGGGCGGCACGTTGCAGGCGGCCGAAGGCGTATATTAAGATGGCTTTCCCTCGGAGGGCAGCTCGTGTCCGGCCACAACAAGTGGAGCACCATCAAGCACAAGAAGGCGGCTTCTGATGCCAGGCGAGGCCGTGAGTTCACCCGTGTGATCCGGGAGATCACCGTTGCCGCCCGGTCCGGTGGCGGAGATCCTGGCGGCAACCCACGTCTGCGCAGCGCCGTCATGTCCGCCAAGGCCATCAACATGCCTCTGGACAACGTCAAGCGCGCCATCCAGCGTGGCACGGGTGAATTGCCGGGTGTGACCTATGAGGAGATCACCTATGAGGCCTATGGCCCCGAGGGCGTGGCTCTTCTCATGGAGGTGCTGACCGACAACCCCAACCGCACAACGCCTGAAATTCGCCACCTTCTCGCCAAGAACGGCGGCAATCTGGGTTCTCCCAACTCGGTGGCGTGGATCTTCGAGAAGAAGGGCTACCTGGAGGTCGATGCCGCCACGGCCGGCGAGGAGCAGATCATGGATGTTGCCCTTGAAGCCGGCGCCGAAGATATCGAGGAGGTGGATGGCGTCTTTGAAGTCTACACGCCGGTGGATGCTTTTGAGGCGGTGAGCAAAGCCATCACCGATGCCGGCATGACCCTCAAGGTCGCCCGGATCTCCCGTATCCCAAGCACGACAGTCAAGGTTTCGGGCAGGAAAGCGGACCAGTTGATTCGCCTGCTGGAGGCGCTCGATGACCATGACGATATCCAGAGAGTCTGGGGGAACATGGAACTCGAGGAAACCGACCCGGCTCAGGATTGACGTGACCCGGCCGGGCGCCCCCGCAGCGCGTATCCTCGGTCTTGATCCGGGCTCTCGCCATACCGGTTACGGTTTCATCGAGAAAGCCGGCAGCAGCCTGATCTATCTGGAGTCCGGCATTCTCTCGCCCCCGGGCCGGGCCGAGCTCCCACAACGCCTGCAGTTCCTTCACCAGGGGGTGAGCGAGCTCATGGCCCGCCTGACTCCTGATATGGTGGCTGTGGAGGACATATTCCATGCCGCCAATGTTCGCTCAGTACTCAAACTTGCCCACGCCCGTGGTGTCCTGATCCTGGCCGCAGTGCAGGCCGGAGTGCCAGTGTCTGAATATTCGCCGGCATCGGTGAAGAAGACCGTTGTCGGCGTCGGCGCCGCGGATAAGATGCGCGTGGCCTGGATGGTGGCCCGCCTGCTGCCCGGTGCCCCGGCCGAGATCGGCCATGATGCCAGCGATGCCCTGGCGGTGGCTCTCTGTCATGCCGCCCATCTCCGGCAGAACCGGATCGTGGCGGCGGTGAGCGCGAGCGGGAGTGGCAAGGGCAACTGGCCCGGAAGAGGGCGGAACCCATGATCGGCCGTCTCGTGGGGGAAGCGGTGGAGCGGGCCCCGGGACGCCTGGTCATCGATGTGGCAGGTGTCGGCTATGAGGTGCTCATCTCGCTCAATACCTACGCGGCCCTGCCGGCGGCGGGGCCGGTGGAACTGGCTGTCCATACCCATGTGCGCGAGTCGGAGATAACTCTCTACGGGTTTCTGGAACGCAGGGAGCGGCGGATGTTTCGGCTGCTGCAGAACGTGTCGGGTATCGGGCCGAAGATGGCTCTGGGCATTCTCTCCCAGATTCCGGTCGAGCCGCTGGTGGATGCCATACAGCGGCGGGATCTAAGTCGCCTGGTGGCCCTGCCGGGTGTGGGCAAGAAAACCGCGGAACGTATCGTGACCGAATTGAGCGATAAGCTGAACGCCCTGGGCACGGAAGCTGCGGGCTTGTCCGCCGCTGGCTCGCCGCCCGGTGATTCCCGGGAAGATGCGCGCCTGGCTCTATTGAGCCTGGGCTACAAGGAGAGCGTGGTCAACAGGGCACTGGATGACGTTCTTGCCGCCGGGCCGGAGCGGCAGGCTGTAGAGGAGATTCTGCGCCGGTCCCTCCAGCAACTGGGCGGCCGCAAAGCCCTGTGAGAGGATGAACCAAGTGGACCCGCAACGACCTGATGACCTGGTTTCCGCCAGCAGCACGCCCGGTGAGGATGGCCTGGAGATCGGGTTACGTCCCCTGAGATTGACTGATTTTGTCGGCCAGGGGAGTGTTGTCGACAACCTGCAGGTTTTCCTGCAGGCTGCCCGGGGTCGCGGGGAAATCCTGGATCACGTGCTTCTGGCCGGACCCCCGGGCCTGGGCAAGACCACTCTCGCCCAGATCCTGGCGCGGGAGATGGGTGCTGGATTTCGTCCCACCTCCGGCCCCGTGGTGGAGCGGGCCGGTGATCTTGCCGCCCTTCTCACCAATCTGGAAGAAGGCGACGTTCTCTTCATCGATGAAATCCATCGTTTGAGCCCAGCCGTGGAGGAGATCCTTTATCCCGCCATGGAAGATTTCTGCCTGGATATCATGATTGGCCAGGGCCCCGCTGCCCGCAGCGTGCGCCTGGACCTGAAACCGTTCACGCTGGTGGGAGCAACGACACGCCTGGGCCTGCTGACGGCGCCTCTGCGCTCACGCTTCGGGATCATCCATACCCTTGAGTTCTACCCCAAGGAGGACCTGGCGACCATCGTGGCTCGCTCGGCCCACCTGCTGCAACTGGAAACCGAGGAGGAAGGGTGTGGCGAGATTGCCCGACGCGCGCGGGGTACTCCGCGCATCGCCAACCGCCTCCTGCGCAGAGTGCGAGACTTCGCGGAGGTGGATGGTGATGGCCGCATCCACCGGGAGCTGGCCGCGCGGGCCATGGATCGCCTCGGCGTCGACTGCCTGGGTCTTGATGCCCTGGACCGGCGCCTCCTGACTCTCATCTGGAAGACATTCGGGGGAGGTCCGGTCGGCCTGGGAACCATGGCCGCGGCCCTGGGCGAGGAGAAGGATACCATCGAGGAGGTCCATGAGCCGTACCTGCTGCAGATCGGCTTCCTGGAGCGGACTCCCCGCGGGCGCCGCCTCACCCGTCGTGCCGTGCGCCACCTGCAGGGGGGCGCGCCGCCCAAGGCACTGTTTTCCTAGGCGGTTCCCCTCCGGACGATCTCTGCCGCAGGAAACCACTGACATGCGCGCCACGAGGAGCTATCCGCGCCCGCCTTCGCCCTGTCCACCGGGGCCGCACGCGCCCGCCTTCATCGAGACCGCAACCCGCCGCCGCGCAAAAAAAAGCGGGGCCGGTTTCCCGGCCCCGCGTCAAATGCGGTGCTTAAACGACGTGTCCTGCTCTACGGGCAGACAGGAAGTCCACTTGGGACACCGCCGCGACCAACCTCCAACTCGGGGTTGAGCGGTTTGAGGCGTCCCAAGGTACCCTGGATGCCCTGGCAGGTACCAACGGCCAGGTAGCCGTTGATCTCGCCGGCAGACGTTGCGGTGGGCGTGCTGAAGGAGAACTGTCCTCCACCGATACCCGCCATGGCCCCTGCGTCGCAGAGGTCGGCCCGCAGGGCCGCACTGAGAGCAGTGCCAGAACGGTCTGTTGGAGACGCCTGGCGCAACTCGCCACCGGCGCCCAGCAGGTCGTTGCTGGTCATGCTCATGCTGCTGCAACCGCCTATCGCCGGCTCACTGGCCACGTACGTCGTGGTGCCTGTGCCCACCGAGGCCGGGTCGACGAACATGAGCTCATCCGGGACGCCGGAGGCTTCCCGCTGATCGAGCACTTCGGCCACCACGTTGTCTGTGTCGAGGCACTCCGGGTCAGTGGAGCAACGGACCGTCACGGTGTACTGGGTGGTCAGCAGCGGAGCATCGAGGAAACTCGGATTGGT
>SMYD01000146.1 GCA_004356015.1 Acidobacteriota bacterium | reverse complement strand
TGTGTCCCCGGCCCAGGCCGGCGCGCTGGCCGACGATGACGCCACACGCTATGTGAGGGACGCCGGCCTGCTGGCCTGCTTCCTCATGGACATCCAGATCCGGTCGGCCACGGGCAACAGCTCCGGCCTGGGCGATCTGCTGGCGGCCACTCGCGGCCACCAGGTGACCAATACCCTGCTTCTGCGTGAAGCATCCCGCCTGGCGCGCACCGATCTGACCGACCTCTTTCAGGCAGCTGTGCTGGGAACGGGGCCGGCGCCCCTGCCTGCCCAGGCCTCCCTGGCCGGCCTTGAAATGACCGAAACCGGCACCGGCGAATTGTTCCTGGGCATGACCCTGGCCGCCGACGAACCGATCATCACCCGAGTGTTTAAAACCGGCCCGGCCAGAGCCCGGGGTCTCAAGGTCGGAGATCGCATTGTCGAGTTGAACGGGCAGCGGGTGGTCACTACCGCCCAGGTGGATCAGACCCTGGCGAACCATGTCCCGGGGGATGCCCTGGCAGTCAAGGTGAAATCCGCCGATGGGCAGAGCTACGAGACCGTCCTGGACCTCTGGGAGCGGGTCTCGCCGACCTTGCGCCGGTCGCGCAAGGCCTCCCTGGCGGCCATGAATGCCTGGAGCAACCTGGTCAGAGGCGAAGCCACCACCTTCGCGAACTAGCCGCTGGCAACGGCCGGGGTCGTCCTGGCCCGTCACCGCAAAAGCGTCACGGCGATCCCCATCATGGCGACATCGCCCAGGATATGGATGATCCACGGTGCCACCAGGGAGTCGGCCTTCTCGTAGATTCTCTGCAGAACCAGGGCGAGGAGGAACAATCCCCCTACGGCAAGAGCCAGCGGAAACGGCGTGAGCCAGTGGTATATGAAGAGCAGGTGCTGGCCGGTGAACGCCACAGCCGGCACCAGATAGCCCAGCCGCCTGTTCTTCCTCACCAGCAGCCCGAACGCAAACCCGCGGTAGAAGAACTCTTCCAGCAGGGAATTGGCGAGAATCGTGACCGGAGCGATGAGAAGCACCGTCGCGGAGCTCACCTTGAATTGCTCGCCGATCTTCACCGCAATGAGTTCCTTGTCGACCAGCCGATCCCCAAGCAAAGCGTACACACCTGCAAAGAGAACCATGGCCAGGCCCCCAAGCCCGAGAGCCAGCGGCAGGCAACGACGCCAGTGACGAAACTTGCAGATGTCGCTCAGGATGCCGACGCCGTGGCGCCGGCAGTAGATGAGGGGCGGAACGATGAAGAAAACCTTGTAGAGGGAATAACCCCAGAGACCCAGGAGAGCATCCAGGTCCAGCACCACCTGGAGGGTGATCATTCCCAGGGGCAGAACGATCAGGATGGCAAGAAAAACCAACGGGGCACCCCGGATTCAGCGTCGCCCCATTCTACAGAATACAAGAGAGGCCGGCGCGCTGTGGGCGTCACCGGCCTCTCTCCTGGTGAGGTGAAGCGTCTTGTTGAGCCACCCCTAGTTGCATCCGGTACAGATGAAGGGCACATCACCGGAACCTGAACCGCCCGAACCGGAACCGTCCCAGACCTGCTCGCCGAGGGTCTCGGCACCGGGAGCTGCAGAGGAGGAATATCGGCTACCGAATCCCGCCACACTCATTGAAGCCAGAAGAGCCGCGACCACCAGACTGATTCTCAGATAAGCCATGTCCTCTCCTTTTCCGCGCTTTCTCTGCGCCTGTGATGGACGTATTCCCATAGAGCAAGACGGATGCCAGCTTCAGAAAGCGGCTGCAGAAACTTCACTCCCGGCCTTCGTCATCGGCCCATGGCGCCATGTAAGCCTTACCAGTCAAGGACCAGCGGCTTTCCTGAATTTTCGGCGGGACGTCCTGCATCCGCTCCGGAGCCTCATGCGTGCCCATGGAGGCAGGAGCGGATCTGCAACCCTGAGTCAACAGATGGAGACCCCGGGTTCCTCTCAACCCTTCTTCTTGCCTGGCTGCCCGGCTGCCGGCCTGCGGCCGGCGCCACCACGCAGGTTTTCCGCCCAGCGCAGCGTCCCCCCCAGATGCAGGCTCTCGTCAGCCAGCAGGTCGGCAATGGCCTCCCGCGATACGGAGAGGAGACGCTTGATGGTGCTTGCCGCATCGGAAGTGCGCAGGGTCTTGCGTCCCAGCAACATCCGGATGGCCGTGGTGGGGCGTGGTTCTCCGGAGGCGATGGCGCTGGCTGCCAGGGCCGCCTGAAGGTAACGGGCCATGAGACGGGCGTAGACCCCCTGGCACCCCATCAGTTGCCCCGCCCAGAGTTCCCGGGATTCGATATCGAACTCGACCTGGTCCATCTCCTCCATGACCCCCTGCAGTGAAAGGTGTTGTTCCACCTCAGGCCCGGGGGACCGAGGTGAGGCCACGGCAGCAGGTACCGGCGCCACAGGAACCGCTTCCCGACCGCGAACGGCATCCACATGTTCGGTGGACAGGTAGCGAATTCCCCGGTAATCGGACACGGCCTTGAGCATTTCATTCTCCAGCTCACGGACATTGCCCGGCCAGGAAGCGGCCTGCAGCAGTTCCATGGCACCGGTGGAGATCTCGCGGTGCTCAGCACCAAGGCGTTGCTCATGCCGGCGCACAAAGAACTCCACCAGCAGGGGGATATCCTCGCGCCGCTGGCGCAAGGGCGGCAGCAGGATGGGATTGCCGGCATTAGCCCGCTGCAGGAGATCGCGGCGGAACCCGTCCTTGAGGATCTCGAAGCGGTTGGTGGCCAGGACGACCTGCAGGTCCAGCTTGCGGGTCCGGCTGTCTCCGATCCGCTGGGTCTCCCGGATACCGGTGTCCAGAAGTCGCATGAGTTTGTCCTGAGCAGCTCCCGGGATGTTCCCGAACTCATCGAAGAAAAGAGTTCCCTGGTGGGCCAGTTCCGCTTCCCCGGCCCGATCCCGCATGGCGCCGGTGAATGCTCCCTTCACGTACCCGAACAGGTCGGCAGCGAACATGTCGTCATTGGCCCGCACGAAGATCTTGCGGAGAGGGCCCTCCCGCCGTGAAGTGCGATGGATGTAGTCGGCAACGAGTTCCTTGCCGGTTCCCGTCTCACCCAGAAGAAGCATATTGGTATTGCCGATGCGGCTGACCCGGCGCGCTGCCCGCAGCGCCGCGAGAATCGGCAGGGAGTGACCGACAATCCGATCATCCTCCAGAAAGCCATGCTCCCAGAGAAGGACATCGAGCCCCTCCCGGTTGAGTTGATCTTTTTCCACGAAGGCAAAGACACCCCGGCGGGCAAATCGCTGCTCGATCTGTTTCCTCTCCATGGAAGAGAGGATCACCATGGGTATCCCGGCCAGCTCTTTATCCTGAAGAAGCCGGTCGATGATCTGAAGGCCGAAGTAACGGGCGGGATCCCGATCCCTGGGGTCGCCCTGGGGCTCGCCGGTGGCCGGGTCCAGGGGTCCGGTCTGGAAGTGCATATCGATGAGAATCAGCGCCCAGCGCGGCCAATGGCGCCAGCCCGCGCGCACGCACTCCACGACCCCCTCCAGGTCGTTCTCGACACGCCGGTCCGTGCGCATCTGGCCGCTGTGCAGGACAGCCTCGGCCACCGGGTTCTCCACCGAGGCCGCAGCCCCCCGGCCCGTCACATCCCGCACGCCCAGGCGGGCACAGAAAAGCTGCCGGTCGCGGTTTTCAGCCTCCATGGCGCGGCCATAGACATCGTCGATGATCAGGATCCTCGGCAGGCTCTTCATACGATGAGGATCTCATGGGGCAGCCTGGCGACACAGTCCCCCAGACGCCGGCAGGCGGCGGCGAACGCCACAAATTCAGCGCGCAGGGTCCGCGCCTGCTTCACTCTCTCCCCGGCATGGGGCCCGAGAAGATTCTCCAGCACATGGTAGGCCTGTTCCGCCTCATGGAGTGCCTCCCGGGCAGCCGCCACCCAATCCGACACGGGGTACCGTGCCCGCCACAGGTCGTGGAGATCCTGGGCCAACCACTCCCGCCGGGCTGCCGGAAGCAGGCAGAGCGGGGGCTGAGAGAAACAGGCCCGGGGTGACATCTCGTCCTCGAATCGGGCCAGGAGATCCCGCGCCTCTCCCGCCTTCTTCTCCCACTCCACCAGGTCGTGCTGAAGAAAACCGGCCAGCAGGTCAGGGGGGGCGGCCGCCGGTGATGCCAGAAGGGCGAGAAATCCGTCGAGACGGTTGAGATGCCGGTTCTTGAGCCAGTCGTGATTGAAACGACTGCGGCGGCTTTCCCAGTCTTCGATGACCACCGGTTCTCGGGTCATGCTGGCACGATTCCTGCTCTCCCTACGGGATGGAACATCAAGCACCGGCTTCACGGCCGGAAAAGAAGCTGAATCGTCACCAAGGGTATCCGATTTGATACCCGGGATGCACACATGAGAAGATCGGCAACTGAAAATAACCTGTTCCGGGACGACGATGAGCTGCTGCGCTTCCTGCGGCGCACCGCCGTGCCCCGTGGGGGATCGGTGGCTGTCGTCGCCGGACAATTCGCCCTGATTCTGGATGAGAGCCGGGATCGATTGATTCCCCTCATCGGCCAGGAACTTGGAATCTCCGGAGCCAACGGCTTCTCGAGCAACGGCTCCGGAGACTATCCGGAGCGCTCCTTCGCGCTGGGGGCGAGATTTCTCCACTCCTGCGCCGTCAGCAGTTCCGCCGAGGCTCATCTCCTGCTGCTGGTGGACGACCGTCACTTTCAGGAGCCGCATCCCGGACGGCCTGGCCCTGCCATGACCCGGGAGCGCGCCAACGACCTGCGCCGCCGGTACTACGGCGGTCCACAGCCCGTGCCCCCGTCCTTTCTGGAGATCCTCGGGAAGGAGGGGCTCGACCTCCGGGACGCCCTCCTGCCCCGGGGCGACCCCGAAATTCCACCTAGCCCCATCATGCCGGCGAATTCGGTCCTCTTCTCCCGGCAGGAGTTACGGGACCGCTACGTTCGCAATATCCTGCCGGAGCTGCTGAAGGAAGCGGCGGCAGGTGACCTGGAGTCCATGGCAGAAGGCGACTGCCGGCCTGGCGACATGCTTCAACTGATTCTCGATCTTGCCCGGCGGCGGATCTCCCATATCGTTGTCATGGTTCCGGGCAACTCTTCTCGCCGCCTCGACCCCAACCTGGGCACGGCCCTGCACCTGGCGGAGCGACTCGCCTCCGGGCCACCGGTGGTGCATCTGGTCACCAACATGGACCACACCCGCCAGGGGCCGGAGCCGGCCCGGCCACCCGGCGGTGGATCATTCTCCAACGTGAGGCATCTCATCAGAGTGTCCACCTACCGGCCCGAGCCGGACCGTCAGCACCGGCCCGCCGCGGTCTCCCTCACCCCGCAACTCCCTTTGCAACGGGAAAATCGCAGCAAAACCGGTTGAGGACCCTTTTTTTCGTTGCCAGCCATCCCCCTCCGGGGTTAGGATTGGGACAGTTCCCGTTCCGCCCGGTGGAGGACCAGGGTGACACTCCAGTTTCGTCGAAATCTTGAAGAGTTACTCCAGGACTGGTGCCCCGAGAACGGGGTCGCCGCCCTTCTCCTGGAACACCCGACCCCGGGCATCTATTTCCCCCTGGTGGTGAAACCGTTCTCGGTGGGCACCGATTACTATTCGCTGCCACTGCGCTTCAACTCCACCAGCGAGCGCGCTATCCAACTGGACGAGAACTCCTCACCGGAGCAGCTGGTCTACCGTGGACGTCTCGAGCTCACTCAGCCCGACCTGAACTTCCCCCTCCGCCAGGAGCTCTTGCCTCTGCATGACGAGAGGGGCGACGGGCTGAAGGTCATCCTCCTGCGATCCGCCCCGGGGAAGCTGGATGCCCTGGATCGCAGTCACCTGGGAACCCTGAACCGCCTGGTCCCACTGGCCTGCGCCAACTGGATCGAGCATGCCCGCGATCTCATGGCCCTGCCGGATGTTCGCAACCTGGAGACCCTGACCCGGGATCTGGTCAAGCGCCTGAGCGACGAGGAGCAGGACCCGCCGTACTTCCCCATTTTGCATGCCGAGGTCACCTTGGACGCGGACGGCACTCAGGGCCGTTTCTCCAGCGCCAATCTGTTGAGCTGGAACTGCTTCATGATGGACGACCGGAAGGGCATCCCCCCTTACATTCCGGAGATGCCGGCCGTCATGCGCAAGATCAGAGCCACCGCGTGGTGGGATGACGTGACCCTCAGGAGCGACTTCTCGTCCATGTCGGAAACCATCCGGAGCGCCTCCCTGAAGATGATCGATCGGGTCACCGTCCTGGGGCATGCGCGCTACCAGGATTGTTCATGGTGGGCCTTCGCCCGCCACGACAAGGATCGCAACGCCACGCCGGCTGATCTCGTGAACAATGATGCCACCGGGCCCATCCGGCCGGTCCTCCACGCCGGCCCTAAGCTCGAAACTTTCAGTCCCGCCGGCTTGGTACGCCGGGCCCTCACGGTCAAGCCCGATGAAGATGATGTTCTCATGACCATCTGGTTGGTCAGTGAAGAC
>SMYD01000145.1 GCA_004356015.1 Acidobacteriota bacterium | reverse complement strand
CCTGTCTGGCCCTCGCTGGAGCGCGCTTCCGGTTCTTCGCCCGCCCCGAGATGGCCGGACTGGTCCTGTTACCGGTGATGCTGATGCTCCTGCTGGCGGCCATGGAAGCTCATGACCGCGGCCGATCCCCCTGGCCCCGCCTCCTCCCGGTACCGCTTCTTGCCGCCTTGTGGGTCAACCTGCATCCCTCGGCGCTTCTCGGGGTTGGACTGGTACTGATCACCGCCGTCGTGATCCTTCTTGAAACACGCGACACGGGCCGGGCATGGCCTTTTCTGGCGGTGGGCTTGGCGGCCGCGGCGGCTCTCCTGGCCAACCCCTATGGTGGAGAGATACTGAGGGTCCCGGCCGCCATCGGCAGCGTCCTGCAGGGAAGGGGAATGAGCAACCCGGAGTGGGGAACCAGCCTGCAGCCGGCATTCTGGTTGTTCTGGGTGGTGCTTCCCCTCCTTGTCCTGGCTGCGTTCCTGGCCCGGCGCGGTGGCCGGTCGCTCGCGTGGCCGGTTCTGGCCTGGGGTACCGTTCTGGCTGTGCTGGGTGCCACGAGCCTGCGTTTCCTGGGATTTTTCTATATTGTGCTCCCCATTCTGGTCCTGAGTGGGTGGCGGTCCCCACGGGACGCCGATCGTTCCCGGCCGATGGTTCCCGGCTGGGGACGCTGGACCGGGGTGGTGGTCCCGGTCCTGTCCCTGCTGGCCGCCGGCTGGTTTCTCGCGGTTCCCGCCGGCGCGCGGCCGGGGAGGGGCCTGGCCCCCGGCCGATTCCCTGTGGCCATGGCCAGCAGCTTTGTCGACGCGGGTCTCCAGGGTCCTCTCTATAACCCGGTCCGCTTCGGCGGGTACCTGGCCTGGGCCCTGGACCCGCTCCGTGTCTTCATCGACGGACGCAATGAACTGCATGGTGACCTCCTGGCAGAGATGGCCGATTGCCGGGCCCAGGGTGATATCCGGCGCTGGGATCGGCTGATGGATCGCTGGGGGATTGCCGTGGCGATCCTGTCTTACGAGGATGAACTCCTGCCGGTGCGAATGCCGGATGGGGGCATGGTCGAGCGTTCGGCACGGGCTGTCTACTTCAGGCGCCAGCGCTGGGCTCTCATCGACTGGGACGATACCGCCATGCTCCTGGTCCGTCGTGACTCATCCCAGGTCCCCATCGCCGGGTTCCCGGAAGATCGCTGGTCACGCCCTGATGAGCCGGGCCGCCTGGCGGCCGACCTGCGTGAGGGGCGCACCGATCCGGGAGAGACCCTGGACGCCATCCATAGGCAGCAGGCGCGGCATCCGGGGTCACAGCGCGCCCGGCGGGCGGAAGCCATCGTTCGTGAGGCCATGAGACAGGGCGGGACAGATGGTGTCCCGTCAGGCAGTGACAATCAGTGAATGGACTGACATCCATTGTCCGTTAAAATGACAATTCCTGTCATTTTTGGCGCACCTGTTCGCCATGGTTTTTGCGCCCGTGTTCATGGATCGAATGTAAGTCATTATGGTTGAGTAATTTACGTGTTTCAACGAAGATCCGGCCCCAACTCATAGGGGACTGGCATCTTCCTTGCGTTTAGGGAAGGCGAATCAAAACAATGGAGGTGGACATGAAGAAGCAAAAAGGCTTTACGTTGATTGAGTTGCTCATTGTTGTGGCGATTATCGGAATTATCGCTGCCATCGCTATCCCGAACCTGCTGAACGCCATCGATCGCGGCAAGCAGAAGCGGACCATGGCTGACCTGCGCTCGGTGGGAACGTCCGTCGAAGAGTATGCCATCGACAATTCGTTCTACCCGAACCTGCCGTCCGAGACGATCATCGCCGGTTCCGTTCTGGAATCCTCGGTCGAGCCCATCTACATCCGCAACGTCCCGACCAACGACGGCTGGGGCTTCGCCATGCGTTACGTCAGTGACACCACGATCTATACGGTCGGCTCGCTGGCCAAGGACGGTTCCGCGGGTGGTACCCTGACCTTGAACCCGGCCACCGGTGGCCCGGTGCAGGACTTCGATTGCGACATCATCTTCTCTGGTGGTTCCTTCATCCAGTGGCCCGAGGGAACGCAGTCCGACTGATTGCCCCGATCCTGATGCTCGAGGCGGCGGCGACCCCTGGAGGGTCGCCGCCGCTACTTTTGTGAGCCACCCCAGCTGAGAGGAGCCATGATGGGACACGCAACTCGGAGCGATTGCAAACAGGCTACCGGCAGCGGCGGTTTCACTCTCATCGAACTTCTCATCGTAGTCGCCATCATCGGCATCATCTCTGCCATGGCAATTCCAGCTCTGCAGACAGCCATGGAAAAGTCCCGGCAACGCACTTCCATGGCCAACATGCGTGCCCTGGGTATGCAGTTGCAGATCTACCAGAATGACGAGACCCTCTATCCATCCGGCAGCCTTGACATCAACGGTATGGTCCTGGCGCTGGCCAGTCTCTCCCGCGTTTCCCTCCCCACCAGAGATGCCTGGCTGCATGAATTCGACTATCAGTCCGATGGGCTCAATAATTACTCGGTGGAGAGTTTTGGCCGCGATGGGGTACCCGGAGCCAATATCACCCCGGTGCAGGCCAATAATTTCGACCTGGACATCGTCCTGAGTAACGGACAGTTCATCGCCGCGGTCAACTGACTGGAAGTCCGGACGGCTCCGCCGGCCGCCGGTCATGACCGAAAAGAAGGATCCGGGCCCTTGAACCCCTTGCGGGTTGAGCGGCTGCAAGCGCCGCTGCCCATCTTATTCGCCCTGCTGGTGGTCCTCTGGACCGTCCCGCCGGGAATCTATCCGCTGGGCGCTCTGGCGGCGACCGCCCTCCTGGCCGCCCTGGGTGCAGCCCTCCTGATGAATCCTCGCCTGCAGGCGACATCGGAGAGAAATCTCCTCCTCGTTCTGCTGATCCCGCTGGCTCTTTCGTTCCCGCAGGCGCTGGACAGAGGGGAGGCCGTGGACAGGCTGGTGCTCATGGGCGGCGCTCTCCTGGTTTTTGCAGCCAGCCGCCGCCTCCGCGCCGACGAGGCCCGGGGCGTGTTGCTCTTGCTTGTCAGCGCAGGGGCGCTCCTGGCTCTGCACGGATTCTGGCAGTACCTGGACGGCCTGCCGCGGATGCTCCAGGAGGTGGCGGCCGGATCGCCCGAGGCGGCACGTCTGAGCAGCCTGCGCATCTTCGCCCGCTTCGTGCTGCCCTCCGTCTTTGCTTCGTTTCTGCTGCTGGCGGCACCGGTGGCGCTGGGCCTGGCCCGGGCCGGGCGGGGATGGCGTCGGCTTCTGCCGGCGGCGGCAGCCGCAGCCATGGGGCTGGCGCTTCTCCTGACCCGGTCACACGGTGCTTTCGCGGCCTTGCTGGCCATGGTGTTCCTCTGGAGCCTGACCGCCGCTCGGCGGCGCTCTCGCTGGACTCTCACGGCGCTGGCCGTGGCTCTGCTGGGTTTTCTGGTGGTGATCTGGAGCAGGGACGGGGTCGTGACGGCCGGCCTGGATGGACCTGCGGTCCTGCGCTGGCGCAATTTCCAGACAGCCGTTGCCATGTTCCTGGATCGCCCGGTCGCCGGCAGCGGCGGCGGCGGCTACGGAGCGGCCTACCCCGCCTACCGCCTGCCCGGTGATAACGAGACCCGATTTGTTCACAACAGTTACCTGCAACTTCTCGTGGAACATGGCCTGACGATCCTTCTACCCCTGGGAGCTGTACTCATGGTCTGGGGGCGCGCCGTGAGAAGGGCGGCGCGCGCGGCTCCACCCCCGCTGGCGGGAGTGGCCTTCGGTCTGGGTGCCTTCCTGTTGCACAATCTTGTTGATTTTTCGGGACTGTTGCCGGCCACGTTGTGGACGGCGTGCGCCCTGGCCGGCCTTCTCGTCGGGCAGCTCGATGCTGGAGGACTTCCCGGGCAGGCCGTGCCGGGCCGGTCCGACACCCGCCTGAAGACCTTGTCCTGGGTCGCTCCCCTGGTGCTGGCCTGCGGGTTTGGCATGTTCGCCGCTCTCTCCCGTGATGCCGTGGCCCGGGGACAGCAGTTCATCCTGGATGAATCACCCGGGGAAGCCCTGGCCGCCGCCAGGGAAGCAGGAGAATGGGCGCCCTGGCGCGCTGCACCGTACCTCCTGGAGGCGGAAATTCTCCTGCACAATCGGGATCTCGAGGGTGAGGAGAGCGCCTGGAATGCGTACCGGGCCGCATCCATGGCTCTCCAGCGGGCGCCGGTCTGGCCGGCGGCTCACGCTGTGCGGGCCGTCGCCGCCGCCGCTCTCGACACGCCGGGCCTGGCGGCGGCCGATCTCCAGCGCGCCGCCGACCTCTATCCCCTGGCCCGAGGCTACCGGCGGCAGCTGGATGTGCTGGCCCGGCGCCTGGACGAACACGGGGAAGGACAACCGTGAACAGCCTCTTCCGGGAACGGCGCCTGTGGGTGGCCGGGCTCTGGGGAGCGGCTGCTCTCATGGCCCTCATCCCCTGGATGGAAGCGGCAGGTCAAGCTGCAACGGGCCTCTGGCTCGACCTTCTGGCCCACCTGGCGGCGCTGGCACTGGTGGCTCTGGCCGTGGTCACCGGGGGTGGTCTGGAGCGGCGCGTCCTGGCTGACTGGCTGCCCGCCGGCTTTTTCCTGCTTGTTTCAGGCGCCGCCGCCGCCTACGGCTTTGCCGCCGCCCTGCGGCTCTTTGAGATGGCCACCGCGTTCGCTCTGGCCCTGGCCCTGGCGGCTCTCCTGGGGCAGGCGGAAAGTGGCCGCCACCGGGCAGGTCTGGCCTGTCTCCTGGTCGCTGCCGCCGTGCCGGCCGCCCTGGCTGCCCAGTTCGCGGTCCTGGCCGGCCGGGGACGTGGGGCCGCCGGTTTCGTGAACCCCAATCACCTGGCAGCCTTTCTGGTCGCGGTGCTGCCCCTGTCTCTGGTGGTGGCGCGTCGCGCCTCCCTCCCGGGCTGGCTGGCCGGTGCCGTGCTGACCCTGGGCGTGCTGGCGACGCGCTCCCGCGGCGCTCTGCTGGCCGCCGGGCTGGTGATGGGGATCGCCCTGGCGGCGGCTGCCGTGCGGCGGCGTCTGCGGGGTGCCACTCTCTATCGTGGCCTGGCCGTCGTTGTTCTTTTCAGCGGTCTGGCCGGCTTCGCCCTGTGGACACGGTTTGCCGACGGGACCGATATCTACCGGTATGATCGCCTCATGATCTGGCCGCAGGTGGTCCAGATGGCGCGGGATGCGCCGCTCCTGGGCATCGGCCCGGGACAGTTCCCATACCGGGCGGGGGCTTATAACTTCCCCCGTGACGGGGAGGTGGTGCGGTACGGCCGTTCTTTTCAGGCCCCCCACAGCTATCCGCTGCTCTTGCTGGCCGAAGGTGGCGGGCTGGTCTTCCTGGCCTTGGCCCTGGGCGCGGTTCTGACCATCCGGAGGGCGTTGCAAGGCTGGCGGGGAGGGGAGTCGCAGGAGAGAGACGTGGCGCTGGCCGCCGCCAGTGGCCTGGCGATTCTGTTCATCCTGTCCCTGTTCGATGAGCCCCTGGCCCGTCCGCCGGTCCTGCTGGCCGCAGCGCTGCTGGCCGGGCTGGCCCTGCCGCCGGCGCCGGCGGGCCGGTCGCGCGGCATGGCCAAGCGCGCCGCCATCCTGGCTGTCGTGGTTGCCGCGGCTGTGGCACTGGTGATTCAGCCGACCAGAGCCCAGTCCCTGGCCCTGCGCGCTGCTGCGACCTCCAACCCGGAAGAGCAGGTGGCCCTGCTGGCCGCTGCCCGCCGGGTTCTGCCGGGCCAGGTTCACTACTCTCTCGAGACAGCCAAGGTGCTCCTCGCTCATGCCGCCCATCCCCTGGATCTCAAGTCGTATGCGCGCATCCGCGTGGCGGCGGATCGGGCGGTAGCCCTGGACCCGGTCCACCCCGACGGGCACCTGGTGCGCGCCCGGCTTGAACGACGTGCCTGTGTGGAACTGCTGCGCACCGAGGCGTCATGCGCGCGGGCTGCGGCGGATTATCGGCTGGCGGCCCGGGGAGCGCCGACCGATGCGCGCCTGCTGCGCGAGGAAGCCTCGTTGGCCCGCCTGCGCGGGCGCCTCGCTGAAGCCGCGACTCGGCTGCGGCGGGCTGTGGCGCTGGAGCCGGTCTTCATGGATGCCTGGCAGGATCTGCTGGCCGTGGAGAAGGCGGCGGCCGCGCCGCCCGCCCGGCTGCTGGAACTGGCCGCTCACCTCGATGAAGCTCGGCGCCGCGCCAGGGGAGTGGTCCCCGATTCGGCCTACGCCCGCGATATCCTGCAGGCCACCGCGGCACCGCCCTCTGATGCAGTCCGTGGCGGGGGAGTGTGAGTTCATGGCCGTCTTCAAGATAAGGAGTCATCCGGACCCGGTGATCTCGGTGATCATCCCCTCGCGGGACGGCCATGCCCGCGGGAACGTGCCGCGCCTGATGGCGCAACTGGAACAGCAGGAACGGATCGATGAAGCGGAAATTCTCCTGGTGGTGGGTGAGAGTCCCAACGGGCACGCGCGCAATGTGGGCGTCGACCAGGCGCGCGGACGCTGGCTGGTGTTCATGGATGATGACGCCGGCCTGCGCGGCCGGCGAATTCTGGTGGAACTTCTCGCACCCCTGGAGAGAAGTGAACGCGGGGAGATCCCGGCCCTGGGCATGACCGGATCGGCGACGGCCCTGCCCGAAGAGGCGGGCCGGTTCCAGCGCTGGGTTGCCGCGGCACTCCCCCGGGCTCTCTTCCCGGAAGTGTCTGAATTGACCCCTACCGACATGGTCCATCATCTCTGCTGCGCCTTGCCGGCACGGGTGTACGAGGAGGTCGGGCGCGAGAGCGACACTCTCGAAACCGGCACCGACGTCGATCTGCGCCAGCGGCTGCGGGCTGCGGGGTACGGGATCGCAGTTGTGCCTCACACTGTGGCCACTCATCCCCAGCCCGGTTCTCCGGGAGAGCTATGGCGCAAGCACCTCTGGTATGGCTGCGGGCGCGTGGAACTGGATCGCCTGCATCCCGCCGGCGGCCGCGACAGGCTCAAGGGCGGTCGCGGCGCTGTGGTTCGGTACCTGGCGCGCTCTGTTGTGACGGCACCGTTACGCATCCTGCGCTATGACCGCTCCACACCCTGGGGATGGAACCCACTGCGGGCGCTGACCGACCTGGCCCAGAAGGTTGGCTATGGCCGGGCCTACTGGCGCCATCTGCAAGGGCTTGGCCCACGCTCTGAGCCTCTGTTCTCCTCGCGCCGCCTGCACAACTGGTTGAGCCGGCGGGCTGGACCCCCGGCTCAGGCACCTGCGATGTCGGCGATCCGTCGCCTGCTGGTCGTCCTGACCGCAGGCATGGGCGATGCAGTGACGTTCCTGCCGGCGCTGCGAGCTCTGCGGGAGGCGTGTCCAAGGGCCCACATCACGGTCTGGACAGCCCGCGCTGCGGCGGCGGCCGTCGTCAGGAGCCAAGGTGGGGCCGATGACGTGGTCTGCCGAAGTCTTGAGAGCGCCCGTTGGACTGGTCGGATGTGGCGGAAGTTGTCGACTCTGGCGTGGCTGCGCCGCCGGCGCTTCGATCTTGCGGTGGTGAATTTCATCAACAGCAATGAAGAGACCGGAGTGTTGCTCTACCTGGGCGGTGTGCGCCATCGACTGGGGTACGTGGACGATCCGGCGCATCCCGGTCTGTATGACCTGCCGGTCCGGCACCCGCCTCTCACCAGCGGCGTGCTGGCCGCGCAACGACATCTGCATCTCCTGGACAGGCTGGGCATCCCGCAGCCGGTGCCGGGTATTCCCGTCTGGGCCGTCTCGCCCGCCGCCCGCCGCCAGGCTGCGGAGATTGTGAGCGGAAGCCCCGGCGGCCGGCCCGTGGTCGGCCTTCATGCCGGCAGTGGCGCCCAGATGTCATGGAAACGGTGGCCTCTGGAGCGGTTCGCGGCGCTGGCCGATGGTCTTGCCGCCGCCGGGGCCGAGGTCTGGCTGTTCGGCGGCCCGGACGAGAGAACCCTCTGCGCCGACCTGCAGGCACGGTCGACGGCGCCGCTGCGCGACTTCACAGGAATGGGAGATCTGGATCTCGAGACCGCACTCATGGCACATTGCGATCTGTTCGTCGCCAACGACTCGGGAATCTACAATCTGGCGCTGGCTCTGCCGGTGCCCGTCGTGGCCATCTTCGGGCCCACGCTGCCGGGTCTCTCGGGCCCCTGGCCACGATCCCGCCCGGTGGAGGTGATTTCCCGGGACATGGCCTGCCGCCCCTGTGTGGATCTCCTCATGCCGCCGCGAGAGATCCACTGCCCCATCGGCCTGGCCTGCTTGACGTCCATCGAGGTTGACGAGGTTCTGGCGGCTTGCCGGCGCCTCCTGGCAACGACGGTCGTCCCGGGCTCCCGGGTCCGGACCTTGCCGGCTGCCGGCGAGACGCGGATTGGCGCCGGGAGCAGGCCATGAGTCGGCCGCAGATGAAGGAGCGGCTGGCCGCGAGGGTCTGGGCGCAGCTCGTCTATCCGCCGTCCCTGCGTCATCTCCGCCGCCACCCGGTGCTCACCGAGTTGGCGCACCTGGAAGACGAGCAGTGGCTGCCGGCAGTTGAGATGGCGCGTCTCCAGGAGTCACGGCTCCTGGCGATCCTCACCGGTGCCATGGCCTCGGTGCCCTATTACCGCCAGCGCCTGGCGGACAGGTTCGGCCCGGGCAACCCGCTGGACCTTCCCCGGGACTTCTCGTCCTGGCCCATCCTGACGCGCGCAGAGCTGGCTGCCGCCCGCGACTCCCTGGTGAGCACCGCGACACCGCCTGATGCGACCATCTGGAACCACACAGGCGGATCGACGGGGGAACCGGTTTCGTTTCTCCAGGAACATCACTACCGGGTGGTGAACCTGGCCGCGACTGCGCGCCACGATCGCTGGGCAGGTTGGGACTTCGGCCGTCCGACAGCCCTTCTCTGGGGGGCGGACCGGGATCTGGCCGCCACTGCCGGCTGGCGCCGGCGGTTCGAGACGCGCTGGTGGCGGCGGCAGGTGGAGATGGATGCCTTCGAGGTGTCCGCGGAATCCATGGCGGTGTTCAGTCGTCGGTTGCGACGCCTCCGTCCCCGGGTCCTGAGGGGCTATGCGTCGGCCCTGGATCTATTCGCCCGCCATGTGATGGACCATGAACAGTCTTTCCCCGCGCTCACCGGTATTATTTCCTGCGCCGAGACGCTCTCTTCCGCAATGCGCCGGCGCCTGGAGACGGTTTTTCAATGCAAGGTTTTTGACCGTTACGGCAGCCGCGAATTCGGTCTGATTGCTTCCCAGTGCCGGGAGGGGAGCTACCACGTCAACAGCAGGGGCGTGTACGTGGAGATCCTGAACGGCGGCAAGCCGGCAGCGCCGGGCCAGGTGGGGAAAGTCATCGTCACCGGACTGGTGGCGCGGGCCATGCCGCTCGTCCGCTACGACACAGGCGATGTAGCCGAGGCGGCGGCCGACGGAGCATGTGCCTGCGGGCGCGGTCTGCCGATGGTGGGGCGGGTGCATGGGCGCGTCGGTGATTTCGTCATGACACCGGATGGGCGAATGATCCATGGTGAATTTTTTACTCACCTCTTCTACGGATGCCGGTGGGTGCGCGGATTCACCCTGACCCAGGACGCGGAGGGCGGCCTTGTCCTCGCTGTCACAGGAGACGGGGATGGCCTGGAGGCCGAAATGCGGGAGGTCGTGGCTACCATGACCCGGCGCCTGGGTGACGGCGTCCACCTGGAGGTCCGCCACGTGTCGGACCTGCCACCGGGACCGTCGGGGAAGAGGCGTTTTGTGTCTTCAGCCCTCGCGGCCCGGCGCTGGGCCGACGGTGACGTGGAGGCGGTGCGATGAACACAGGTGCGCGTGTGATCCTGGGACGGGTGGGCAACGGGGCGGGCTGGGGACGCTCTCCTTACGGCCCGGCGGAATCGTTCCCCGAACGGCCGCCGGGGGAGGCGGGGGACAACACACTCTACGGGGCCGTGCGCTCTGTTGTGTCGGGACTCGGGTTCGATGGTGAGAGATTTGGAACCCGGGATTGGAACCCCTTCCGGGATCTGGCCCCGGCAGGCGGCTGCATCGTCGTGAAACCCAACCTGGTACGTCATTACCACGGCAGAGGTGGATCTCTGGCAACCGTGGTGAGCGACCCGCGCATCATCCGGGCCGTTGTGGACTACGCCGTGGCAGCGGTGGCGCCGGGTGGTGAGGTCATCATCGCCGACTCGCCTCTGCAGTCCTGCGATCTGGATCAGCTGCGGCGGCAGATGGCCCTGGATGAGTTGATGGCGGCGGCGGCCCGGGATGACGTCACCGTGAGCCTCATGGATTTTCGGCGCGAGCAGGTCGCCAAGAGAGCCGACGGCCTGCTGGGCCGGCGGACGCCCCTGAGTGGAGATCCGGAAGGATATGCCGCTGTCGATCTGGGTGACGACTCGGCGCTGGGTCCTCTCTCGACGGATCCTTCCCGTTTCCGCATCACGCAGTACGATCCTGGAATCACCGGGCGCCATCACCAGGCCCCACGTCATGAATTTCTGATCCCGCGCACGCTGCTGCGCGCCGATCTGGTCATCAGCCTGCCCAAGATCAAGACCCACCGCAAGGCCGGCATGACTGGTGCCCTCAAGAACCTCGTGGGGATCAACGGCTCCAAGGCATGGCTGCCCCACCACCGGCATGGTTCCGTGCGCGAGGGGGGAGATGAATACCTGCACCCTTCCTGGCGCAAGCGCTGGCTGCGGCGTATCTGGGAAAAGATCGATCGCACTCCATCACTGTCCCTGCGCCGCATCCTGCGCCGGGCCGATCACCTGCTGCGCGACTCAGGGCGCGTGGTGCCGTTCCCCGATCCCTATTTCGAGGGGTCATGGTGGGGAAACCTCACCATGCCGGCCATGGTCAGCGACCTGAACCGGATCTTTCGTTATGCCGACCGCCACGGTCGCATTCAGGACACCCCCCGGCGGCGCATGCTGGTCCTTGCCGACGGGGTCCTGGCCGGTGAAGGAGAGGGGCCCCTGGAGCCGTCCCCCCGGGAACTGGGTGTCATCCTGGGTGGCTGCAACCCGGTGGCGGTGGACTGGGTGGCTGCCACGCTCATGGGGTTCGACCCCTGGAAGATTCCGTGCCTGACCCGGCCCCTGGAGCCCCATCGCCTCCCTCTGGTCGATTTCAGCCCGGCCGATCTGGAAGTCGTGGACGCCGAGTCGCCGCATGGCTCGTGCACTCTGGCGGACCTGGCCGAGAGGGTATCGCGGCCCTTCACCGCGACCGCCGGCTGGGCCGGTCATGTGGAAGCAGCCCCCAGACCTCTTGCGGGGCGCGCCTCATGATGCAGCACGCTGCCATCGCACCCGAGCCGGTGCTCCGCCATGCCGCCTGCCCTGTGTGCGGCACCGCCCGGGATCGGGTTCTCCTCTGCCTGGACTTTCTCACCGGGGTACCGGCAGGGATGAAGCTGGTGCGCTGTTGTGGTTGCGGGACCGAACGGATCGACCCTCACCCGTCACCCCGGAGCATGGCGAACCATTACGACGACAGCTACTACCAGGATGGGTACCTGCCGTTTCTCGCCCGTCGCCGGACTGATTTCGCCCGTCGCCTGGTGGAACTGGAGCGTCTGGCGCCCATTCTGCACGCCCGCCGCCAGGGGCGGCCGCCGAGGGTTCTGGATGTCGGCGCCGGGGTCGGGTTGTTTGTGGCCGAGGCGCGGGTGCGAGGATGGCAGGCGACCGGGGTGGAGCCGTCGGCCGCGGCCCGCCGGTTTGCGGCCCGCACCTGCTCGGTGGACCTGGCTGCCCACTGGCCTTCTCCAGGCCAGGATCTGGACCTGGTGACCTTCTGGGATGTCCTGGGGCACGTGGATGATCCGAGAGCCGCCCTGGAGCAGGCTCGGCGGGCGGTGCGACCCGGTGGCGAGGTGGTTCTCAAGATTCCGAATTTTCAGTCTTCATGGCACCGGATGCTGGGTTGGATGTCGGTACGCCGGCGCGTGAACATGATTCATGTGCCCACGGTGATCTGGCGCTTCCGCCGCCATGGTATGGGCCGCCTTCTCGACCAGTGCGGATTTTCTCTTCAGGGCGTGCGCACCGTGCGTGAGCCGGATTTGATCCCCCTGACCCCGCGCTGGCGACTGGTGCGGCAGGCCACCGGGTTGCTGGATGCCCTGACCGACAATCGCCAGGAGATGATTCTGCATGCCCGCGCCCGTTGACCTGGTCTATCTGGCGCCGGGGCTGGGCACCGGTGGCACGGAAAGCCACCTGGCGCGGCTGCTGCCCGCCCTGCAGAAGAGAGGGCTGCGCCTGGAGGTCTGGAATGCCGGCGAAGAAGGTGATGCGGCGCACAGGCTGCGCGAGTCCGGTGTGACGGTGCTCAGGCGCAGGATCCCGGTCTCGCCGCGGCAGATAGGGCGGCTGGCGGCGCTCACGGCCGGTCTGGCGCGCCTGCGTCCCCGTCTGGTTCATTCCTATCTCTATGCCCATCACTGGTTGGATGCCCTCGCCTGCCGGTTGACCGGGACGACTTACGTGGGCAGCCGCCGCAACCTGGCTCACTGGCGCCAGGGGCCGGTGCGGGCGCGGGAGCGCTGGCGGGATCGTGTCAGCGCGGTGATCATCGCCAACTCCGCTGCGGCCGCCGCGGTGGCGGTGACCGAGGGCGTGGATCCCGGATGCCTGCGGGTCATCCCCAACGGCGTCCCGTTGCCGTTGTGGGCGGAGCATGCCTGGACCGACCATGAAGGCTGGCTGGCGCGCCGCCGGGATGCCCGGGACGCACTGGGTCTTCCTGACGATGCCCGCGTGGTGGGCGCGGTCATGAGCCTGAAGCCGATCAAGGATCCGGTCACTCTGGTGAAGGGGTTTGCCGCCCGGGCCGGACTGCGTCCGGAAGACCGCCTGGTCTTCATGGGAGAGGGCCCGCTGGCCCAGGATCTGAAATCTCTGGCCGGGCGCCTGGGTGTGGGGGATCAACTGGTCCTGGCCGGGCGGCGCGCCGAGCCGCTGGAGTTGCTGGCCGCCCTGGATCTCTTCTGCCTGCCCTCTCATTCCGAAGGCTGCTCCAACGCGCTTCTCGAAGCCATGGCGGCGGCCCTGCCGGTCGTCGCCACCCGAGGTGGTGGGAACGATGAAGCGGTGGTCCCGGGAGAGACCGGCCGCCTGGTGCCGGCCGGGGACGCCCTGCTGCTCGCCGCGGAACTCGATGATCTGCTGGAAGACCCTGACGCCGCCCACCGTCTGGGGCAGGCCGGGCGCCGGCGGGCCCGGGATCGGTTCAGCCTGGACGCCATGGTCCAGCAGCATGTGGATCTTTACGCCGAAGTCATGGCCGGGAGCCTGACCCGTGTGGCCTGACGCACCGGACCATTCCACCTCCATCATGTCCATTGCGGCCGCTCCCCATCAGGAGAGGACACTGCCGTCTCGTCCCAGAATCCTGCACCTGGTCACGACGCTCAACAAGGGCGGGACCGAGGCCCTGGTCCTGACTCTTGCCAGAGAGCAGCGGCGCCAGGGATGCGCCGTGGAGATTGCCGTCCTGACCCGGCCCGGAGCCGCAGCGGCGGATTTCGCTGCTGCGGGGTTCAGGATCCAGGCTCTGGGCCTGCGCCATAAACTCTCGCCTGGCGCCTGGTGGCGCCTGCGCCGTCTGCTGCAGGCCGGCGACTACGACATCCTGCATACTCATCTGGACCTGTCAGATCTCTACGGACCGTTCGCCCTGACCTCGGGCCGGCCCCTGGTGGTCTCCACCCGCCACAATACCGACCCCTGGCGCACACGGCGGAGCTGGAAACGGCGGCCTTTCCTGATCTGGGAGCGAGCGGCCCATCGCCGGACTGCGGTGACCCTGGCCGTCTCGGGTGCGGTGCGGGATTTTCTGGTGCGAGAGGAGGGGCTGGACCCGGAGCGCTTCGCGGTCGTTCCCAATGGGATCGACCTGGCGCCGTTCGTGGCGCTGCCGTCACGGGCGGTGGCGCGGGCCGATCTGGTCCGGCGCCTGCGGCGTGCCGGTTGCGACGGCCAGCCCGGCGGTGATGGCGGCGAACGGCCTGTGACCCTGTTCGCAGGGCGCCTGGAGCCGCAGAAGGGCGCCGATATCCTGCTGGCGGCGCACGCTCTGCTGGCGACGGACATGGATCTCGTGATCTGCGGTCGGGGCGCGGACGAGGTGAAGCTGCGCCACCAGGTTGCGACCCTGAAGCCCCGCGGACGTGTCTTCTTCGCCGGTTACCAGGAGAATCTGGCAGCGATTCTGCCGGCCTTCGACCTGTACGTCATGCCGTCCCGTTGGGAGGGGTTCGGGCTGGGGGCTGCCGAGGCCATGGCAGCCGGTCTGCCGGTAGTGGCTTCAGATTGCGACGGGCTGCGGGAGGTGGTGGCGGATGGGTCCACCGGGCTCCTGGCGCCTCCCGGAGATATCCGGGCTCTGGCCCGCGCCATGGAGAGGGTCCTGCAGGACGGAGAGCGGGCCGTGGCCTGGGGCCGCGCGGGTCGGCGGCGAGCCTTCGACGTCTTCAGCTCCCGGCGGATGGCAACGGATGTCCTCGAGCAATACCGTCGCGCTCTGGACGGCACCAGGAATCCTGGTGGACAGGATCTCGATACGCTCATCCTGGCGGACCGGCAGGTGCGTGGCATGTGGCGGGGCATCCTGCCCGGCAACCTGATGCGCCGGCCACCGGGATGGCATCTTGCGAACCAGGCCCGGGACTATGCGCACGTCATCCGCCAGGTGGAGAGCGTGACTCTCCTGCAGGGCCGGCGCCTCCTGGACATCGGCTGTGGACTGGGAACCCTCCTGCTGGAGGCCGGACGGCACGGCGCCAGTGCCCTGGGCATCGAGCCCGATCCCCGGTCTCTTGTGCTCAGCCGCCATCGCCTGGCACGAGAAGGCGGCCCGGCGGTCGGGGTGGTTGCCGCGGTGGGGGAGAGCCTGCCGCTGGCCGACGCATCCTGCGATGTGGTCACCTGCTGCTCCGTGCTGGAGCACGTGGAGGATCCCCGAGCCGTGCTGGCAGAAGTGGCGCGGGTCCTCAAGCCGGGTGGCTGGCTCTATCTTGGCGTCCCCAACGCCCTGAATTTCCAGGAACGCCACTACAAGGTCTTCATGCCGCCGCGCACTCCGCGCTTTCTGGCGCGCCTTTACCTGCGCCTCCGGGGGCGCGACCCGGCCTTCCTGGGGACTCTCCACGAGATGACTCCGGGCCGCGCGCGCGCCCTGGTGCAGGCTGCCGGGCTCAAGATCGTGATCGACCCGACCCGGCGGCGCCTGGAGCGGATCGAGGACGTGTTGCAGGGCCGCCGCCGCCCAGGCACTTTGTGGCGGCAACTGACGGCGCGCCTGGCGCGTGGTCTCGGTGGCGGCGGCCTGTTGCGCGCCCTGGTGCGGCGGGGGTTCTTCGTGGATGGCGCTCTCCTGGCCCGGCGCCCCGAGGATCTGGGTTCATGAGAGTGCGCACCGTGCGAACCACCATGGCCATGGGCGCCATCACGGTGGTGGACAAATTCGCCGCCGCCGGCCGCCACATCATCCTGGCGGCTCTGTTCGGCGCCGGTGCGGTCATGGACTCCCTGGTGATCGGCGTCTCGGTGGCCGAACTCCTGGCGGCTCTGTTCACGGGATCGTTCCTTGTGATCTTCATCCCGCTGTATTCCGGCTGGCGCGAACAAGAAGGAACGGATGTCGCCGACGCCCGCGGGCTGAATCTGATGATGCTGCTGCTGGTGGTCCTGGGCGCGGCGGCTGCAGGGCTGGCATGGGGTGGCGGCTGGGTTGTGGGGTGGGTTGGCTACGGGTTCACGGCCGCGCAGAAGGTGACGGCGGTTTCTCTCATGCCCTGGCTGGCGATCTTCGTCTGGGCCACCGGTGCCGCCATTCTCGTCACCGGTCTCTACCGCGTCCGCGGCCGGTTCCTGGCACCTCATCTGGCCCAACTGGTGGAGCGCCTGGTGGTTCTGGCGTTCATCGTGGTGGCGGCGCCGCTGCTGGGAATCCGGGGCGTGGCCATGGCCATGGCCGCCGGCGCGGTGGTCCTGGCCGGGGTGCTTGTGGCGGGCGCCTGGCGCCGGCATGGCTGGCCACAGGCGCGGATGGCGCCTCGTTCGCCGGAGGTGAAGGTCTACCTGACTCTCTTCCTGCCGCTCCTCGCCGCTGCCGCCATCGACCAGTCGGTTCTCTTCACCGATCGGGTGATGGCCACCATGTTGCCGGCTGGATCCGTGTCGGCCCTTTACTACGCCAGCGTCCTGTGGGGTCTGCCGGTGGCGCTGCTGTGCACCAACTTCTGCACGGTGCTTTTCCCCGCCATGGCCCGTGATGTGGCCGCCGACGACTCGGCGGCTCTGGCCCGATCCCTGGCCTTTGGCTTGCGCAGCATGCTGGTGGTCATGCTGGGAGCGACGGTGCTGCTGGCGATCCTGGCCCACGACCTGACGGCGGTACTGCTCATGCGCGGGCAGTTCGATGCCCAGGCGGCAGCCTTGACTGGAGGAGCGCTGGCGGCCCTCTCCCTCTGCCTGGTCTTCCAGGGGGTTGGAACTGTGGTGAACCTGGCGCTGTATGCCGCCCACCGAACGGGTATTGTCGCGGCCTGCGGCATCGGCCGGGTGGTGCTCAACATCATCTTCAACCTGTTGCTGGTCGGCCCGCTGGGTGCGGTGGGGATCGCCCTGTCCACCTCACTGACCCTGGCCGCCTGGCTGGCCATCATCTGGACGCCCTTCCGGCGAGAGATGGCGGCCCGCGGGGTGCCGGCGGTTCTGGGGAGCCACAGCGGCCTGTTCCTGGTCAAGACGGGATCCGCCGCGGCGCTGGCGGCCGGCGCCACGCTGGCGGTCACGGCGGTCCTCCCCGGTTCGGGGCTTCCCGAGCGTCTGGCGCGGCTGGCTGGCGCCGCTCTCGCAGGCACGACGATCTATGCCGTGGGCTTGACCGTCTTCCGGGTCCCGGAGGCTGTGGCGGTCATGCACCGGCTGCGCGGCCGCTTCTGGTCCGGGCGGTCCGGCCCGTGAGCCGGGACCTGCAGCCTGTCTGGCACCTCGTGGTGGGTCTCACCCGCGGCGGCGCGGAACGCCTCCTCGTGGATGTCCTGCCCCGTCTTGCAGCCCATGGCCAGGAACCGAGAGTTCTGGCTCTCAAGGGCTGGGGACCCGTCGGAGATGATCTCGAGAAGGCGGGTATCCCGGTGACGGCGCTGGGAGGCAGGGGGCGCGGGGATCCGCGGCCGGTGTGGAGCCTCCTGCGCCTGCTGCGCAGAGAGCCCCCCGTCCGGATGCACGCGCACCTGACGCGGGCTGTTCTCGCCGCCAGCTGGGCCGGCCGTGGTCTGAAGGTGCCGCTCATCGCTCATTTTCATTCGCTGGCCGGGGACAGGCCGGGCTGGAAGGAGCGTCTGGAGGCCGGCGCCAGCCGGCGGGCCGCGGCCCGCGTGGCTGTTTCAACAGCGGTGGCGCAGGACAGGGCCCGGCGCTTCCATCTCCCGCTGGATGCCTTCCAGGTTGTGCCCAACGGGATCGATCTCGGTCGCTTTGCCGGCCTTCCCGATCTGGAGGAGACGCGGCACCGGCCGCTGGTGGCCGGCTTTCTCGGGAGGCTGCTCATCCACGATAAAGGGCTGGATATCCTGCTCGACGCCATGGCCTTGCTGGCCTCCGGGTCGGGACCGGCGGCCGACCTGCGCCTGGAGGTGGCCGGTGGGCCGGCTTCCATGGCAGCGGAGCTGGCGGCTCGAGCTGCCGCCCTCGGTCTGGGGTCTCGTGTTCGCTTCCTGGGTGAAGTCCCCGATGCCACGGTGGTCCTCGCCAGCTGGGATCTCCTGCTGCTACCGTCCCGCCGGGAGGGGTTTGGCCTGGTGCTGGCCGAGGCCATGGCCTCCGGCCGCCCGGTCATCGCCTCGCGGGCAGGTGGGATCCCGGAGGTGGTGGACGACGGAAAGACCGGCCTGCTGGTGCCACCCGGTGACGCAGCGGCTCTGGCCGGTGCGCTGGAAAGACTGGCAGGCTCCCAGGATGAGATATGTGCCATGGGCCGCCGGGCCCGGCGGCAGGCGCAGGTGCGGTTCGATGCAGCCAGGACTGCGGCGGCATGGGCTGGTGTCACCCTCAGGGGACAGGAGAGGGCGACTTGAAGAACCCGATCTCGAAATCTAAATTCGACCTGGTGATCGGGTCCGGCCGGTATCCCGATCGACCAGAACGTCCATCGCCGGCTGAACGGGGAAGCATGGTTGCCGCCGTCATGTTCATCCTGAGCCTTCTGGCCCTGGCTCTGACCTACAGGACACCAGCTGCCGGTCTTGCCCGGCTGGCTCTGACGGCGGCTCTGGCCATGAGCCTGACGCGCTTTTTCACGCCGGTGGTGGCCCGGGCCGCAATACGCTGCGGCATCGTGGACCGTCCCGACGGCAGGTTGAAAATGCATGCCGCGCCGGTGCCGTACCTGGGGGGCCTGTCCCTGGGGCTGGGTTTCTTCATCTCTCTGTCGCTGCTGTTCCGTTACGACCAGCGCATGACCGGCATCCTGCTGGCCGGGGCAACGGCCCTTCTCCTGGGTCTGGTGGATGACCTGGGCAGCCTTTCATGGCGGGCCAAATTCGCCGGCCAGAGCCTGGCGGTCCTGGTTCTCCTGAAGAGTGGGGTGGTCATGAGCGTCGCGACCCTGCCCGTCTGGGCCAACCTGGGGCTGTCGGCACTCTGGCTCATGGCCCTGACCAATGCAATGAATCTCATTGATATCTCCGACGGCCTGGCGCCCGGTGTAGCGCTCTTCGCCTCCGGCGCCTTCGTGGTGAT
>SMYD01000144.1 GCA_004356015.1 Acidobacteriota bacterium | reverse complement strand
GTGGCATCCTCCGGCATCTTCGGTCCTCCATTCCGTCTGGGCTGGGGTGAAAACCCTATAAATACAATAGTTTATGGACTATTGGCCACCCCGGTTTTCTACCGCATTATATGGGGAGGAGTCTCATTCTGCAACAGAAAATCTCATCTTGAAACGCCCTGGCGGGGACTCCCGGGCACTTGAGACGGTCCAGGCGGAGCGTAGTAGGATGGTCGCGTGCGTGAACTGAGAGTGACCATTCAGGAGGCTGAGCGCGCTTCCTATCCGATTTTCCTGGGGTTCGGGCTGGACGCAATCTTTGCCCGGTGGTTGCGGGATCACGGTTCTTGGAGCACAGTGGCTCTCATCAGTGATGACCTCGTTGCCGGGGTTCACGCTCACCGCTGGCAGGCCATTCTGGGTGCGGCCGGTCTGGACGTCGTGACACTCACCTTTCCCGCCGGCGAGGCCTCGAAAACGCGAGGAACCAAGGCTCGACTCGAGGACCAACTGCTGGCGGCGGGCCTTGGACGTGACAGCTTGATCGTGGCCCTGGGGGGCGGCGTGACGCTGGATCTCGCCGGCTTCGTGGCGGCAACGTACATGCGTGGCCTGCCGTTCGTCTCGCTTCCCACGACGACTCTGGCCATGGTGGATAGTGCTATCGGGGGCAAGACAGGAGTGGATACGGATCGGGGCAAGAATCTGATCGGGGCCTTCCATCCCCCGCAGGCGGTGTTCGCGGATATCTCTCACCTGGAAACCCTGCCCGAACCGGTTTATCTCGCCGGGTTCGCGGAGGCGGTGAAGCACGGTCTCATTGCTTCCGCAAGCCACTTCGAGGCGCTGGAGCACGCCGTTGCGGCGCTCCTGGCCCGGGACAGAGAGACTCTGGAATCCATCCTCGAGGCGTCCATGGCCATCAAGGTCGGATTTGTGGAGAAGGATCAGCGGGAGAGTAACGCCCGCAAGGCGTTGAATTTCGGGCACACCTTTGGTCATGCTCTTGAACGGCTATCCGGCTGGCAGCTCTCTCATGGCGAGGCCGTGGCCCGGGGACTCCTGGCCGAATGCCGTATTTCCCGCCATCTGAAGCTCTTCTCTCATGCAGATGAGAAACGCCTGCAGAAGCTTCTGGCTCGTTTCAAGTTTGTCCAGGAACCGTTCGACCGCCTGCAGCCGGAGCTCACCCCGGAACCACGAGGTGGTCTTGCCCTTGGCGATTATCTGCAAGCGACCAGCAGCGATAAGAAGGCGCGTGAGGGCAAGGTGGAATATGTTCTTCTCGCCACGATCGGTGAAGTCGCTCGCGGTGGCGAGGATGGTGATTCCTGGACGCGTCCCGTCGCGGATGACACGATTCGCGAGGCACTTTGGCAGACCTGATGAGCATGCCTCGACAGCTTGGGCGCTACCTGATCGAACAGGAGCTTGGTCAAGGGGCCATGGGCCGGGTCTACCTGGGCCACGACCCGGCCATTGACCGGAAGGTGGCCCTGAAAATCATCCTCCTGCCGCAAGGCCTTTCCCCTGCTGATCGGAAAGCGGCCGAAGAGCGGTTCTATCGCGAGATTCGCGCCGCCGGCCGTCTCTCCCACCCCCACATCGTCACGATCTATGACGTGGGCCATGATGCCGCCGTGGGGACCTTCGTGGCCATGGAATATGTCCAGGGGCGGACCCTGGAGGAGATCATCTCCGCTGGCGCGCTCCCGGATCCGCGAGTGGTGGCTTCGGTGGGCTGCCAGGCCGCAGATGCCCTGGCCTACGCCCACCGCCACGGCATCGTCCATCGTGATATCAAGCCCGCCAACCTCATGCTGGTTGACGACCAATCCGTGAAGATCACGGATTTTGGACTCGCCAAGCCGTCCGGTACGAATTTGACGACCGATGGCACTCTGGTGGGCACGCCCTCCTACATGTCACCGGAACAGGTGGAGGGGCGTGCCGTTGATGGGCGGAGTGATCTGTTCAGCCTGGCGGTGGTCATTTACCAGTTGCTGACGGGTAAGTTGCCATTTCGTGGCGACTCCATCTCCACTGTGGTCTACAGAATTCTTCATGAACCGCCTGTGGAGCCTGACCTGGGGAAATTACCCTCCGGCAGCGAGATGAAAAATTTTCTGGCTCGGGCCCTGGCCAAAGATCCCGGGGGCCGCTTCAAGGATGGCGATGCATTCGCCCGTGCCCTGCGCGAAGCCATGAGCCCCGCGGCGCTGGCGGCGCCGCCGCCACAAGGAGATGTGGCGGCGAAGAAACCGGCTGCCGGACGGGGGCGGGGAAGGAGGGCGGCGCCACGGAAGTCCTCATCTGGAGCCGGAAAAAAGAGGGCCGCTGCTCGTGGCCGCCGCACGTCCCGGAAGCGCTCGGCGGCCCATCGCCGGCGCCGCCCGACACTGTTCCCGGTCCTGGCGATCTTGACTCTCCTTGCTGCCATGGCCTTTATCTACCGGGATGCGCTGTTTGCTCAGTTTCAAGGGTGGACAGGTGTGGGCGTTTCCCTGGACAGTGGCGGCGCGCCCGGCCGGCTTCCCCCGGTCAACCTGGAGCCTGAGCTCTCACCCCTGAAGACCGATGGAACACCTGGTCCGGAAGCCGGTCAGGGTCAGATGCTGGCAACTTCGCCGGGGCCTGTGTCCGCAGAAGGCGAGCCGCGGGAGCCGGCTCTCGGTGGGGCCGGTGGCAGCGCCGCAGACTCAGAGTTGAGTCTTCCGGCGGGAGGTGTGCGTCTTCGCTCCGACCCGGAGGGAGCCGTTTTCAGCGTATCGGGGCGCCCTCTGCCGGCCGGCATCCTCCCCGTCCCGGACGGCGATGAGACACTCCTGGTAGAAGCGGTCCTGGGCTGCCGTGAAGGCAGCCGTGAAATTACCCCCGAGGACTCCGGGCAGGTGGTCACCATATCCCTGCAGGCCGCCATGGCCAGGGTGCGGATCGAGGCCAAACCGGGGCGGGCGGAGGTGAGTATCGATGGCAGCAAGAGTGGACGGACGCCATTGACGGTGGAACTGGACGCCTGCTCGGCACACCAGGTGAAGGTGACGCGGGCCGAGTACAAACCTTGGATGCGGAGTCTGGGACTGGAAGAAGGTCGGTTGCAGGCACCGGACGTTCTCATGGCCACCCTGGAACCATTGCCGCGGGGGACTCTGGAAGCGCCGACTCCACCCTACCCGGTGACCATGACCCTGGCCGGCGGGCGCCGCCTCAAGCCAGGAGAGAAGGTGTCGCTGGTGGCCAATACATATCGGTTGACTCTCAGCAATGACGATCTCCTTTTCCACAAGCAGATCAAAGTCCGTATCCAGGCCAGGAAGACCATCACCCCCCATGTGCTGTTCCCACCGCTGGCCCGCCTCACCGTCCATGCCGCGCCGAGCAGAGTGAAGATCACCATCCGCTCCGACGCCAAGAGTCGTGAACTGGGGGCGCCGCCCATCGTCGGAGAACAGATTGTCGCGGGAACCTATACTCTGGTTTGCCGGTTTGAACACAATGGAGAGCGGCAGGAAAAAGTGGTGACCCTGGGCGAGGGTGAGAACCCGGCGGTGAAGTTCATCGCTCGCAAGCCGTGACGTCCCCTGAAGGGGGATGGGGAGAATTCAAGTTGGATGGTCTCGAACCCGGAACAGCGGCGAAGATGCTGCTCACTGTCTGCCTGTTGCTGTCGCCGCAAATCCTGATGGCGGATGAGATCGCCGCCCGGGAACTGGCCAACGGTGACAGCCTGGCCCGTGATGGCAAGCTCGATCAGGCCAGAACGGCGTGGAGACAGGTTGTGGAACGATATCCCGATTCCCAGGAAGCTCCCACGGCTCTGGACAGGCTGGGGACGGCGGCCTACCCGGTGGAGGATTTTCATCTGCGAGGGCGCACACCGGGAACCGATGCGGAGAGAGCCTTGAGCATCTATCGGCGCATTGCTGAAGGTCACCGCAATGCACCTGAGGCTCCGCGAGCGCTGTTCAAGCTGGGAATGCTGCTCTCGGATCCTGACGTTTTGTTTTACAACCTGGACGAATCCTACGGGCAGTTCTCAGCCCTCGTCACGATTTACCCGGAAAGCGATTATCAGGATGAAGGACTCTACGGGCTTGGGGACATCCTGGCGCAGCAGCGCCAGTGCCCGCGGGCCATGGCATCCCTGTCGAGACTGGACGCTGAGTTCCCCGACAGTCCCTGGGCCGACGATGGCCTCATGCTGCAGGCAGATTGCCTGGTGAGGGGCGGGTACCGCGAGGAGGCCATGCGCCTTTATCAGGATCTCCGGGATCGTTTCCCCCAGAGCCCGGGAGCCACCCTGGCGCGGGACAGGAACACCCACCTCATACGTCTTCTCGAGGCCAAGTCGGGACCTGTTTACCGGCAGGTGCATTTCATCCCGGTGCGTCTTCCCGAGGCCTGGAGGGTGCGAGCCGTCACGGATATGGAAGTTGACCCTCGTGGCAACATCATCATTTCCGATGGCCGTGCCGGCCTTGTACATACCCTTGACCGCAAAGGACAGCCTGTGTCGCGTGCCGAATTGCGGCGGCCGTCTGCAGTGTGGGCCGGGCCCGATGGACTCATCATCTTTGCCGATGGCAGACTGGTGATGGGAGAACAGGCCCTTTCCATGATCGGGCCCGATGGCGGGCCGGTGGTGGGTCCGGCCGGACTGCTGGCCAGAGATCCGGAGGGTCGCTTCATCATCTGGGATCGGAAGAGCGGTGACATCCTGCGCTTCACCCGCCGCGGCAGATTCGATGAGGTGCTGGTGGCATCACGGGAATTCAGAATAGATGCGGCCGTGGCGGGTCAAGATGGCACGATCGTGGTGCTCGATGGGAAGGCCATGGTGGCTCATGAGTTCATGCCGGGTGGCGGGCGGCGGGAAGTGCCACTTCAGAGCGATGAGCTGCGCCGGCCCAGGCACATGTCTCGGGACTTTCTCGGCAATCTCTATCTTCTCGACACAGTGGCCCGGGTGCTCGAGATGCGGGCTCCCGACGGCCGGCTCCTGGTTCGGCTGACCTCGGGCCGGGCCGATGGCGAGCCTTTCCCCCGGCCTGCGGGTCTGGCGGTCAACGGCCGCGGTGACATTCTCATTTATGACGAGCGCCGGGCCGGAATCGTGGTGTACCGATGATGCGACATCTCACATGGATGGGTGTTCTGATGGCGGTTCTCTGGCTCGGCGGCATTACGCCGGCGCAGGAAGAAGTGGACCTGGGCGCGGCGGCTCTTCAATCTCGACGCTCTCTGGAGGGAGCGAAGGCTCTTTACGACGAGGTGGAATTCGCCCGGGCCATCCAGATTCTGGACAACCTGCTTGCCGACTTCGATACCTTGCCTCAGGGAACCCTGCCGGAGGAGGATGCTGAGATCAGGCTGGAAGGCCTGAAGCTGCGCGGCCTGGCTTACTCCAACCTGGGGCAGACAGATGCCGCGCGGGTTGATTTCGCCGCGGTCCTTCGTCAGCAACCCGGCCTGAAGCTGGACGAAGATCTTCTCTCTCCCAAGATCATCGATGCCTTCGAGAAAGTTCGCAAGGAAGTGACCGGTCTGCTGGTTGTCGCGAGTGATCCTCCTGGGGCGGAGGTTCGCATGGGTGGCCGGACGCTGGGGGTGACGCCCTTGGAGCCCTTGCGGGTGGCGGCAGGGCGCTATCTGCTGGACGTGGAAAAGCGGGGCTTCGCCGCTCTGCGCGAGGGGATCCAGATTGAGCCCGGTCGAACCACAGAAAGAGAGTACGCACTGGAGCGCAATGCGCGCAGCGTTGTGGTGATCACTTCCCCCTCCGGCGCCCGCGTCCTTGTGGATGACCTCGAGGTCGGTGTGACCGGTGGCACTCCGCCTCCGGGTTATGAAATTGCTCTCCTGGAGAAAGGCCTGGAGCCTGCGGCGGTCTCGGCGCCCCTGGTGATTCCTTTCCTGTCCGCCGGCCATCATGTCATGCGCATCGAGAAACCCTGCTACGCCTCTCTGGAAGCCGATTTCGAGGTCACCTTGGAAGACAGCGACCTGCCCCTGGAACTGGAAACCGTGGTGCTGGCCGAGAGCCGGTCATCTCTCAGCCTGGTGTCCGTTCCACCGGGGGCTGAGGTCAGCGTGGACGATCGTCCTCTGGGACGCGCACCCCTGGAGGTCAGGGACCTCTGTGGCGAAGATGTTCGGGTGCGGATGTCGCTGGACCATGTGGGCACGTGGGAGGACCGCGTGGCGCTGGACCCAACCCGGACCCAGACGGTCCGTGGGGACTTGAAACTGACGCTGGCCAGCCTCGGTGCCGTTCGGGAGGTCGGTGTGGAGGACCCTCAAGCAGAGGCATGGGATTCGTTTCTCACAGACGTCCTCCAGGAGCAGCAGAGTTATGCCGGCAGGATCCTGGCTGTCACGGCGGACGCCATCTCCCCCGCGCACCTGGAGTTGTTCCGGATCATCCAGGCTGCCGGTTCGCGTCTGCCTGTCCTCGGCGCGGAACTGGGGCGACGGCTGGCCAGGGAGACCGGGGCGGACCTCTTTCTGGTGGCTGTTCCGGCGAGCACGAGGCAGGCGCGAATTCTCTTGTTCGGTGCCTATCGGGAAGCTCCGGATGTCATCCCGGTGGATGGCAGGTCGCCTGCGCAGGTCCAGGAGTTACGGAGTCTCCTTGAGAGGGAGAGCCTGCGCTCCGAGGCATGGTCCGGATTACTGACCATCGAGACGGCGGAGAGTGATTTCCCCTACGTGCTGCGCCCGTGGGCCGGGGCGCCTGAAGGGACGTCCGTTCTCCATGGCGACCGGGTGCGGAGTGTGGGAGGTCGCCCGGTGGTCAGTCGCCTTGAGCTTGAAGCTGAATTTGCCGGACGGGAGCCCGGCTCGAAAGTTGAGGTCTCGGTGAAACGAGGTGGGGCTCTCGTGGAGACTGTCGTGGTGACGGCGGAAACTCCCGTCTTCGAGCGCCCGGGAGGGAAGGACGTTCTCATCAACAAGATGCTGGCGGACCTTGAGCGCTTGCGCCGCATGGAGACGGACCAGCGCCGGCAGAACCTGGCTGCCATGGGGGTCGGCCTCGCCTACCTCACCAGTGGCGACCCGCTCAATGCCCTGTCTCGAGGATTTGAAAACTGCATGCTGGCACCGGGCCCCGGAATTTCCCGGGGGAGCGTGGACTATCTCCAAGGTGTCAGCCTGGAAGCCCTGGGGAGCGGTCGGCAGGATGAAGCTGCCGCTGCATTCTCCCGGGCGGCAGGCCAGCGCGAGGCAACTCTCTGGCGCGATGATGGGCCCCTGGTGGCGCCCCTGGCGGAAGCACGTGGCCGCGCCGGCCGGCGTTGAATTCAGACGCAGGTTAACGGCCTGAGTGGGGTCGGGCGCCATTCCCCGTACTGGGTAAGCCCAACTCATCCACGCGGGATTGCAGCTCCTGCATCTGCGCATCGCTCACGCGAAGGGGTATCCCGTGGGCCTTGAGTTGCCTGTAGAGCCTCTGGCGGGACCAGCCGATGGCCCGGGCAGCAGCGGCTTTGTCCCAGCCATGCTCCACCATGGAGCCCAGGAGCATGCGGCCTTCAAGCTTGGGTGGCACCTCAATCCCTGCGACTTCAAGCGGCAAGTCAGCGGCAGGCAACGTGGCCCCCTGACATGATGCCCTGCTGGAATGGGGGCGTGGATCGGAACCGTCCATGCCGCTCTGGTGGAAATCATGTTCTTCAAGGATGTCTGTGGTGTTCACCTGGAGGGCGACCTCGAGGGCGAGTTTGAGCTCGCGCACATTTCCGGGCCAGTCATGGCGTCGCAGGAGGTGCCACGAGTGAGGCGATAATTTGGGAACAGAACGATCGGTCGCAGCGGTGAGATGGTTGAGCAAGTAGGCGACCAGGGGTTCAAGATCCTCCGGGCGGTCGCGCAACGGTGGAATCTGAATGAAACCGCCCCGGAGACGGTGGTACAGGTCTGCGCGGAATTCTCGGCGAGTCACGCAGGAGGACAGATCGCTGTTGGTGGCGGCCACCAGCCGGAAGGCCAATGGGTACGTCCGGTCGCTTCCCAGGGGCCGGACTTCCTTTGATTCCAGGGCTCGCAGGAGCTTCAACTGCACCGGGCCCGGCAAGTTGCCGATTTCGTCCAGAAAGAGTGTGCCGTTCTGAGCAGAGCGCAGAAGACCCTGGCGGTCACGGTGGGCGCCGCTGAAAGCTCCCCGGGTATGTCCGAATAGTTCTGATTCAGCGAGGTTGTCCGACAGGGCACCGCAATCGACCGCCACGAAAGGAGCCGCCGCTCTTGAACTGTGTTGGTGCAGCGCCCCTGCAACCAGTTCCTTGCCTGTTCCCGTTTCGCCTTGGATGAGAACCGGCACACTGCCACTTGCTAATTTCTGGATGGCATCGAAGACCCCGGCCATGCCGGGTCCCGCGCCGACCAAGGTGATGGAACCGAAACTTGTGGTCGGTGACGCATCGGATGCCGGCAAAGCGGTCTCGATGGATTCGCGGTCGAGATCGTGGGCGATTCTGTCTAGAGTCTGGGTTTGCAGGGTGTCATCATCGGATCCTGACGTGGCCGTCAGGATCCGGGCCGCTTGCCGGGAGAAATGCCAGGCGAGGCGCTCCTGGGCAGCCGTGTAAGGTTTTGAGCTGATACGGCGCTCCAGATAGAGAACGCCGTGGCACCGTATTGCTTCGCCGGATACCGGGTTCCTGGCGGCTTCTTGACCCGCGTGGTCAGTTTCCCGATGGCTTTCAGGCATGGCGATCGGCATGGCAAGAATGGAAGGTGTGTTCCTGGCGCGTTCGGTCCATGGATCTCGACCTCGGATTTTACCTTCCTCCACCCCGGCAGAGAGTGTTACGGCTCCCTGGCTCTGAAGTGATGCTCGCAGCACCGAGCGGCTGAAAGCCGACGCATCCTTGAGAGATTCGCGCACGAGATTGCGTATGGCAACTGGCTTGAACTCGCCGTCAGGATCGTCGGTGGATGGCAAAAGGAAGAGGCAGCCCCTTTCGGACTCGGTTGAATGGATCGCGCGATCCAGGAGGAGATTGAACAGGCCGCGAACACCGGCAGGTAGCGCATTCCTTGAATCTTCATGTCCCTCCGCCGAGATATCCGATGATGGTGGAGTTTCAGGCCTGGCCATGGGGATCGCATCAGGGGTTGATACTTCGAGTTTTGGCGGTTGATCTTGTATGGCTTGCACGGGAGGGGAATTTGTCGGGGACGTTTTCTCGGCTGAGTGAGATTCGATCAGCTCGCCAAGAACTCGGCACCTCTCGCGGGAAAATCGTGCAAACGATTCTGCGCGGTCATGATCGGCAATGGAATTTCGGGTGTGCCGGATGAGCGAACGGTAGCTCTCTTCGATTTTCTTGGGATCTCCCACGTCATGCTGCTGAAGGGCAAAAGCCAGGTGGAGCTCATGGATGCGGAGATTGGTATCGAATGTACAGGAGGTCTCGGCGGTCTCCAGTGCGTCATAGAGAGCCTGGATGGCAGCGTCGAGATCGCCTGTCATCAGCCGGGCCTGGGAGAGATAGAAATATATGGTGGGCCGGTCGGCCAGCAACTGCTCGGATTCAGCCCGCTTGAGCAAGCCGGGCGCGCTGCGAAGCACCGTCTCTGGCTGACGCTGGGCGAGTGCAACCTCACAAATAGCAAGGTTGACTAGATGTTCTGTATCCTGGGCGCCGATCTCTCGGGCAATCTTGCGAGCTGCTTGAAGGGCATTATGTGTATCACGGTTACTATCTTCTCCACATGAAGCCAATCCAGCGCTCATGAGGCAGGTGGCGTGGGCCTGGTCATCCTCGCTAGCTTTGGCCATTTCCACAGCGCGTTCGGACCAGAACCTTGCTGTGGGTAAATCGCCAAGTTGCCGATAGATGTCAGATTGTGATGCTAGGCACGAGGCCAATCCCGGTTGATTCTCGAAGGACAGGTATGCTTCTCTTGCCGAGGCCAAAGACTTTTCCGCCGAACTAAACAGACCTTGATCTTTGAGAACCCAGCCCAATGTCATGTCGACCGGGGCTAAGTATCGCTGGGATCCCAGCATCTCGAACAGATGTCTGGACATATCAAGTTCGGACTTCGCACTTTCCAACTTCCCAAGCCTAAAAAGTGCTTGTCCCATATTGACATGACAAAGGGCGGCGGTGCGGCGCCCCCTGCTTTCTTTAGCCAGTTGTACTGCTTCTCGTAGCAGCGCCACTGAAGCGAGAAAGTATCCCGAATCGATGTCATTGGCACTTTGGGCCGCTAAAGTGTTAGCAAGACGAGGTAAAATTCCTGTTCTGCGATAGAGTTGCTCGGCTTTCTTGAAACATCGTCGTGCTTCGGCGAAGTTTCGCATGCTATTTGATACCCACCCTAGGTTGTGCCAAGCGGAAGCGGAGCCGAGATCGTCATTCATGTTCTCCCAGAGCGCGACGAGTCTTGAATAAGAAGCGCGCGCGTCTTCGAGTTTCGATTGAAAATGGTATGTGTCAGAGACCGCGCGAAGTGCCCGTGCTTCGGTGCGCAAGTCACCTACCTCGCGGGCAATACGCAAAGCTCTTTCTGAGAGTTCCTCTGCTTCGGCATAGTTCGAAAGATCTAGCTGGACCTGAGCGAGCCAGGCGAGAGCACGCGCTAAGTATTCAGGCTTTTGAAGCTCTGTGGCCTCGCGCTTGAGATTGGACAGAACCTCTGCTGCTTCATCAAGGAGGCCACCCGCGATCAGCGATTCTCCTAGCCCTTCAAGCGCCTCTAGGCGGTCAACTGAACAAGACGGGTGGAGATTTTCGACCGCTAAACGGTAGTAACCCTCCGCTTCCCTCATCGAGAAGGTGCGTGCGGCTAGGTGGCCTGCTATCACAGCAAACTTAGCAGCCTTGGCGCTATCCTCAGCTTTCTGTAAATGCGTAGCAATTGCTGCCGCCAGTTCTGCGCTCGCAGGCGGCTCGGGTGTGATGAGAAGTTCTGCTGCCTTGGCGTGAAGCTTACGTCGACGGCTTAAAGAGAGAGTTTGATAGAGCGTTTCCGGAAGAAGAGCGTGAGTGAATCGGACAATCCCACCCGGAGGTATACCCGTCATTTCAAGGAGGCCAGATCTAGTTAACTCTAAGAGTGACTCGATAAGGTTGTCTTCTTTTATCAGATCTGGATCCAGCTTCGCAATCCATTCCACTCTGACGGGGCGACTGAAGATGGATATTGTTTCAAGAATTGTACGCGAATCTGGTTCTAGCGATTCTACTAGCGCACGGACTGAGGCTCGTACTTCATCGGCCGGAGCAAAGCGTTTAATGATTTGTCTGTTGAGGGTGAACTCGTTATGCTGACCTCGGAATGCGCCAGTATTGGCTAGGCGACGAAGAGTAATTTCTGTGTGTTCTGGATTGCCGCCAGCCAAACGATCCAGTTCTTCCGCTAGAAACCGCTGATCCTCTCCTTCAGGGATTATCGATGAAACGAGAGTCTCAAGAAGATCGGTAGTTAGTGGAGCGAGCGTGATTGATTGTGATTTATCGAAAAAACGTTCTTGACGCTTCATTGTCTCGAGGGGTTCTCGCCCGCTGAAGATTAGCTGGAATCTTCCAGGGTCATCGTCCTGGATGGCTCTGATGCATTGGATGGTTGATGCGTCGGCATGATGGAAGTCATCTAGGGCCAACACAAAAGGAAAATGTTCCGATAGACGAAGAAGAAACCTGCTTAATTGGTCGGGTATCCAAGTAGTGCGTTCTTCGGCCCAGGTGGCTAGAGTTTCATTATTTTCGTTTTCCACCAAGAGTATACGGTCTAACATTGCGCGGTATTTCTGGAGTATTTCTTCGCACTGTTTGTTATGAACAGACAAGATCTGAACAGTTGTGAGTAGTATTTTTAGTGCATACCGCAAAGGTTGCAAGGGCGCCGATGACGGTCGACAGGTTGCCTGTGCCCATTGGACCCCCATGCACTGGCTCATGCCACGCATTTCACGGAGAACCCGCGACTTGCCTACTCCTGCAGGGCCGAGAATAATAAGAGGGTGACGGGTTTCATCCGATGTCGGAGAGTGTGGATGCAACAAAGATTCGAGGATTTGCTTGCCTGCGGAAAGAACATCGCGACGACCGGTCTGAGGCCATCGAGTTGCCAGCGTGAGGTGCGTAGCGTGAGGCTCCGGTGCCGCTTCCCCTAAGATTCGATGAAGAGATCGGACAACCTCTCCAGCTGTGGACGTTCGTACTTTCGGCATACCTTCCAAGAGTCCGTGGAGTATCGGCCCTAGCCGTTTGTCAGAACCATGCGAGATTATGTCGATGTCCTGCTCAGTAGGCACCGAGTTGGCGTAGCGCCTCTGACGCGAGGCCTTGGCAGGAAGCGAGTTAGAGCATAACAAAGCGCGGTAAAAGAGCATCCCAAGGGCGTATAGATCGCTCTTCTCATCAGGCCGTTGGCCTGCGCATACCTCCGGCGCAGTATAAGGAGCTGTTCCTTCCACTGTTCGCTCCATTCGGAACTCAGTGTGGAAGGCTGAACCAAAATCGACGATCCGTACATCGGCGCGTTTTGTTCGGAGGTCTACCAACAAGTGGGCCGGCTTGAGATCTCCGTGGATGATCCCTCTGCGATGAATGTGACCTAAGGCCGTCGCTGCGAGAGAAAAAATGAACAGGAGTTTCTCTAGTGTTAGTTCTGGGCTGCGGGCAAGAAGCGGTGTCCCATAAAACAACTCCATGGTTAACAGGGTTGGGTCTTCGCTGCCGATGTGATGGAAGTCAATAGGGGCGATGATGTTCGGGTGAGAGGTAAGCTGAAGGATTTGGAACTCTCGCCGAAATCGTTCGATTTTCTGCATAGAGCTACCGGCGGCGCAGGTTTTTGCCGCCAATAGACGTTCGCTTAGTAGATCGCGAACAGCATAGACGGTGCTGTCCTTACCTCTTCCCAGTTCTGATAGGACTTCGTACCGATTCAGGAGTTTCAAGGATACCGCCTTCCCAGCAAAGTTAAGGCTCACCGGGGATCCTCGCAAACTCTGGAGCTGTCTCAATCCGAGATCGATACTGGAATGCGAAAAGTCCGTAACTTATTGTTAACAAATGGCTTGATACTTTCAACCGCTGATTCAGTATCAATATGATATGCGGGATCTATCACTTGGCTTCTTTCAGTATGTACTTCAAGTTACTGCAAATAATAGAGTTATGTATTCTACGGTTTCCCTAGAGAGTCTGGCACGAATCGTGAGTATGTACCGGAGCACATAGCTGAGCTGAAAGGATCACTCAGCGGCAACTTGAAGAGCTAGGGAGGCTGTCATGAAGAGTATGAAAAATATTGCAGGTATCATCGGTTTTGCAGTAGTGCTGAGTATTCTTGTTACTCCTGTAGTTTCTGCCGGAGTTATTGGGTCTGACGGCAGCTACAATACTGAATCCATCGGGGTTATCGGTTCTGATGGCAGCTACAACGCTGAATCTATTGGGGTTATCGGTTCTGATGGCAGCTACAACACTGAGTCGATCGGAGTAATTGGCTCCGATGGCAACAACCATAGTGAGTCCATTGGGGTAATCGGCTCCGACGGTAGCTATGCCATTCAGGTTGGCGGCGAGGGTCTTTGGTCGGTGGCGTTCGCGGTTTCGCCTCGGTTAGCCGCAGCCCTGGCTCGCATGGGCCTCATCTGAGTGGCCTGTCAAATTACCTTGAGAAGGGAGCCGGGTGTAGCCCGGCTCTTTTTTTTTGTCCATCGGGCTGTGGTGACCCGCAGTCTGGTTTAGGATGACGGGTGAAGACACGAGCCGGTTTGGGAGGGGTCGATGGGATCATCCAGGCTGAAGGTCAAGAAAGGGGAGCAGCCCGCTGCGCCCTTGCAGGGCCGGATCCTCATCGTGGATGATGAGCCCGTCCAGGCCCAGCTAGCCGCAGAGATACTGATTCCGGACGGGCACGAGGTCCAGACGGCCCATTCTGGCGCGGAAGCTCTGGAAAAACTTTCATCCAGACCATTCGACCTGATCATCGCCGACTTGATGATGCCCCAGATGAATGGTTTCGAGCTGATGCGCGAGGTGAGCGAGCGCTGGTCCGACCTGCCGGTCATCTTTCTGACAGGCAATGATGAGGTAGCCAGTGCAGTGCAGGCCATCCAGGAGGGGGCCGAAAACTACCTCACCAAACCGTATGAAATAGACCGGCTAAGGTTTGTCGTCAGTCGGGCTCTTGAGCGCAGCGCCCTCCGTCATGACAACGCCCGTCTGCGTCGTATTGTCTCAGATCGTCGCACAGTGTTCGGCACACTCATCGGCGGTTCCGAGCCCATGCAGCGCCTGTATGACCAGGTGGAACGGGCCGCGCCCACGGAAAGCACCATCCTTCTTTTGGGCGAATCAGGAACCGGTAAAGATCTCACTGCCCGTGAGGTTCATCAGCGGTCCAAACGAAAAGGCGGTCCTTTCCTGGGTGTGAACTGTGGTGCTCTGCCGGCAAATCTTCTGGAGAGTGAACTGTTCGGGCATGAGAGAGGCGCTTTCACTGGAGCAACCACCAGCAAGGTGGGGCTCTTCGAGGCCGCAAACGGGGGCACCATTTTTCTTGATGAGGTGGGAACGACAACCATGTCCATGCAGCAATCGCTGCTGCGAGTGCTACAGGAGAGGGAAATCCGCCGGGTCGGCAGCACTGTGACCCGATCCATTGATATCCGTATCATCGCCGCGACCAACGCCAACCTGGAAGCCGGTATGGAAACCGGCGTCTTTCGTGCAGATCTCTAT
>SMYD01000143.1 GCA_004356015.1 Acidobacteriota bacterium | reverse complement strand
GGCCTGCCCGCGAAAATGGTTGTTGCCGATCACCAGGCCGGGGAGGTTCTCTGCCGCCGCATCCCGGATGCGCCGGATCCAGGGCCTCAGGTCGTCCTCGTTGTACAGGTAGTTGTAGCGGGCATCGCGGCCGGCATCAGGGCGAAACCAGTCGGCCGTGTTGCGGCCATGCAGGCGGATGTAGAAGAACGGACCGGCCAGGGGCAGGGATGGTGGTACCGACTGGCCCACGGCGGGCTGGTCCAGGCCGGCCAGGGTCACTTGCCGGGAGGCCAGGAATGCCAGCAGATCCGGAGTGAGCCAACTGCGGTGGCGGAGCTCCACGGCGAGGGGGTAGTCACTGAAACGGTCCAGAAGACGGGCCAGGCGCCGGCGGTTGGCGGCGATGTGATGAAAAGAGTAGGGGAACTGGATCAGGACTGCCGCCAGCTTTCCGGACTCCACCAGGGGTGCGAGTCCGTCCCGGTAGCGACGCTCCTCTGCTTCGCCCGCGCCTTCGGCGTCATGGGTGAAGACCTGATGCAGTTTCGCAGTGAAGCGGAAGTCGGCGTATTTCTCCACGGTCCTTGCCCAGCGCTCGGCATCCCTGGGGCGCGCCGCGCGGTAAAACGTCGCGTTGATCTCCACCAGATCTGTGAAGCGGGCGATCCAGTCGAGACGGTCGAAGCCCTGGTGTGATGGTGCGGGGTAGACGATTCCCTGCCAGTCACGGTACGACCAGCCGGCCAATCCCACGCGTACAAGTGACCGGGGAACAGGGGGGAGGTCGGGGTGAGAAGGGAGCCTCAAGGCACCTCTTCCGCGTAGCCCATCTCGCTCAGGGCTTCCCGGGCACGCTGTTTCATCCAGGCCAGATTGTACGGGAGGGGCATGGCCAGCAGCCGGTGAAAAGCCAGGGCGCTGCCTGCGTCATCATCATCCTGGCGAAGGGCCTGAGCCAGGGCGAACTCCAGGACGGGGTGGGCGGGCACGTTCCGACGCTGCTTCTCCAGCACCCTGATGGCGGCTCTGGCTTCTCCCAGGTGCAGCAGGGAGAGAGCTTCCAGGACAGGCTCCCGGGTGACCGGTTCCTGCGCTGCCAGGGACGTCTCCCACCACGTCTGAAGTTGAGCAAGGGTCTGGCCGGTGGCGTCCTCCAGCCTTTCCGCCAGGCCCGGTGGCCCGCCGGTGTAGAGCCGGCGCAGCAGGTCAGGATCATCGCGTTCCAACAGGAGGGCGACGAACGACCCGGCCAGTACATAACCGTTGCGATACCTGGAAAAGTTTTCCATGAGATCGCCCAGGTCGGGAAGAACCCCCTGGGCCAGGAGATCGGTGGCTGCGGCCTGGGGGCTGCCGGGGTGGGATGACAGGGCCACCGCCAGCCCTTCCTCGAGGAACGGTTCGCCCGACCCGGATTGATCCCAGTTCCACGCCACCACGTGCGCTTCTTCATGTCCCGGCTCCTGATCCCAGCGCACATGGATCTCCCTTTCGGCGGGCAGGGCGAACCCCAGCGGCTGCCCCAGGAGTGTTCCGCCCTGGCGCCCGGAGTTGTAGGCATAGATGCGGATGGGACCGTCCGGGGCCACCTTCAAGGCCGCCACGATGCGCTCATAGGCTGCTTCCCGCCGGGCCAGAAAGGCGTCCAGATCGGCGGCGACAGGACTGTCAGGTGGAGTCAGGAGTATGAAGTGATGACTTTCGGTGCGCGTCCAGCTGGAATCAGCCCGGGCGCGGTTCTCCTCCAGAAGTTGCCGGCGCGCCATGCGACCGGCGGCGGTGTCGGTGGCAGCATGGCGGCGAAGCTGCCGGTGCGCCTGGGGGCTGCAACCCCAGATTGCGAGGATGATGCACACGGTCAGCGCGGCATGGAGGGGCTTTATGGTGCCCATGAGGAGCGCAGTATAGATCAGGCCGGCATGAGGCATGGAACACTCCTGTTGGCGCGTTGATCCCTGTCCATGGCGCCGCTAGAGTGATCGTATGGCAAAAAAATCCAGAGCCCGCAGCCTTGAACCTCTCATGCGGCCACGGTCCGTGGCGGTGGTGGGAGCTTCACGCAAGAAGATCTCCATCGGCCGCGAGATCCTGCGGAATCTCATCGTCGGGGGATTCACGGGCCCGGTCTTTCCGGTGAACACCGCGGCGGATTCGGTTCACTCCATGAAGGCTTACCGTTCGGTGGAAGGCATCCCGGATCCGGTGGATCTGGCTGTCATCGTCGTGCCCAAACAGCACGTTCTCAAGGTTGTCCGTTCCTGCGGGCGCAAGAAGGTCAAGGCTCTGGTGGTGATCACCGCCGGCTTCCGGGAAAGTGGCGAGGAAGGAGCAGAGCGGGAAAGGGCACTGGCTGCGTCCGTGAAGCGTTACGGCATGCGCATGGTCGGCCCCAACTGCATGGGGATCATCAACACGGAGCCCGGTGTTCAACTCAACGCCTCTTTCGCCAATGCCCGCCCGGTTCCCGGGAAGATCGGTTTTCTTTCCCAGAGCGGGGCCCTGGGGGAGGCGATCCTCTCCACGGCATCTGAACTGGGCCTGGGCCTGGCCCAGTTCGTGTCTCTGGGCAACAAGACCGACGTCTCGGGCAATGACCTCCTGGAGTACTGGGAGAACGACCCGGACATCGAGCTGATTCTCATGTACCTGGAATCGTTCGGCACGCCCCGCCGGTTCACCCCTCTGGCTCGCCGGATCACCCGGACCAAACCGATCATCGTCGTCAAGAGCGGGCGCACCGCCGCCGGTGCCCGGGCGGCGGTCTCCCATACCGGTGCCCTCACCGGAACGGAGGTCGCCACCGACACCATTCTCCGTCAGTGCGGTGTCATACGTGTGGACACCATGCAGGAGTTGTTCACCCTGGCCATGGCATTTGCTCACCAGCCCATGCCGGTGGGAAACCGGGTGGCCGTGGTGACCAACGCCGGCGGCCCCGGTATTCTGGCCACCGATGCTCTCATCGGGGCCGGAGTCCGGCTGGCCTCGTTCCGCGCCCCCACCAGGCGCAAGCTGCGCAAGGCGTTGCCGCCGGAGGCCTCCGGCGAGAACCCCGTGGACATGATTGCCTCTGCAGACGGTGATAGGTACGCGGCCGTCCTCGGGCCGGTGCTGGCCGATGGCGGTGTGGATGCGGCCCTGGTCATCTTCGTGACCCCGGTCTACATCGATGCCTTGAAGGTCGCTCAGGCCATTGTGGCGGCGGCGGCCGGAACCCGCAAGACCATTCTGACCTGTTTCATGGGCAAGACGCGCTCCAGTGAGGCTGTCGCCCTTCTGAAGGAGAACAGTATTCCGGTTTACTCCTTCCCCGAGGATGCGTGCCGGGCTCTGGCCGCCATGATCCAGCACCAGGAGTACCTGGCACGACCTGTGGGGAAAGTCACGCGCTTTCGCGTCAAGAAGGGCTCTGCCGCCATCCTGCGCCGGGCACGCAGGCAGAAGAGGGAGCTCCTCACCTTCAACGAATCCCGGGCCCTCATCGACGCCTACGGGTTGCCGCTGGTGCCCACTCACGAGGTTACCGACGCCGGCACCGCGCTGACTGCCGCCCGGGACCTGGGCTATCCGGTGGTCCTCAAGGCGTCTTCGGACCGCTTCCCCCACAAGACCGAGGTGGGAGCCGTGCGCCTGGATCTGCGCACCGGCGATGAGGTCGCCTCCGCTTTCGAGGCCATGGCACCTCGCCTGCGCCGGCGGGATCCCGGGACGCGCTTCCATGTCCAGTCCATGGTGCGCGGCGGGGTGGAAGTGATCCTGGGTGCGGTGACCGATCCGGCCTATGGGCCGATTCTTATGTTCGGCCTGGGCGGCACCGAGGTGGAGGTTCTTCGGGATGTGGCTTACGCTCTCTGTCCGGTGACCGACAAGGAAGCCCAGCGGCTCATTGGCGCCATCCGGGGCGCTGCCCTTCTCACGGGTTTCCGCGGGTCCGAGCCCGTCGATCTGGGCGCCCTGGCCCGGTGGATTTGCCGCCTCTCCCAGTTGCTCATCGAACACCCCGAGATTCAGGAAGTCGATCTCAATCCCATCATTGTGAATCCCCCGGGCCGTCTGTCAGGGGTTGTGGACGCACGTATCCGGGTCGAGCTGCCTCATGACTGAGCGCGCCGGGTTCCGCCGCCGCTGTCGGTTGACAGCGGTTTCTGCGGCGTGAAAGGATCCCTTCCCGGCCCTTTCCCCAGGAGGTCAAGTTGCAGCTCAAGATCCATGCTACGACGGTTCTCTGTGTGCGCGGCACCGACAAGGTCGCCATGGCCTCCGACGGCCAGGTGACCCTGGGTGAAGCCATCATGAAGCACTCAGGCCGCAAGGTCCGCCGCCTGTGCGAGGGTACGGTCCTGGCCGGTTTCGCCGGCGGAGCGGCGGATGGGTTCGCGCTCTTCTCCCGTTTCGAGGAGAAACTGGACGAGTACCGGGGAAATTTCGAACGCTCCGCTGTGGAGCTGGTCAAGGACTGGCGGACAGATCGCGCTTTCAGGCATCTGGAGGCCCTGCTGGTGGTGGCCGATGAGAAACGTGTCTTCATCCTCTCCGGAAACGGAGATCTCATCGAGCCCGACGACGGCATCGCCACCATCGGGTCCGGCGGCCCCATGGCCCTGGCCGCGGCCCGGGCCCTGGTGGCCCACACCAGCCTGGAACCCGGCCAGGTGGCCCGCGAGTCCCTGCTCATCGCCGCCGGAATCGACATCTATACAAACGCCGAGATCACTCTCGAGGAGCTGGACGCGTGGTCTACTACATGACAGGAGAAGTTGCGGCCCCGCAGGCCGAGCGTGACCTGACGCCCAAGGTCATCGTCGCCGAGCTGGATCGCTACATCGTGGGCCAGGGAAAGGCCAAGCGCGCCGTGGCCATCGCCCTGCGCAATCGCATGCGCCGGATGAAACTTGAGCCGGAGATGGCGGAGGAGGTCGCTCCGAAGAACATCATCATGATGGGCAGGACCGGTGTGGGAAAAACCGAGATTGCCCGGCGCCTGGCACGGCTCACCGGCTCGCCCTTCATCAAGGTCGAGGCCAGCAAGTATACCGAGGTCGGCTATGTGGGACGTGATGTGGAGTCCATGATCCGGGATCTGACCGATATCGCCATCGAGATGGTTCGCAAGGAGCAACGGGCTGCGGTGCATGAGCGCGCCACGGCGGCCGTGGAGGAGCGCCTGCTGGATCTCCTGCTTCCCCGGCCCCCCAGGCGGGTGCCCACGGGGGATGCCATCCGCGACCGGGAGGCTGATGAACGCCTGCGGCATTACGAGGAGAGCCGGGCCAAGCTGAATGCTGAACTCAAGGGCGGTCGCATGGAGAAGCGCACGGTGGAACTGGAAGTTCCCGATACAACATCTCCCAGTTTTCAGATCCTGGGCTCCGCCGGCGAGGAGATGAGCATCAATATGGGCGAGATGATGCCCGGATTGTTCAAGGGGCGCCGCAAGCAGCGCAAGATGCGCCTTGGCGAGGCACGGGAGATCCTGGCCCGGGAGGAGGAGGATCGTCTCATTGACGGCGATGATCTCGCCCGGGAGGCCATCAGCCGGGTGCAGGAGTCCGGGATCATCTTCCTGGACGAGATCGACAAGATCGCGGGCAGGGAATCTTCAGGCCCTGATGTCAGTCGGGAAGGGGTGCAGCGGGACATCCTGCCCATCGTGGAAGGAACCTCGGTCAAGACCAAGTACGGCATGGTGCGGACCGAGCACATTCTGTTCATCGCCGCCGGCGCGTTTCATGTGAGCAAGCCGTCGGATCTGATTCCCGAACTGCAGGGCCGGTTCCCCATCCGGGTGGAGCTGGATCCCCTCACCAAGGCGGATTTCGTCCGTATCCTCACCGAGCCGGAGAATGCGCTGACCCGCCAATACCAGGCGCTCATGGCCACGGAAGGCGTGGAATTGACCTTCACCGAGGATGGTGTGGATGCCATCGCCGAGATCTCAGCCCTGGTGAATGAGCGCACCGAGGATATCGGTGCCCGCCGGCTGCACACCGTCCTGGAAAGGGTTCTGGATGAGATCTCATTCGAAGGGCAGGAGTTGAAGGACCGGCGGCCCGTGGTGGATGGTGACTACGTGCGCCGAATGGTGCAGGATATCGCCGACGACGAGGACCTTTCCAAGTACATCCTTTGAGGTGGCGCGTCCTGATTCTGGTCCTTCTGGTGGGTGGCGTCGCCGGTTGCGGCAAGAAGGGGCCGCCCCGTCCGCCGCTGCCATCCTTCCCGGCGGAGCCGGCGGCGGGGCAGGGGCGCCAGGTTGGTGACATGCTGGAAGTGATGCTCACCCTGCCGGTGCAGCGCCGGGATGGAAGGGAGATCAGGGACTTCCGCGGCATGAAAATCTATCGCCGGGTCGCGCGGGTGCCTGAAGAAGGGGCTGCGCCGGTGGCAGTCTCCCGGTCGCCGGCGGCCAGGGAACAGGATCCGGTGAAGGTTGTGAGCGGCCCTGAGCTGTCGGACCTGGTTCCAGGGGGGACCTTCTGGCTGCGGGAAACGGTGGCCAGTGCTCTTGGCGATCCTGATCCGTCTGCCCGCTACCGTCTGACCTACACGGCCCGCTATCTGCTGAAGGGCGGTGGCTGGTCGCCGCCGACCCGGCCGGTGACCCTGCTGTCCGGTGCCGAGGTGCCGCCACCTGAGGGTCTGAGAGCCGTCACCCTGAACGAAGGCATCGAGGTGTCGTGGACGGTGGCTGGAGACGGCCTGGCCACAGCCATCTATCGACGGGACCCGGGCGGCGAATTTCCCTTCCAGCCCATGAGCGTGGTGCCGCCTGGCCAGGTCTCCTTCACGGACCCCACCGTCGCGACGGGGAGAACCTATCTCTATGGGGTCCGTGCCTCCTGGCAGGATGAGCCGGGCGCGCCCATGAGCGCCATGGCGGGGCCGGTGACAATTCTCATGGAGGATCATTTTCCACCTGCCCCACCGGAGGGTCTCCAGGCTCTGGCCCGTCCCGGCGGCGTGGACCTGTTCTGGCTCGCCGGCCATGAGGTGGATCTGGCAGGGTACCGGGTGTGGCGGCGGGCGCCGGCAGGTGACTGGATGCTCCTGACGCCCGTCCCGATTGCAGGGACTTCCTTTTCCGATGAGGATGTGCGGCCCGGGGAACAGGTTGAGTATGGTGTGAGTGCCGTGGACCAGAATGAGCCGCCCAACGAAAGCCCGCGCGGCGCGCCGGTCACGGCGGAGCTTCCCATGGCGCCGCCACCGCCGGAGGAGAGGCCATGACCTCTCGCGCCGCGGGCCTCGCGTTCGAGAAGGTGTGCGGCGGCGGCAACGACTTCATCCTGGTGGATAGCCGAAACCTGTCCATGGCCCCGCAGCCGGCGGATCTGGCGCGGGACCTCTGTCGCCGTGCTCTTTCCATCGGCGCGGACGGATTGGTCTGGATCCGATCATCCACCAGGGCCGACCTGGCGGTGGACTATTTCAACGCCGATGGGTCGCGGGCGTTCTGTGGCAACGGCATCCTGTGTGCCGCGCGCTGGGCCCATGAGCGGGCAGGATTCCCCGCGGTGCTGCGCCTTGAAACCGATCAGGGTGTTCTGGATGCCCGGGTGAGGGGCGCGCAGGTGCAGCTTGCCGTGCCCGCGCCACAGGCGCCGCGGGACGGCCTCTCGCTGGCAGCGGCGGGACTGCCGGGCAAGGGCATTGCCATCAACACCGGTTGCCCGCATCTGGTGGTCCTCATGGACCGCCTGCCCGATGATCCGCAGTTCGCTGCGGCTGCTCCCATCCTGCGGCATCACCCGGATCTTGCGCCGGGAGGGGCCAATGTGGATTTCGTGGAAGTGGCCGACCCCCACAGGTTGAGGGTGCGGACGTTCGAGCGGGGGATCGAAGGTGAAACCCTCGCCAGCGGCACGGGCTGCCTGGCCGCGGCTCTGGCGGCGGCGTCACGTTCGCTGGCTGCCTCGCCGGTGGCCTGCCAGGTGCGCGGCGGCACAACTCTGAAGGTGCGCTTCACCCGGACGGCCCAGGGATTCAAGGATGTCTCCCTGGCGGGAGAGGCGCGCTTCATCGCCGGCGGTACGGTGGGGGTCGACGCCGTCTAAGGCGCCGCCCCACCGCCGGTTGCGCTCAGGAATGCGCCCAGCCGGGTGGCGCCGGCAGACTCCGTTCCTC
>SMYD01000142.1 GCA_004356015.1 Acidobacteriota bacterium | reverse complement strand
CTTCGATGATTCCGGCACGCACGGAGTGGGAGTCTAACACGGCATTCACCCCAGCCGGAGAGGCAGCCGACAGTTCAAGGACGGGGGTCTTCTGTCACTGCACGAAGCAGCCGGTTCAGATCGACCAGTCGTTCACCGGAGGTCAACACCAGCGTCGCCTCCGCGTGCCGGCTGGCCAGTTCCAGAAGCTGGAGACCGGTGGCCTCATGGAAAAATCCATCGATATTCACGGCGGTCAGGACCAGGTGAGTGCCGCCGGCTTCCACCAGGACGGCAACCATTTCACTCGCATCACGGCAGCCACGCAGACGCCTGTCCAGTTCAGGATCGTCCCACACCCGGATGCCGCCAAACGGCAGAAAGTAATACAGCCGGGTTTCATTGAGCAGGACAACGCGCATGCCGGGCGCCGGGTGGGCCAGAAGGTAGCGTAACGAAGCGCCGCTCTGGGCGCGCTGGACGATCTCTCCCGCCTTGCGCCCCTGCACGACGTCGCCGAACCCGCCGTACCAGGCACGCGGCGCATAGAGAAGGTATGCGCTGAGCAGCAGGCAGAACACGACGGCGCTCCTGCGCCCGGGAAAACCCTTTTCCAGGATCCGGCAGGTCACCAGGGTGCCTTGAAAAATGATGATGACCGGGATGATGCCGATGAGGCGCGCTGCCGAGAGGGGCCCGGTGAACAGGCTGAAGGCCAGCGCCGACCACAACGCCGTGTGCGCCAGCACCCGAAACGTCTCGCCATAGACACGTTGTCCCGGTTTGATCAGCGGCAGAAAAAACAGCAGGGCCACGAGCTGAGTCGGCGGAAAGAACCCCATGAGATCCATGGCCAGTCCCGCATCAAGGGAGAAAGTGCCACCCTGGAACGCGGCGATCCCTCGCCTCCACACCTCGGTGAGATACGGCGAAGGGAACCAGTCCCCCCAGGTGGGAAAGAAAGGGTTGCCCGTCCAGGCGGCATTTCGGGCCAGGAGCGCCATGAAGGGCAGTGCCAGGATCGCCATGCGAGCAGCCAGCCGGCCGAAGCTGACTCTGTTCTTGCGCGATACCAGCAGGTGAACAAAGAGAAAGATGCCCACCGGATAGACGTATGGCATCTTGGCCGCGCAGCTCAATCCCAGCAGAAAATATCCCAGGAGCCGCGCCCGCGGCGCCTCATGCTGGCGCACCAGCAGCACGCCCGCCAGGAACCAGGCGGCCACACCCCAGTCGTTCTTGGCCGTGACGGCGGCGAAGAACGGATCCTGGGCCGTGAGGGCGGCAAGCAACGCGATGTGAAAATAGTTGCGATTGGAGACGCCGACACCCTCCCGGCCGAACAGGGCGACGAGGAGCAACAGCACGGCCAGGTAGCCGCCCGCGAAATGAATCCACTGGGAAAAGACATGCGCCGAGATCATGGCGGCCATGGAGCCGCCACCGAAAATAGCCTGCGGCCAGATGTAGAGATAATCCCAGAACGAGGCGTTGACCATGGAGATGCCGTGGGGATCAAATCGGATTGCGCCCCGGGCAACCCACTTGAAAGCCGCGGGCAGGTTGTACCAGAGCGCATCGGGATGCATGTCGGGCATGGATGCCTGGACGCCGCGGAACACCAGGAACAGACCCACGAGCAGGAGACCGTATTGCTTGGCGAGGAGTCTTCTCAGGCCAGGCCAGCGGTGCAGGGCGGGCGCTGCCTGGAAGCGCGCGGACAGCACCATCCCGAGACAGAGAGAAACCGGCAGGATCACAGTGCAGAAGGAGCCAAGAATGCCCGCGCTTCCGGCGACGCCTGTCGCCACGGAAACCAGAGCTGCGCCCACCGCAAGGCAGAGGCCTCCCCCGGGCCGGGCCATGCCCAGCCACTTGACCAGCAAGCCGCCCCAGCAACAGATTCCCCAGACCCAGAAGAAGAAGATGCAGAGCATCCCCAGCCAGCGGATGAAACCTGCGTCATCGCTCAGGTGAGAGAGCGCCAGACCGGCGCCGAACAGGGCCATGACTCCTAATGGGAGACGGTAGCGAACATCCAGCTTCATGCGCCTAGTATAGGGAGCGCGCCTTTTCTCCCCAGACCGGGTTCCACTCCTCAAACCAGGCGAGAGTCTCACCAGGGGTCCCTCGCCGTTCAGCCCGGAGTCCATCAGGCCGGCCGTCATGGCCCACAGAGTGCGATATCTTCACCGCCGACCCAAGTAGATCAGGACCAGTCCTCCGGTCACAAACCCAGTTTCTTAATCTGATTGTGACCCACTTGGCCGGTCGCCGGCACCTGTCGATTGTTGCGTTGAAGGGGGCTGCATATCTCGAGGCTGCAGGCCATGTTGGCGGTGCCGTACGATGTGGATTCGACCAACACTGTGGCCTGCAGAGAGAAAATGGTACTCTGCGCTGATATCGGCAACGGTCATTTCCTTCATGAGGTTCTCATGCCCCTTCAACCCGGCCAGATGCTGGCCCATTACCGCCTGGTCAGAAAGATCGGCGAGGGGGGAATGGGCGTGGTCTGGAAAGGAATCGATACCTCCCTGGAGAGGGACGTGGCCATCAAGATCCTCCCCTCAGAATTTGCCACCGACCCCGGCCGCCGCGCCCGTTTCCAGCGGGAGGCAAAGCTCCTCGCCTCCATCAACCACCCGAACATCGCCGCCATCTACGGACTGCATGAAAGTAACGGAGTCAACTTTCTGGCCATGGAGTTGCTCAGCGGCAGGGATATGGCTCACAGACTCCAGGACGGCCCGCTGCCGCTGGCAGAAGCCCTGGAAACCGCGGGCAAAATCTGCGATGCTCTGGAGGCTGCCCACGACAACGGGATCGTCCACCGGGATCTGAAGCCGGCCAACATCCACCTGGGCTTTGATGAACAGGACAGGGTGCGGGTGATCAAAGTGCTCGACTTCGGCCTGGCCAAGGTGCCTGTGGCCTCCGGCTTCTCCTCAGAAGAAGGCCATGGGAATTCGGCGGCGAAGGATCGCAAGCCCTCTGATCGGGATCTTTCCTTCTCCCCCACCCTCACCCTCATGGGTACCGAGGCCGGGACCATCCTCGGCACCGCTGCCTACATGAGCCCCGAGCAGGCCCGGGGAAAGCCGGTGGACCACCGCACCGACATCTGGGCCTTCGGCTGCGTCCTGTTCGAGATGCTCACCGGCAAGGAGGCCTTTCCCGGGGAGACCGCCACCGACATCATTGCCGGAGTGATCAACAAGGAGCCGGACTGGAGTTCGCTCCCCTCCTCGTTGCCGAGCATGGTCCTGCGGGTGCTGAAGCGTTGCCTGGAAAAGGATCTGCGGCGTCGAATCCATCACATCGCCGATGCCCGACTGGAGATCATGGATGCCCAGGACGGAGGAGATGGCCGGGAGAGCGACTCTTTAGACCGGCATTCTTTCGGCTCCAGATGGGTTGAGCGGGGACTCTGGACTCTGATGCTCGTCGTCATCCTGGCCTTTGCTCTGGTCAAGACACCATGGCTTTCTTCGACACAGATTCCCACCCGGGCAGGGCTCCCACTGGAATTCACGATTTCTCACCCCACCGGCCAGACGGGTCGACCGGTGGTCTCCCCAGACGGCCGCTACATCATCTATCCGCAACTTTACCCCGGCCGGACCGGCCTCCGCCTGCACTCCCTTGAGGACAACGAGTCCCGCATGCTCCCTGGCATCACGGAAATTGCCCGTGAGCCGTTCTGGTCCCCGGACAGCCGGACCATCGCTTATTTCACTCTTGAGGGCAAGTTGATGACTGCGGACCTGGAGGGTGCTCCGCCCGAAACGAGGGCCCAGGCTCTGCCCGGCTGGACCACCGGCACCTGGGGGAAGAACGGTGAGATCCTGTTGGAGGTAACCGAGAACATGGAGAAGGAGGGCTGGTATCTCCTGCGTCCCGGGGAATCCGAGCCTGTCAAGATCCGGGAGTTCGATTACGACCGGAACATCACTCCCGACAAGACCTGGCCGCACTTTCTGCCTGATGGGAGACACATCCTGTTCATCGAGGCGCAGGGAGGTAGCGGCATGCTCCGCATCACATCCCTGGATGACGACACAACCCTGAACCTGGTACCTGCAGATTCTCGGGCCCAATTCGTTCCTGCCCGCACCGGCGGCAGCGGGCATCTGGTCTTCACCCGGCGCGGCAATATCATGGCGATCCCCTTCGACCCGATCACCTTGCAAGTCAGCGGCAAGCCGACCCTGCTCGCGGAGGGAGCCTTCGTCTTCAATGCCACCGGACACAGTTCCTTTTCCGTCTCGGCTCAGGGAACGCTGGTCTACCTGCCTCACGCAGCCGCATTCCATACTGCCTGGGTCGATCGAAGCGGCAAGGAGGTCTCCCCGGCCCTGGGAAGAGGCTACTTCTTGAATCCCCGGATCTCTCCTGACGGCCACCGTGTTGCCATGAGAGTGATCGATCCTCGAACCGGCGACTCGGACATCTGGATCCGGGATCTGGAACGGGATGTTCCCTTCCAGGTCACATCGAACCAGCGCAGTGAAATGAATCCGGTCTGGTCGCCGGACGGATCTCGCCTGGCCTTCGCCGCTGATTGGAGTGGACCGCCGAACCTCTATCTCCAGCCTCTGGACGGAACCGCGGCTGAGATTCTCCTCCCTGCCAACCGGCAGGTGCAAGAACCACAGGACTGGTCGCCCGACGGTCGTTCTCTGGTTTTTTTCTGGGCGCAGACTCGTTCCAAGAGTCTGTGGACCATCGATCCTGACGGCGGAGCGAACGACAAGCTTCCGGAACCTCGTGAGTTGTTCCATAGTCAACAGAAACAGTCCACCGCGCGCGTCTCTCCCGACGGACGCTGGATGGCTTACGTCCAGAGTCGTTCCGGGCCTCCGGCGGTTTTCATCAGGCCATTTGACCGCCCCGGGCCGGAACTCCGGGTCTCCCGCAGCAGCGGCATCTACCCCCGCTGGTCTGCCGATGGCAGCGAACTCTTCTTCAAGGAACTGGGCTCGTCTCCCTTCTATTCGGTTTCCATCCATGCCGGCGAAGGCCCGGATCCCAGGCTGACCCTGGGTCCACCCCAACCCCTCTTCGCCGTGGGAGAGCAGATGGTCACCGGATTCGAGGTTCACCCGGACGGGAAGCGTTTTCTGCTGATGACCACAACCTGGGAGGAGAGCTTTCCACCGTTCCAGGTGATGGTGAACTGGCCGCGGCTCCTGAAACCCTGATGGCCCACTTTTTCTTTGCAATTCACCTCAGTCCTGTTTAATTTCCCCATGGAACCTGTCGTCAACCCAAGCGCTATTGGATTCTGCCAGGAGAGAGAATCTGCTCTCGGAAAAATTCTTTGCAGATAGCGCTGGTGTACTGGTCCACCGATTGTTTAGTATTCCCCAATTTCGAGTAAGTCCAACCGTTCCCTAGCATTATCCCCCGCCTGGCCGGATAGTTTCTCAAGTTTCTTGAAGAGGACTTTCATGGCCAAACAGACCGTTCCTCCCCTGCCACTTCCCAAGAACTGGCCCCAGAAGGTCCATTCGGCAGCCGTCCACGCCATAGCCCTGGCCCGACTGGCCCTGACCACAGCCCGCGGACAGGCCAATTCAGCCGATCCTGGCTCTAGACGGATTGCCCGCCTCACCGAGGAGATCCTCCTTATTAAAGAGGAGATGCGCATCAAGGATGTCCGGGTGGCAGGCATCCCGGCCCAGCGCCGGCCCCACTACGTCCCCACCGAGCGGCTGGCCATCCTGGAACTGCGGGCTGCCCGCGGGTGGTCGCAGGCTCAGGCCGCCGACAATTTGCTGATAACCCCAGCGACCATCGCCTCGTGGATGTCCCGCCTCGACGAGAAAGGTCCCGCAGCCCGGGTCCAGATGCGCGAGCCGGTGAATCGATTTCCCGACTTCGTGGCCCACGTGGTGCGCAAGCTGAAGGTCCTCTGCCCCACCATGGGGAAGGTGCGCATCGCCCAGTTCCTGGCCCGGGCAGGACTCCACCTGGGATCGACCACAGTGGCGAGGATGCTGGCGGCTCCCGCGAGGCCGAGAACTGCCAAGCAAGATTCGCCTCATCGAGCAGTCCGCTCGACGAGGCCCAACCAGATCTGGAATGTGGATCTCACCATCGTCCCGACGGCTGGCGG
>SMYD01000012.1 GCA_004356015.1 Acidobacteriota bacterium | reverse complement strand
ACCTGGATATCCGCACCGGGTTCACAGCCTGAGGACGAAATTCCCTGTCTCTCGGGCGATGTTCCCGAAAAAACCAGCCCCGCCATCAAAACGGCGGACACACAGAACCATTGAACTCTCTTCACCCGGATACACCCCCTACCGGATCGATGGCCTCCCCTGCTATTTGTACTAGCCTGGCACACCACGGCACACGACTATCTGCCCAATCAGTTTACGGATTCAGCTGAAAAGTGCAAGGATAAAGTGCCCGGGGGTGTTCTTTTTCTCAGGCTGCGGACTCCCCATCCGCACATGTCCCGGCCCGGGACGCAGGACGAGGCTCTCCGATCCCGGCGGCCAGCCTCCGTTGGGTGCTGGGGTCCATCACCTCATCCGCCGTCTCCATCAGTGGCTTGCAACACGTTGAGCCGACCCGGCTTGCCCAGAGACTTCCCTCCATGGCCCCAGCCAGCTTGCGTCATGCACTCATCCAACAACGCCGGGGAAACGAAATGGTCAAACAGGCCCCCTTCGCGCGACCTGCCGGGCAGGCATGAGAACTCTTCTCCGAGAGGGTCCCCAACGCCCGGGAGGTTCGCCATTGGCAGGAGCCTCCGCCTTCGCTACTCTCTTGGCCGCCGCCGGGGTTGCCACCGGCAGGAATTGGGACGGTACGGGTATGACATCATTCGGCGAAAAGTTGAAGGCTGCGCGCGAAGATCGCGGGATCGAACTCTCCGAGGTCTCCGCGGCGACCAATGTGGGCGTCCATCTCCTGGAGGCCCTGGAGGCCAACGACTTTGCCCGCCTGCCGGGAGGCCCGTTCAACAAGGGCTTCGTGCGGGCCTATGCCCGGCATATCGGCATCGACCCGGAGGAGGCCATCGGCGCCTACAGCCGCGAGGAGAGGTCCCAGGGGATTCGCACCCCGGACGTGGGGCACGAGATGCCACACGCCGAGACCCGCCTGCTGGAATTCAGGAACGACGGCGACCAGACCACCCTGATCCTGGACTGGATCATGGTCAAGAGAATTCTCATGGCCACGGGCGCCGTGCTCCTGCTCCTGGCCGGCACCTGGTTGCTGTGGCCCTCCGGTGGATCCGAGCAGGATCAAGAAGGCGGTCTGCCGGCCATGCCGCCATCCCAGCCCGTCGCCACCGCAACCGGAGACCGTCCCCCGCTGATGAACGACAGCCAGGAGGCCGACCCTGCCGCCGAGTCCAGCGCGGAGTCAGCCCCCGCGACTTCGCCTCCGGCAGGAGAGACGGCTCCGCCCCCGGATTCACCGGTGAAGAGCGCCAAGCCTGACCCCACCCGTCCTGAAACCCGGACCGTAAAAGGACTTCCCCCGCCCTCTCCAGCCCCGGCCGTCGCCACCTCCCTCAGCTCCCTGGAGATCATCGATTTCGGTGTCGGAACAGGTGTCAGCCAGCGCCAGTTGACGGGCCGGGGTGACCGCTTTCCCGTGGGGACCCAGGTCTGGTTCTGGACCCGGACACTGGGCGGGAGCAAGGGAGACCTCCTGATGCATGTCTGGCTGCATGAAGGGCGCCCGGTCATGACGTACGAGCGAACCCTGGGCGGGCCCCACTGGCGCAACTCGAGCCGCAAGACCCTGAGCCCCGGCTCCCGGGGGCAATGGACCGTCGAAGCTCGGGATAGCCGGGGACGCGTGGTGGCACGGACCACCTTCGAATGCACCGGGAAATAGGCCAGCAGGCAGTTCCCTGGATGCTCTAGAATGCGCGCCTGGAGACACCATGAAGCACGACCGTATTGCCGTTCTCGATTTCGGTGGCCAGTATGTCCACCTCATCGCCACCAAAATTCGCGCCCTGGGTGTGTACGCCGAAATCCGGGATCCCGATGACACCCTGGACTCCTTCCACGGCTACAAGGGGATCATCCTCTCAGGCAGCCCCGCTCTGAGCGCCCATGATGAAGATGCCGGGTGGACCCGTGAGATCATGGACCTGGACATTCCTGTTCTGGGATTCTGTTTTGGCCACCAGGAACTCGCCAAACACGGCGGCGGATCGGTGGAACACACCAGGAGGGAATACGGCGCCGCCCTGCTGCATAGAGTCACCGAATCTCCTCTGCTGCACGGCCTGGCCCCGGAGGAAACGGTCTGGATGAGCCACGGCGATACGGTGACCCGGCTGGGTGAGGGCTTCGTCGAACTCGGGTACTCCAGCAGCGCTGACAACAAGGCAGCGGATCATCGCTACGCCGCCATTGCCCATGAGAAACGCCGTCATTACGGGCTTCAATTTCACCCGGAGGTTGACGACACGCCGTGCGGGGAACAACTTCTGCGCAACTTCGTGTTCGACATCTGCGGCGCCAGGCAGGACTGGACAGTGGGCGACCAGGTCGCGGAACGCGCCGCTGCCATCCGCCAGCAGGTGGGGAACAAGGTGGTGCTCCTCCTGGCCTCCGGTGGAGTTGACTCCACGGTCGCCGCCCTCCTCTTCAAAGAAGCACTGGGGACGGAACAGCTCAAGCTCCTCCATATCGACAACGGCCTCATGAGAAAGAACGAGAGCGCCGAGGTTGTGGCCAGCCTGACTGAAATCGGCCTGGGGCCCAGCCTTCATCATGTCGATGCCACGGAGGATTTCCTTGCCGCCCTGCAAGGCCTCACCGACCCCGAAGAAAAACGCAGAGCCATCGGCGACACCTTTGTGGCCGTCTTCGAGCGCGAAGCCCGCAAGCTGGACATCGCCCACGCTCTTCTCGGACAGGGCACCATCTACCCCGACACCATCGAAAGCGGCGGCACCAAGCGCGCCGATGTCATCAAGACCCACCACAACCGCGTCGCCGTCATCCAGGAGATGATGCGCCAGGGCCGCGTGGTGGAACCCTTGCAAGATCTCTACAAGACCGAGGTCCGGGAACTGGGCCGGGCCCTGGGTCTGAACCTTGCTCAGATCCAACGCCATCCCTTTCCCGGCCCCGGCCTGGGAATTCGCCTCGCCGCCGAGTCATCGGTACCGTCCGACTTCGATGCGAAGAGCATTCACAACGCGGTGGCACCTCTGCTGGCCGGCACCGGTCTCCGCGGCCTGCCCCTGCCGGTGCGTTCTGTGGGTGTCAAGGCCGACCTACGCAGCTACGAACACCCCGTCCTGCTCACAGGCGAAGACCCGGGCTGGGATCGTCTGACGGCCATTGCCACCGACCTGGTCAAGGCCGTCCCGGGAATCAACCGCTGCCTTTACGAACTCAGCCGACGCCGGCCGGGCGAAGCCTGCCTGGTACCCGCCTCCGTGACCCGTGGGCGCCTTGACCTGCTGCGGGATCTGGACCAGATCGTCATGGACGCTCTTGAGCGGCATCAGCTCATGACCACAATCTGGCAATGCCCAACGGTGCTGGTCCCCCTGCGCCTGGATGGCAGGGGGAGTGAACTGGTGGTCATCCGTCCGGTTCATTCCGAGCGGGCCATGACGGCCAGGCCTGCATGGATTGGCGCGGAATGCGCCGCGGAGATCACCGAGGCGCTCATGGCCTTCCATGCTGTGGCCGGGGTGGCCATCGATATCACCACCAAGCCGCCTGCAACCATCGAGTGGGAGTAGCCAGGGTTCAATCGATGTCCTGTTTCTTGCGGGAGAGCGCTCTTTCCAGCCCGGCCACCGCAAAAATGACCGGATAGAGCCGCTCCCAGTACCAGAGACGGGCGAAATAGAGTCCGATGGGTGTCGGCGGAAATGACGTCCCTTCCCGGGTGGCTTGTCGCAGCCAGTCCACCCCATGCTGGATGGCTCCCGAAATATCGACCGATGGCCTGATCTCATGGCGCGCCGCCAGAGCCTCCACCGCCAGTCCGGTCTCTTCGATGGAGGATGAGACACCGGGTCCCCCGCCCCATCCCCCGTCCCCATTCCGGCATGAGACCAGCCACGCTGTCCCCCGCCTCAGGGCTGCCTGCCAGAGTTCATCCCTGTCGCCGGATCTCACATGCCCCGCCAGAAGCACTTTCGCCGTGCCGTAGACCGGGTTTTCCAGGCTTGGCTCGGCTTGGTTCCCGAACCAGAGAGGAGTCCACGCGCCATCTCCGCGCTGCGTGCGCACCAGATAGCTGCGGGCTCGATCCGCTGCATGTCCGAGCCGTCGCTGCAAGTCCGCCGGCAACTCCTCAAGCCACTTGTCCCAGGCTCTCAGGGCGTGGGCCGTGAGATCCGGGCTGCTGCGATCGAAAGGCATGCGCCCCCAGCCGCGGCAGAACGTCGGCAGCCCGCCATCCCGGTTCTGGAGGCCCAGCAACCATGCCGCCCCTGCTGCGGCCCGGCGGCACAGATCCGCATCAACGACACGTCCATGGCTGTCCCGTTCCGCCAGTCGCCCCAGGACAAGGAGCGCCGCGGGCGTATCGTCGCCATCGGGCACTCCCCCGCTGAGCTCGGTCCAGGCCCATCCCCCGGCTGGAGCACGGGTGTACGGATGCTCACCCTGGTATTGCCGGGCTTTCACCCAGGCGAGGATCCGGCGGCGGCTCGCCGGCGGGAGGTGACGGGACAGACGTCCGCCGGAGGCCAGGGCCTCCACCGCCAGCCCTGTCAGCCAGACGTTCAGATTGGTATCGATGGGCCAGGAGCCGTCCTCCCTCACCGTGTCCAGGAGAAAGCGGACCCCCCGGTCCACGACCGGGTGCCTGTCCTGCCCGCACCCCACCAGGCTCATGACCACGAAACTGGTCAGAGGGGCGGCCTCCAGGAACCCGCCACTCCGGGGCTGAATCGCCGTGAGGATCTCAAGAGTTCGCCGGCGCGCCAGACCGCGCAGGATGCGGGTGATGGGATTGACGGTGGGACGGTGAAAATGGCCCACCTGCCCCATGGCGATGAGAGCGGGCATGGCATAGCTGACCATGGGGAGTCCCAGGCGGCGCAACCAGCGGTGGGGAATGGCAGCCAGTTCGAAGGGAATCGGCGGGATGCCCTCCCAAGCGTCGCGACCCTCGCCGAACCGCCCGGTGAGAGCGCACAGGGTCAGGATGGGCACCGAGAAGGTCTTGTCATCGCCATAGGCGGCCACGACTCCCCGGGCCACAGTGGCTGGCTTCAAATCCCCCAGCTCCCGGCCCAGGTATGCATCGACCTGCCTGCGGCAATCTGCATGCCGTGGGGACGGGGAAAGCCCCAGGGCGGCCCAGCAGAGGACAGTGGTGCTGAGATTGCTGGGGCTGTCGACCGTATCTCCCCAGCCCCCATCCTGATTTTGATGCGCCGCGATCCAGTCCAGGGCGGCACGGAAGGACTCCCCTCTCCCGGGCGCCCCGTCCCGGCGGACCACGGCCCGCCGATGCAACTCCAGGGCGCATGCGGCCGTGGCCGTGGCCAGCGCGCTGGAGGCAAGCTCACCCGCCCAGCAGCCTTCCGGCTGCAGCGCGGACTGAAGTTCTCGCACCGCACCGTTCAGGGCCTCCCGGGCGGGATTCTCTCGCATTTTACCGATCAACCCCGCTGTCATCCGGCCTCCCGATTCTCAGAGACTGAGATGCCCGAGAGCCAGAAGGGCATAATAGGTATATTCCACATCGGGAGCGTCATCTGACCAGTTCCCGCAGAAGCCTCTGCCGGTCCACAACGAATCGACAAAATCCAGGCAGGGTTCCTTCACCCGCTGAAAAGATATCTCCATGGCGGCCAGAGCATGCAGGGCCGTGGCCGTGGAGAGCAGGTCGGGAACCGGCGCTCCCGGAAGAGCGAAGAACCCGCCGCCTGGGGCGGCCTGTTCAAGGAGCCACCTCCCTGTCCCCGGGTCGACGACTTCATCCATCTGGCGCATGAGGGTGACTGCGGCGGCGGTCACAGGAGTTGTTCCCAGCGGCATGATGGCATCGTTGCCGTAGCCACCATCGTCGGTGCGGAGGCGTCGCATCACGGCCAGGAGGGGCTTTCTGTCCGGCAGGGGCAAGCCCAGATCCTGACAGGCGCCATAGGCCAGGAAGGCGTGGTAAATGGTCCCATGGGAGCTCTCCGGATCCAGGGAGTAGCCGCCGTCGGATGTCCTGAAACGATTCAGGTGAGCTCCAAGAGCCTGACGCGTCCTCTCATCCAGACTGCCCTTCGGCAGGGAAGACCAGCAACGGACGAGAGAGGCCAGGTGAACCAGGTCCAGACCCTCACCATCGGCGAAGGAGCGCAGGTACGTGCCCACACGCGTGGTGGGCAACGGGGCCTGGAAAGCCCTCAGACCTTCGAGGCCGAAGATCGTGTAATAGAGGTCGCTGTGGCCCTGGCGATCGCAAAAGCCGCCATCTTCGGTGATCTGCTCCTGCAGATAGGCGAGGACCTGCCGGCCGGCCTCACCCAGTGCTTTCGGCCCCAACCTTGCGACCTGCAGCATTTCGAGCCTCAAACTCACTGCAATATCCTTCCAGTGTGGGTTGGCCGAAGATCTTGCCGATCACACGGCGCAACAGCCCCTTGAGAGTCGGCGAGGTCAGAGGCCGCAGGGACTGAACCGCCTGCTCTTCATAGGCCGCCAGCAGGTCCCTGGCCTTCTCCACCACATCTCTCTCCCGGAAGATTCGCTGGACCTGGTCGGCCACATCGTCGTAATTCTGCTCCCGGTTCCAGAGAGCCTCCATGAGTTCTTTCTCTTCGCCATTCTTAGCCCTCTTGTGGGCGATGGCCAGCAGGAGGGATGGCCTCAGATCCCGCAGGTCATGGGAATCGCTTTCGCCTGAGAAGTCCTCCAGGTCATCTCGCACCTGGTACGCAATCCCCAGAGATTCGCTGTAGATCTTCAGGACCTCCTGGGAGCCCCGGTCCACGCCTGCATAAAGAGCACCGAGCCGCAGAGCCACCTCGAACGCCGGCGCCGTCTTCTGGCGGAAGATCTGCAGGACATCCAGGGACGACAGCGGCCGGGGTGCCCGTGCCCAGCAGAGTTCGGCACCCTGGCCACGACTGAGAGTGACATGGCCCGCGGCGGCGGCCTGCAACATTTCAACCTTGGTGTCTGCCGGAACCGCGACCTCCCCGATGAGACGGTACCCTTCACCCAGGAGAAAATCGCCCACGTTCAGGGCCACCGGCACGCCGTATTCCATGTGCAGGGACTGTTCCTCATAGCGCTCTACATCGCCATCCTCGATGTCATCGTGAATGAGGGAAGCCTTGTGGAAGCACTCAATGGCCACCGCCAGTTTCTTCAGGTCGTGGGGTGGAGCGTCAAGCAGATCTCCATCGCCCTGTTGGGCCATGTAGACACAGGTACTCAGGAAGGGGCGCCAGCGCTTGCCGGCCCTGGCCATCCAGGTGCGTGCAATCTCCTCGGTCTCACCCGCCGCGTCCCCCATGATGGCAGCCAGGGAGTCATGGTCGAACCAGCTCGACACGGTGGTCTTGAGAGCATCCAGATCGAGCCGGTAGCTCTTATCCGCAGCGGTGAGGTGCAGCGCATCCCAGATCCAGTTGATGTCAACGGTGGTGTTGACGCAGTCATCCTGGAGGAGGGGGATGGAAATACCGGGAATCGCCGCCGCCTCCAGATGGGGGAAGCACTTCTCGAGGACATTGAGACAGCTCACGCCCACAATGGCTTCGATGGTTCCTGTTTCGACCATTTTGGTCACCAGAGCCGAGCCTTCAGCCACCAGGACGGCATAGCCAAGGCGTTCCGCTTCCACGGTCAGATCATGCAGCGAGCACAGGCCGCACTCCTTGCACAGGAGCCCGAATTCGTCGAACGGCGCCGGACAGAGCTCCTCCACCCGCAAGCATTTGGGCACGAGGAAGAGACGCTTTTCATAGGGGATCCTGGCCAGATCATCCTTCCAGGCCTCGTTGTTCACCAGAACGCTCAGGTAGTCCCCGTAAATGGCGTCGACACCGGTTTCACGCACCACCGCCATGGCATGATCACGGAGCTCGGGCAGAGAGAGAGGAGGCACCACCTTCTCCTGCCGCATGTGCTGTGCCACCGCCCGCTTCAGCATATCCCGCACGGCCACGTCATCGGGGATGTTGGACTGGGCAGGCCGGTACCGTTGCCGTGGCACCCGCCCAGGAAGACGGATGGGCTCGGGAGCGGGCCGCCCGGCAGCGGTGCCGGCGGCAGGCGCCGCATCTCTGAGTTGCGTGTTGTAGGGTTGACTCAAGGCATCACCTCTGCCCGCACGGGACGGCTAGGCCGTCCTCGGGCCTGGGGTCGGTCTGCTAGGAATAGGCGCCAAAACCGAAGAACCAGTGCTTCTTGGCCAAACGGTAGAGCCAGTGTTTTTCAGGGATCTCATGGTCGGGATTGTGCTGACTGTTCAGGGGAAACATGGCTTCCAGTTCCGGTAGCGCCGTCTGGCGGACCGTGGTGTCGTGAGCGCCGTTGCGCTGCAAGATCTGCTTGAGCAGGGCAGGCTGTTCCAGCACAACACATCCCCGGGTTGCACCGGCGACTGTCTGGCGAAAATCGGACAGTAAGGCGGACTGGGTCATGGTCTTGAACAGGTCGCCATCGTTATCACGAATCGTCTCGTTGGCGAACTGAATCACCGGACATGGCTCGATATCTCCCCAGGGGCTTATGTGATGGCTGATTCCCGTCACCGCCGGACAGAGGGCCTGTCCCTTGTCATCCCAGTAGGCGTCCACGACGGCGATCGGCTTGAGGTTTCGCATCTCAACAGCGAATCGCCGTACTGCGACAACCTGTTCAGGGGTCAGGGCCAGGTCCGGAGACGGGTCGGGGCCAACCGCCCTGTAGGTGTGGAACCAGCAGTAGAGAACGCCCAGTTCAATGAGCCGGTCGATCCATGACTCACTCACCAGGTCGTCAAAGTTAGTGCGACAAACACTTGTCGCCACGCCGGTGATGAGTTTGTGCTCGACGGCTGTCCTGAGACCGCGCAGAGTCTTGTTCAGGACATCCTTACCACCGCGCCGCTCATCACTGACTGTCTTGCTCCCCTCCACACTGATAAGGATCGTGGCATTGCCCAGGCGACGCAGGCGAGCCGCAGTCTGGGGGGTGAGAAAATGACCATTGGTAAAGATCTGGAAGTAACAGTCGGGATGCGCGGCCAGCAGGTCCAGCAGTTCGGGGTGCATGAACGGCTCGCCACCGAGGATGCCGAAGAAACTGTTGCCATGCTCCTTGGCGTTGGTGACCAGGCGGTTCATATCGTACAGGCTCATCTTTTCCTGGGGAGCCGCCACGTCCACCCAGCAGCCTGTACAGCGGAGATTGCAGCTATTGATGATGGAGATGTAGAGGAATGGCGGAAAGACTTGCCCATGCTTGAGGCGCTTCTTGAAGCGCTGCACCGAACGCATTCCCTTATAGCCGAAATTGTATCCCAACTTCCAGAGGAGGCGGGCGTCGCTGCCGCGCCAGGCACGCATGGCCAATGTGGGCAGAACCATCTCAGATCCCCCAATCGTCTACGCTGGGCGCCGGCTGCTGGTCCTGAACCGTCTGGGAACGAGCCATGCGCTTCGCATGTTTTTCTTTCGCCCGGCGGGCGCGATCCTGGATATCCCCCACCGAAGGAAGGGTCATGAGCACCTCGTCGGGGATATCCAGATTCTTCTGAAGCTTCTTCAGGCAGCGTTTGCGCTCCAGCAAGGCCTTGGATTCATCCCGCTCGGTGGAGAAACGCTTGCGAGCGGTTTTCTGGCGATTTCGCAGTGAGGCGTAGATGTCTCCTCCCAGAAGCGAGGAGATATCGACCTTCATGGACTCACTCTGGAGGTCCGAAGGACGGACCACATCACCGTTGATGGGCCCCTTCTTGTACTTCGGAAACATGATGGCGGCCTCGGGACAGACCCGTGAACAGGCCGGACAGCTTGTCTTGCAGTTGCTCTGGTTTTGCACCGTGAGCTCGCTGGCATCGTTCACTCCATAGACATCAAAGAGACAGAAGCTCAGGCACTGCATGCAATTGGTGCACCGTCCATAATCGATGACGGGGAACCATGGCGTCCAGGAACCAGGTGCCTCAACTCCCCGGGCGGCGCGGACCTCTTCCACCATCTCGGCGATGCCGACACCGCTGATGCCTGCGACATCGCGCACTTCAAGGCGTCCCTCCCGGTGTTCCGCTGCCGGGACCGGCGGCAACCCCTCCTGGAACTGGCCCAGGACCAGGATGAAACCACTGTCCTGAGGTGTGACCATCCCGCCGGACACGACGCGCGTCACCTGGTACCCGGCCGCCAGCAGGGCCACCAGGGCGGCCAGACGCTGTCCCGGATCCAGCGGGGTGCTTCCCTCCCCCTCATAGAGGACAACCCGGAGGGCGGCAGGTGCAAGGCCCGGCATCAGGTCTTCTCCTTGAGCGGGGGGGCCGCCGGCAACACCTGCCGGACAAGGTCGGCGGCCGCGGCAACCCGCATGTTCAGGATCTCCACCCGATCACCGGCCAGGGGAGCCTCGGCGGCGCGAAAAAGACCAAGCACGGCGCGGGGGTAGCAGGCGATGATCCGGACCTCACCTGCGGCCGAGATGCGCTTGAGAGCCGGGTCTTTACGCGCCGACATCTCGCAGAGATCGGCGACGGCATCGAAAGCCATCCCGGACTGGCTGAGGCGGGCAAGAACCTCGGTCTTGACATCCTCGGGAACCACCTTGGCATAAGTGCAATTGCAATAGACGACGCGGGTCTCTTTCGCCTGGCTCATCCGGCCCATCATGCCACCGTGAACCTGTGGGTGGGAACAGGCCGGGCCGGCCTGAACTGCTCAAGGTGCTCGATTTCCAGGTTCAAACCGCCGGCTGAAGCGGCAGCTGCGGCCAGGGCCTCTTCCGTCAGGCTCTTGAGGAACTCCGGATCAGCCTCGGCCCGGAGGTTGAGGATCACCGTGCCACGCTCAACCATGTCCAGAAGAGACTCGCGGAGGTCGGGCTCCCGTCCGCCGCCCACCAAGCTGACCACCGCCAGGCACCCTCCGCTGTCGGGGGAATCAAGCGTCATCTTGAGGTGGGCGATTTCCAGGCCGTCATGATCCAGGCGGTCGCCGATGTGGCCGGCCAGATTCTGCAGCAGGCGATTGCCATCCACCGGCGGCTCGGCCCGAAGCCTCACCGTACAATTGAGCCAGCCCAGGAGCGCCTCCCCGGCGGCATAGCGATCATAGTCCAGTTCCATGGTCGCACCCTGGGAGCAGGAACCTTCGAGCACCCCATGGAACCAGGGCTCCAGGCCGTCACCGCGCCGTGCGGAACAGGTGAAGATCCGCGCCCTGCCAAAGCGCGTCCCCAGGGCTTCCCGCAGGCGACGACCCCGTTCTTCACTCAGCTCATCGCTCTTGTTGATGATGATGAAGTCAGCTTCCTCCAGTTGCTTTTCATAGATATAAACCACCTTTTCGGAGAAGGAGCGGCCTTTTGTCAGTCCCAGGATTCGTTCGGCACGAACCGGGTCGACCAGCACGCTGAGAGGAGCGATGGAGAAGCGATGTCCATAAATTCTCCGCAGAGGATAGCTGACGGTGGCCACAAGATCCGTGCAGCTCCCCACGGGCTCGGCGATAAAGACATCCGGACGGCTGGCACGGGTCAGGCGATCCGCTGCCTCGCTGAGGGAATCAAAACGGCAGCAGAAACAACCGCCGGCGATCTCCTCCACCGAAAAACCGTTGGCACGCAACATGGCGCTATCCACCAGGCCGGTACTCTGATCGTTGGTGATCAGGCCCACGCGGAGACCCTGCTTCTCGAGATACCGCCCAAGCGCCGCCACTGCCGTTGTTTTCCCGGCACCGAGAAAGCCGCCGAGCATGATGTAACGGGCGGGACCCTGTGAATCGGCCTTCATGCCTCGTCTCCTGTCATCCTGTCGATGGTTTCGTCCAGCAAGGCCGCATACCCGGAGGCATCAACACAATCCCGGCCCGGCTTCCCTGACATCTCGTAGAGCCATCCTTTACCATACGGCCTCGCCTTCACGGCGGCCAGGTCCTCATCCAGACGCGGATTCGCACCCTTGAAGCATCCGGACATGGGCGCGTAGAGATCCGTCACGGCCTTGAACCCTTCGATCCATCCGACCATCTGGCCCCGCTCAAGATCCGACCCTGAGCGGATCTGAAACTCCAGTTCGACCGGTTCCCCCAGCATGCGCATGGCAAAACCGGTGAAGCCAATCCGCCACGTTCCACCGGTTTGCTCCTGGAGCCAGAAATGGCTTGCCGCGTAGAGGCGATTCGTCGGGAAATGCGCGATGAAACGGGCTCTTTTATAGCGCAGTGACGATTCATTCTGTCCTGTCCCAGCCATGGTCTGGCGCGGATCCTTCCTGGAGACGCTGGTTGACGCATCGATCAGCCGGCTGAGCGACCACTCCCAGATATACAGACAGGAATCCACATCCGGCCTGACCATGCAGTTTGACACACTCCGGCACCGGAACGCCCCCTCAGGTGTCAGGCTTTACATCAAATTACAAGTGAACACGCAGGGTCGGCCGCAAAAGGACCAGGTTGCTGGCCAATCGCCCCCCCATGAACGCCAGGGCTGCCCCCACGGCACCATTCACCCCCATCCCCATGGTGAAGAGGGCCAGCAGGCCGGCAATTCCCGCCACCTCGACGGCAGTGGCGTAGGAGATCTGGGCTGTTCGCCGGCCATGGACAAGGAAAGTTCGCTCCAGGGAGAGAAAGACCGAGAGAGCCGGCATGAGTGTCAGGATACGCAGCGGCAGGAGGGCGGATCGGGCCAGATCCTTCGTCAGACCCGAAAGGGTGACGAACCACATTCCCGCCAGTGGCGTGAAGGCGATGAGAGCCAGAACCGTAGTGGTCACGACGGCCAGCAGCGCACCAAAGCGCGCCACGGGACCGCGATTCACCGGGCTTTCGGCCAGCAAGGTGATGCCAACCTCCTGAAAGGCGAGCCCCATGGCCCGGAATATAAAGACGAGAGAGTTCACCACGGGCAACACGGCCAGGGATTCCAGGGGCGCGGGGGCCCGTCCCATGAAAAATGTCACCATGGGATGAGCGGCCATGGAAATGGTGGAGGTCATGGCCAGGGGCAGGTAAAACCTGAGGATCTGTGCGGTCGTCAGGGCTTGTGCCGGCGTGGATTCCCCACGGCCGGCGCTGAGATGCCTGACAACCGAGTGAGCCATGATGCGACTGGCCACGGCCTCTGCCAGGACACCCGCCGAGAGAGCCATGCCGGCCACCAGAACACCACGGAGGGAGGAATACCGGTAGAGAGTCAGACCCGTCGTGGTCATCACCATCAGGCGCACCACCGTGCCGTACGCAACGCGGCGAGGCATGCCATGCCGGATGAGCAACCCCTGATAGAAGCGGCGGTAGCCGATGGCCCCTGGCCAGGGCACCAGGAGAACCAGGGCCTGCCAGGTGAGCCGGGCCACCTCGTCCGGCAGGCCGATGAGATGGCTTGCCACCCACAACCACAGCGGCGTGCTTAACATCGCCACCATGACCAGGGTCAGCAACCCGCTCAGGAGAAAGGCAAAACTGCGCACGCGCCGAAACGAGTCGCCGTCTTCAACGAGGGCCGTGGAAGCGCTGAGCATCATGATCACCGGCGCCTCCACCAGAATGGCCACGGAGAAGGCCACACCATAGGCCGCGAGGTTCTCCATGGGATTTTCGAGGCGTGCGATGACCGCCGCCAGGAATGGTCCCTCCACAGACATCATGAACCAGCCCAGAGCCAGGGGCCACCAGAATCGGAAAGTGCGGCCAAGGCTGTAGGGAACAGGGTCCATGAGGCTGAGCAGGATAGCCTGTTGCCTGGGGGCGCGGGGATGCGCCCCGCGCCGGTTTGACCGGCCCGTGATCGTTGGCTACATTAGAAAAAGGAGCAGCGTATGGCGCAGCAAGATCCATCCGGCATTCGGGGCCCTGTCTGCACAGGGTTGCGCGCTGTTGCGCTGGATCGCCTCCTGGCCCGAAGTGATGACCCCGAGGCGGTGAACTGGAGAGATCTCCAGCTGGGCGACACCGTGATTGTGCGGACGCGCAATTCGACTTATGCCATGCGCGCCCTGGGCCGGAACCACTTCGCCGTGTCGGGAGGCTGGTTCGAACTCCACGGCGGCTCGCCCCAGGTCACTCGGGTCAACGGCTGCACCTGGGGCGGGAGCGCCATCCGTTGCGACCTGGTGGCATCTCCAGGGCTCTTTCTGGAATTCGCCAACGGGGTCAAGACGACCCGTATCAGCAGCGTGAACGTGGTCCGGGCCCCGGTGAGTGAGACCACTCACTGAACCTCAGGGAATTGCCCTCAATCCGTCCGGCGGCAAGCTGTTCGGAACAGGATCCAACCCACCCCGGCCAGGGCCAGGAGTGACACTACTTCTCCCACCACACCTTCCAGGGTGAAGCCGATGCCCGGAGGCCGCCGGCCCATGGCCAGAGCCGCCACGGCGATGCCGATCCCCATGACACCTTCCCCGGCGATAAGCCCTGACGCGTAAAGAATACCCCTGTCGGTGTCATCGCCCCTCTTCTCCTTCCCGCGGGCCCGGGCGCGCCCTCGGTCCGCGAGAGCGCGAACGCAGCCACCGAGAAAGACCGGTGTCATGGTGGAGAGGGGGAGATACATCCCCACGGCGAACGCCAGCGAGGGAATGCCCAGGAGTTCGGCCACCAGGGCAAAAGAGCCACCGGTGAGGACAAGCCCCCAGGGGAGGTTTGCGTTCAGGACGCCATCAATGACCGTTTTCATGAGGGTGGCCTGGGGCGCCGGGAATTCCGTGCCGCCGAATCCATACTGGGTACCCAGGAGCAGCACCACCCCGGCAATGACACCGGCATTGAGCAGGACGCCGGTGATCTCCGCCACCTGCTGCCTGGCGGGAGTCGCCCCGATGAGGTACCCGGTTTTCAGATCCTGGCTGACGTCCCCGGCAATGGAGGCCGCGACACAGACCACCGTGCCGATGGTGAGGACCGTGACCTTACCGAAGGTATCGGTCCAGCCCAGGGAGTAGAACAGAACGCTGGTGCCTATGAGAGTCACGATGGCCATGCCTGATGTCGGATTGGAGGTCACGCCCACCAAGCCCACGATGCGCGATGACACGGTGACGAAAAGGAACGCGAAGACTGCGATGCAGACGGCAGCGATGACCCGGAACTTCAGAGGCGCGCCGGCACCGAGGGCTCCCGGGACGAGGGCCAGCAGCAAGACGACGGCCGCCGTGCCCATCAGAACCACGCCCATGGGCAGATCCTTCTCGGTGCGCAGTTTGGTCTCGTACGCCGCCTGGCCCCGGCTCAGAAGACCGCGGAACCCCTGGCGGAGAGAGGCAACCATGACCGGCAGTGATTTGATGACGGCGATGATCCCGGCCGTGGCCACGGCCCCGGCACCCACGTAGCGAACGTACCGGCTCCATATTTCAGAAGCCGACATATCGCGAATCAGCTTGGGAGTGGCGCCATCGGGGAAAAGCTCCGGGAAGAGCGGCGCCGGCAATGACTCCCCGAACAGCGCCATGAGGGGGATGATTCCCAGCCAGGACAGCAAGCCGCCCGCCACCATGATGGCGGCGATGCGGTAACCCAGGACATAGCCCACGCCCAGAAGGGCCGGGGTGGGCTCGATCCCCACCATGCCTTTCTTGAGCACCGGAATCCGTATGTCAACTTCCGTCGGCCAGATCTTCAGCAGAGAGATAACGGCCTTGTAGACGGCTCCCATGAGCAGGCCGGTGAAAACCGGCCGGGCCTGGGCGCCACCGGCGTCGGCAGCCACCAGGACCGCTGCGCAGGCCGTGCCTTCAGGATAAGGCAGATTCTCATGCTCCTTGACGATGAGAAACCGGCGCAGGGGAATCATGAAGAGAATGCCCAGAATGCCACCGCACATGGCCAGAAGGGTCACCTGGATGAACCCCTTGCCCAGGGTCGGCGCAAGCCCCCACATGAACAGAGCGGGAATGGTGAAGATGATGCCCGAGGCCAGGGAAGAGGAGGCGGAGCCGGTTGTCTGGCTGATGTTGACATCCTGGATCGTGCTGCGACCCAGAATGGGGCGCAGGGCCGCGAACGCCGCAACCGTGATCACTGCCACAGGGATCGAGGTGCTGATGGTCAACCCGACCTTCAACCCCAGGTAGGCGTTGGCCGAACCCAGAACGGCCCCGAAGATCACGCCCATCACGAGGCCTCGCCAGGACCAGTCGTCCATCTGTGTACCGGCGGGGATGTAGGGTTTCTGCTGGGACATGAGTTGGGCCCGGTGGCGCAGAATACACCTAAGGGGCACTGTGGTTCAAGAGAGAAGGCGGCGGGCGGAAATCAATCGCGGCGGGACAAGGGCTGAGGCACGGCCCGATCGCCATACCTTTTATCCTGGTCCCGGACTTCCTCGTGATACTCCTCCTCCACGTTCACATCCCAGACATCCAGATCGGCGCCACCGATGTTGCGGGCCGCATAGACAGCCGTGACCATGGAATGATCCTGGTTGTTATAACGGTGCTGACCGTTGCGGCCCATGAGCTGGAGATTGGGGAAACGGGTCAGGTAGTCCCTCAAGGCGCCGATGGTCTGCTTGTATTCCTGGTCGTAGACCGGATAGGCCTTGGGCATGCGCACCACGCATCCGTCAAGCACCTTCTCCCGGGGAACCAGGTCCAGTTGTGCCAGCTCCCGGGCGCCAAGGGCGATGAGATCCGCGTCGGAGGAGGTCCAGAGCCCATCCCCTTCCTGAACGAAATACTCCAGCCCGAGGGCCGACCGTGCAGGGTCCGGTACCATGTCGGGGCTCCAGTTCTTGAAATTCTGGATGCGCCCCAGTTTGACCTCAGGGGAATGGATATAAATCCAGTTGTCCGGGAACAGATCGGGGTCATCGATGATGAGCATCACCGTGATGAAATCCCTGTATTTCAGCTTATCTGCGCAGGCGAGCACTGCGGGCGGCGGAGACGGATCCAGGGCATGGAGAAGGGTGCGCATGGGCATGGATGAGAGAAAATGGCTGCCGGCCTCTTCCCTCTCCACGCCGTCAGGACCCCGGACCACCGCCGTCAAGATCCTGTGATCATCGTGGCGCAAACGGACCACACGGGTTTCCATGATGGTTTCATACCCTTTGCGGGCAAGTATCTCCCGGCAACGATCCCACATCATGCCGGGACCCAGACGTGGATAGTGGAACTCGTCGATGAGGGTGGTCACCACCTCCCCCTTGTTGCGCGCTCCTTCGCCGAAGAGAGCATGTTTCACCGCCTTGAGAAGATCCATGTTCTTGATGCGCTGGGCCGCCCAGTCGGCGCCGATCTCGGTGCACGGCATGCCCCAGACCTTCTCGGTGTAGGTCTTGAAGAAGATTTCATAGAGCCGCCAGCCGAAGCGGTTGGAGACCCACTGCTCGAAATTGCGCTCTTCCCGGGAGGGAAAGATGCGAGCCTTGACATAACTCAGCAGGATACGAGTCGCTTCCACAAGCCCCAGCCCCATGAGGGCGTTCATGGGACGCAAGGGGTAATCGAAAAACTTGTCGTTGTAATAAATGCGCGACAACCGGCTGCGCAGGACGAGATCGTCGCCCAGGATCTCCTCCCAGATCTTTTGCACCATATCGACTTTGGTGAAGAAGCGGTGGCCGCCGATGTCATAGCGATACCCCTTGTATTCACCTGTCTGGGCGATTCCACCGACAATGGCATCCGCTTCGAACACCACGGCGGGGATGTCCATGCGCGACAACTCCAGCGCGGCGGTGAGGCCGGCCGGACCACCACCGATGATGATGCACCGCCGATCTTCTCTTTTTGCTGTCCCTGCTGAATTCATACCTGCCTCGCAGCCCCGAGGAACCGCTCCCCAAAAATGGTTCTCCATCATACAGAAGTCCAGTCCCGGAGAGATGAAGTCCTGCAGGAGTACGCAGTAGTCAGGAACATGGACCCTTCCATGGTCTTGCAGCCCGTTGATGTGCCCTGTTGTCGCCAGGCACGCGCCATTCGCCCGATTCCTGCGTTGCGAAACCGCCCTGGTGAGGCACGACATGGCGGGGCTCCGCGCCCTGAACCTGGCCGAAATTCACGCATCTGACTCCGCAGGGGTTGATCTACAGGCTGCTAGAATCGGCTGCATGACGCCCGGTTACGATCTGGCCGCCTGCCGGCGTGAGATACCGGTTCTCCAGCGGCTCATTCCATTGGCCAACTGCTCCCACTCACCCCTCACCACAGCCACCCGGCGGGCCCTGGACAACTACCGTGATTCGCTGGACCGGGATGTCATGGACTGGGACGCCTGGATGGAGCAGGTGGACGGCGCCAAGTGCGAGTTCGCCGCCCTCATCAATGCGGACCCCGATGAGATCGCCATGGCGTCGTCGGTCACCGCAGCTGTGGCCAGTCTCGCCAGTGCTCTCCCACTCCGTGCCGGGCGCCGCAGAGTCGTTCTCAGTGGGGCCGAATTCCCCACGGTGGGACATGTCTGGCTGGCCCTTGAACCCGGCGGCGTGGCCGTGGACTGGGTCCCCATGGTGGAGGGGATGCCACCGGCACTGGAAGAGTTCCAGAAGGCCGTGGATGAGCGGACGCTCCTGGTGGGTGCAGCCCACGCCTACTATGGCAATGGCGCCATGCAGGACGTGGCGGCCATCGCCCGCCTCGCCCACCGCCAGGGCGCGCTGATCCTTGTTGATGCCTACCAGACCCTGGGTATTCAGCCGGTGGATGTGCGGGCCATGGATATCGATTTTCTGGTCTCAGGCTGCCATAAGTTCCTCATGGGGATCCCGGGTATCGCCTTTCTCTATGTTCGCCGGCAGCTCATCCCCCGCATGTACCCGACACTGACCGGCTGGTTCGGGCGCGCCGATATCTTCGCCTTTGACCCTGCCCTCCTGGACTGGGCACCCGACGCCCGGCGCTTCGAAATGGCCACCCCACCCGTGGCCGCGGCCTACGCCGCCCGGGCCGGT
>SMYD01000141.1 GCA_004356015.1 Acidobacteriota bacterium | reverse complement strand
GCTTGAGGGTTTCGACCTGGATCTTGAGTCCGGGTTGGGGTGCCGAACCGCGGGTATTCTCGGGGTCGGCTCAGGGTTGCTTGCGCAATTCCCTGATGATCTGCTGCAGGGTCTTGATGAGTTCGTCCCGGGGAACGTCATCTCGTTCGGGAAACCGGATGGTCATGGAGAAGGGCTGGTCGGGCCTGCGGACCTTGAAGGTGAATCCGCCGGGAGGTCGGTTGCCCGGCGAGGCTCTCTCCCCTTCCCTCGCCCGGTGGCCGTCGTCACGGGCCATCCTGCGGGCCTCATCGCGGGTCGTGACCTCGCCGGCGCGGACGGCGGCGAGCATGCGGCGCATCTCGTCCTCGTCGGTCATGCGGGCAAGTTGCAGGAGTGTCGACTTGCTGCTGATGCCTGCCTGATAGCAGAGTTCGCGTATTTCTTCGGGGATGGATGACAGCGAAAGAATCTCAGTGATGGATGTGCGCGAACGTCCAAGCATCCGCGCGATCTGCTCATGCTTGAAATTGAAGCGGTCTCGTAACTGGGCAATGGCGTCTGCTTCCTCGAACGGCGTCAGGTTGCGTCGCTGGATATTTTCCACCAGCGAAATTTCGAGGGAACCGCGGTCGTCCACATCCAGTTCGATGCAGGGGATGCGGCTCAGGCCGGCCTCCAGTGCCGCGCGGTACCGGCGCTCGCCGGCGATGATCTCGTAGGTGCCATCCTCAAGCACGCGCACCAGAAGCGGTTCCAGGATTCCCTTCTCCTGCACGGAGACAACCAGTTCGGCGATCCCGCCAAAATGGCGGCGGGGCTGGTTGGATGAGGGTTTGATGCGCTCGATGGGAATTTGATGCCCGATGGCATCGCTCGGCCGCTCGGCCAGTCCATCGACGAAGTGGACATCATGACGCATGCGCTTGGTCTCAGGCAGTCCACGTTGCTTAGCCACGGCTGAGCACCTCTTCGGCGAGTTTGTAGTACTCCATGGCGCCGGTTGAATTGGGGGCGAAGGAGAAGATGGATTGCTTGTAGGCCGGTGACTCCTCCAGGCGAACACTCTTGGAGATGACCGTCTTGAAGACCTTGTCACCGAATACCTCGTTGATCCGCAGCCTCGTATCGCGCCCCAGGACGGTCCTGCGGTCATGCAGCGTGATCACCACGCCCAGGAGTTGCAGATCGGGATTGGGGCGCTGGCGGATCTTCTCGATGGTTTCCAGCAGGTCATCGGTACCTTCAAGGGCATAGAACGACGACTGGATGGGAATCAGAATGTGCGAGGAGGCCACCATGGCGTTGACCGTGAGCAGTCCCAGTGTGGGAGGTGTATCAATGACGATGTAATCGTAGTCGGAGCGCACCGTGGAGAGGCGGTCTTTGAGGCGAAAGTGGCCATCGAATTCCGCCACCATTCTGCTCTCGAATTTTGCCAGGCTGATTCTGGCCGGGGCCACATCCAGGTTGAGAAGGGGTGACCGCTTCACCAGGCTGCGGATGGTGACGGACTCCTCGATAAGAGCCTCGTACATGGAAACATGGACCTCATCCAGATCAAGGTAGGACAGGGTGCAATTGGCCTGTGGATCGAGATCGACCAGCAGGGTCTTGAATCCACGCTGGGCGATGGCAGCCGCCAGGTTGATGGAGGTCGTTGTCTTCCCGACCCCGCCTTTCTGGTTGGCGATCGTGATGATCATGAACTGGGAAGAGATACGCCGGAACGGTTCAATTCTCGTACTTGCCCATATCCGCAGGCTGCAGGCGCTCAAGCCAGCGGCGCAATTCGTCGGATTCCTTGCGCGACTCGTCGTCCAGCGCAGTTGGTGTGGCACTTCCCGAGTCAGGCCGGTTCGCCTTCTCGATCACATCCTTGCTCACGAAGATGGGCGCGTCAGCTCGGAGAGCCAGGGCGATGGCGTCGGAGGGACGGCTGTCCACCTTGAATTCCTTGCCGTTACAGCGCAGCAGGACGGAGGCGTAAAAGGTGCTGTCCTTGAGATCGGTGATGCTGATCCGCTCCACGGTGGCATTCATGGTTTCCAGGACAGCCCGGAGCAGATCATGGGTCATGGGACGCGGAGTCTCAATATTCTCGAGCTTGAGGGCAATGGCGTTGGCTTCAAACAGGCCGACCCAAATGGGCAGAATTGTTTTTCCCGACGGGTCCCGGAGGATGACGATGGGGGTCTGGGTGACCGGATCCATCATCAGACTCTTGACTTTCATTTCGACTTCCATGCTGCCATTCCTCCTCGTCTTGAGAACTCAACTCTCTAGAACTCTATAGGATTGCCCTCGGAGTGGCAAGGTGCCCTTCCGGAACCTGTACCGCGGCTCAAACGGCCGGTTCCGCCGACAGTGAGTGGCGATGGGCGGCAGTGATCCTGGTCATGATGATGCGCCCCATGTCCTCCTCCAGCCTGGCACCGTGGACATTCACCACGCGATTGCAGGGTGTGCGCCCACTGGCCACGCTGGCATCTTTGCGCGAACTTCCCGCCAGGAGGACGGGGAGGCTGCGGCCGACCAGTTGCTGGTTTTCCTCAAGGCTGATTTCTTCCTGCAGGGCGAAGATCCGGGCAAGGCGGCGCTTCTTCTGGCTATCCGGGACATCATCGGCGAAGGTCGTCGCTGCGGTGGTCCCTGGACGGGGGGAATACTTGAAGGCATAGATCTGGGAGAACCGGGCTTGTTCGAGCAGGTCGAGAGTGGCCTGAAAGTCCTGCTCCGTCTCCCCCGGGAATCCCACGATGATGTCGGTGGAGATGGCCACGCCAGGGATTCGGCGGCGAAGATCATCGATCCGCCGGAAATAATCGACAATGTGATGACCCCGGCGCATGGCCTTCAGAACGGCGTTGGATCCGGACTGAACCGGCAGGTGGAGATGAGGGCAGATGGTTTCGTGGGCAGCCATCACCGACGCTGTATTGGCGGTGAAGAAGGCGGGATGACTGCTGGTGAAGCGCAACCGCTTCAGACCGGGAATGGTCGCCACGGCTTCCAGGAGATGGTGAAACGCCTTGCGTCCATCCCGGTAGGCATTGACAGTCTGGCCCAGCAACTCCAGTTCCAGAATCCCCTGGTTCACCCGGCGTCGCGCTTCCTCGACGATCTTCGCCATGGGCCTGTGAACCTCCCGGCCGCGGGTGCGGGGCACGATACAGAAGGTGCATCCCATGTTGCATCCTTCCATGATGGTGAGGTAGGCCATGGCGCCGGAGCGCACTCCCCGCCCCCCATCCCAGAAGATGGCGCTGAGATCGTTGAGGTCGGTATCCACCGCCCCTGGCCGTGATGTTGCCGACCGGGCACGAGCCTGGGTCAGGAGGTCGGGCAGACGACCGATACGTCTGGGTCCCATGACCAGATCAACGTGGCTCGCACGCCGGATCACCGCTTCCCCTTCCTGCTGCGCCACACATCCTGTCACCCCGATAATGGTCCGGGGAGAGGTTGTTTTCAGGTGCTTGAGGCGGCCCAGAAAATCAAACAGTTTCTCCTCCGATTTCTCGCGTACCGAGCAGGTATTGAGCAGGATCACGTCAGCTTGTCCAGCTGATGTGGCCGGGATATAGCCTTCCTCCTCCAACAGGGAGGCCATCTTCTGCTCGTCCTGGACGTTCATCTGGCAGCCCCAGGTCTTGATGAAGTACGAGCCGCGCCGGGAAGTCACAGGGTCTCCCCTGCCCCGCTGGAACCGGCAAAGAACGGTCGCAAGCGCTGATAGGTCTGGGGAGGCGTCTCGGGCACGATACGTGTCTCGCCGATGACACTGGCAAAATTGTTGTCGCCCTCCCAGCGGGGAACAAGATGGATGTGCAGATGTCCCACCACTCCGGCCCCGGCGGCACGGCCTAGATTCATGCCCACATTCATGCCGTCAGGGTCATAGCATTCGCGCAGGGCGGTCTCGCACCGAGCCAGGGTCTCCATGAGTTCTGTGCGTTCCTTGACCTCGGCATCGGCCAGATGTCCCAGGTGGCGATGGGGAACCACCATGAGGTGTCCGCTGCTGTAGGGGTAGAGGTTGATGATCACGAAACACTCCGGGCCGCGCAGCAGAACCAGGTTCTTCTCATCCTGGAGGGCATCTCTGACCCCGCAGAAGAGACAGCTCCTGTCCTTGCGCAGGGATTGGAGGTAGGGCAGCCGCCATGGCGTGAACATCCTGTCCATGTGGCCGCGGGTCCGCCCAGTCCCTCAGAGGGGTAGATCCCCTTCAGGAGGCGGCTGGCCTCCCACCGGGGTCGGGGACTGAGCCGCAGAAAGGGGCTCAGATTCACTGTGGTCGGCATTGATGAGTTCTTTCAGCTCTTTGCCGGGCTTGAAATAAGGGATGCGTTTCGCGGGCACCTCCACGCGCGCGCCGGTCTTGGGGTTGCGCCCCACTCTGGCCTTGCGGCGGCGGATCCGGAAGCTGCCGAATCCGCGCAATTCAATCTTCTCGTCGCAGCTGAGTGCCTCGATGATGGACTCAAAGACCGTGTTGACGACGATTTCGGCGTGTTTCTTGGACAGGTCGGAAGCCCGTGTCACATGTTCCACGAGTTCGGCTCTTGTCATGATCCGAACCTCTGCCGTGGCTTAATCGTCATCGTCATCGTAGCGATCGCGGCGGCGCTTGCTCTTGCCGCGACGCTTGTCCAGCTCGGCGCCCACCATGTCGCCAAGACTGATGCCCCCTCCGTCATGAGAGAACGCTGCCATGTCGCTGGTTTGCGTGTCCTGGACGATGGCCTTCACCGAAAGTCCGACCTTGTTCTCCGTGGGATCAATTTTGATGATCTTCACTTCGATTTCATCATCGAGGTCGAAGTAGGTTTCTGGGTTTTCGACGCGTTCCATGGAGAACTCGGAGACGTGGACAAGTCCTTCCACGCCCGAGTCCAGTTCCACGAATGCACCGAATTCCGTCAGACGAACCACCTTGCCCCGGAGAACATCGCCGACGTTGTGAAGGCGGAAGAATTCGTCCCATATGTTGGGCTGCAACTGCTTGATACCCAGGGAGAGACGTTGATTCTCCGTGTCGATCTTGAGGATGACCGCTTCAACCTCGTCCCCTTTTTGCAGGATCTCCGAGGGGTGCTTGATGCGCTTGGACCAGGTGAGATCGGAGATGTGAACCAGGCCGTCGACCCCGTCCTCCACCTCGATGAAGGCGCCGAAATTGGTGAGATTGCGCACTTTGCCGGTGATGCGGGATCCCACCTCGTACTTCTGGTCAATGAGGGCCCATGGATTGGGCTCAGTCTGTTTCAGTCCCAGGGACAGGCGGCGGTTTTCCTTGTCCAGGTCCAGAACCATGGCCTCCACTGTTTCGTCCACATTGACAATCTTGGAGGGATGCTTGACTCGCTTGGTCCAGGACATGGCCGAAACGTGAATCAATCCCTCCACGCCCTCTTCCAGTTCCACGAAGGCGCCGTAATCGGTCAGGCTCACGACTTTCCCGCTGACCCGCGAGCCGATGGGATAGCGTTCCTCCACGTTGGCCCAGGGGTCCGGGGTCCGCTGTTTGTAGCCCAGAGAGACACGCTCGCGCTCAGCATCGAATTTGAGAACAACGATCTCAACCTTGTCGCCAATGGAGAACAGCTCCGACGGGTGGTTGATGCGGCCCCATGACATATCTGTGATATGCAGAAGTCCATCCAGGCCACCAAGGTCGATGAATGCCCCGTACTCGGTGATGTTCTTCACCACGCCGAGCACGACCTTGCCTTCTTCCAGGCTGTCCAGCGTTTTCTGCTTCTTCTCCCGGTTTTCTTCTTCCAGGATGGCCTTGCGGGAGAGGACAATATTGCCGCGCCTCCGATTGACCTTGATGACGCGCATGTCCAGTTCCTGGCCCTTGTAGGAATCCAGATTACGTACCGGACGCAGGTCCACCAGGGAGCCGGGCAGGAAGGCGCGAATGCCGATATCCACGGCCAGCCCTCCCTTGATGCGATCGACGATGCGTCCGGTGATGGGCACGCCCTCGCGATAGGCGGCTTCCACCCGTTCCCAGACCTTCATCTTTTCGGCCTTCTCCTTGGAGAGAACCAGGTAGCCTTCTTTATTCTCGGTCTTCTCCAGGAGAACTTCGATCTCATCACCTTCTGAGACATTGAGACCGTCCCGGGTGGTGAACTCATCAATGTCGATCATCCCCTCGGACTTGTAACCGACGTCGACGATGACCTCGTTGGCCAGAATCTTGACCACGCGGCCCTTGACCACCTGCCCTTCCGACAGGTCTCGCAGGGTATCGTCGTACAGTCCCAGAAGTTTTTCGTACTCCTCCTGGGATAGTTCGCCGGAGTCGTCGCCAAGCAGATCGACCGCGGTGTTGAGGCCACCGCCGGCAGCACTGCCCATGGAATCGGCTGCAGGTGGGTTTCCCGCCGTGGCCGTCGATTGCGGATCACTCCGCTGATCTTGGGGATTCATCTACTACCTCCTGGAGGGTCGACCGACAGTCCCCACCGCCGGGACCCGTGTAATGGGCGGGCCGGTCCTGCACTGGGACACGATAACCGCTTGAAGCGCCTTATCTTATTCGTGGCCCTCCGGGACTGTCAAGCGGCATGGAGTCCCCGCTCGACGCGCACCTTGTCCAGGGCCAGGAGGAACCGATCCATTTCAGCCCGGGCTCCGATGGAGACGCGCACATGGTCGGGAAATCCGTATCCATCCATGGGCCTGACGATGACCCCCTGGTGGAGGAGGGCCTGGAATGCCTCCCGCCCGGGAAATCCGGGTGCCATCAGGACAAAGTTGGTGCTGGAAGGGAGAAACTGGAGACCCCGGCGGACCAGATCGGCCTCCAGGCGGTCCCGTTGCTGCCGGTTCTCGGCGGCGGACCGGATCTGGTGCTGGCGGTCGTCAAGGGCGGCCAGGGCTCCCGCCTGGCCGATGCTGTTGGTGTTGAAGGGCGAGCGAACCTTCTCCAGCGCCCTGATCACGTCCGGATGGGCAATGCCATAGCCGATACGGGCGCCAGCCAGAGCGTAAATCTTGGAGAAGGTACGCAGCACCATGACTGCGGCCCCGCTTCTCAACGCCTGGAAGGCATCCGGGTAATTGCTGTCGTCGACATATTCGCGGTAGGCCTCGTCAATCACGGTGAGAACGGTCCCGGGAACCTGGTCCAGGTAGGCGTCAAACTCGCGGCGGTCACACCTGGTGCCCGTGGGGTTGTTGGGATTGGCGATGAAGACGAGCCGGATGGCCGGCGTCACCGCTGCCGCCATGGCGGCCAGATCATGGCGCCGGTCGGCAGTCATGGGGACGCTGCACACCGGCGCTGAGGCGGCCAGGGTTGCGATGCGGTACATGATAAAGGCACCCTCCGAGACCAGCGAACCCCCGTGGGGTGGCAGGAAAGCCTTGGTCAGCATTTCCACGATTTCCGTGGAGCCGTTGCCGATGATCAGCCACTCCAGGGGAACATCGAGTTCCCGGGCCAGGCGGCGCTTCAGGTAATAGGCGCCGCCATCGGGGTACCGGTGGCAGCCGGCCGCAGCGTGGCGCATGGCCTCCAGGGCGCGGGGAGACGGTCCAAGGGGATTCTCGTTGCTGGCCAGTTTGATGGTTTTCTTCAGTCCCAGTTCCCGTTCCAGTTCTTCAGTGGGCTTGCCTGGCTCGTAGGGGACGATGGTGGCGAGGTGCTCATTGAGGGTCAGCGGAAAGCCGTTGTTCATGGCCGTTCTCCATCCAGACCCGATCCTGTGGCATCTTTCAGCAGCAGAACCTCCTCTCGTGAGAGGGGGCGGGTTTGTCCGGGTCTGAGGCCGGGATCCTTCAGCGGCCCGTAGGAGACGCGGCGCAGGCGCAGAACCGGGTGATTGATCCGCTGGCACATCTCACGAATCTGGTGCCTGCGCCCTTCCATGAGAATGATGCGCAGGACGGTGTGCCGATTCCGATGGAGCACCTCAGCCTGCGCCGGAAGAGTGCGCCTGCCTTCAATAAGGAAGGGACGGCGCAGGCGGGCCAGGGCTCGGCTGTTCACCTGCCCGCGCACCTTGACCAGGTAGGTCTTGGGAACGTGAGTCTCAGGACGCATCAGGGACTGGGCGAGTTCGCCATCGTTGGTGAACAGCAGCAGGCCTTCAGAGTCGTAATCCAGACGGCCCACGGGAAAGAGCTGCACGCCCGAGTCCGGCAGAAAGTCCACCACCGTGGTGCGCCCCTGGGGATCCGACAGTGTGGTCACACAGCCCCGTGGCTTGTACATGAGGACGTAGAGAGGCCGTCGTCCGCGATCGACCGGCCGCCCGTCAACTTCAATGCGATCGGCCGGGCTGACCCGGAGCCCCAGTTCGGTGACCACCGTTCCGTTGACACGGATCCTCCCTGCCTGCAGCAGGCGTTCGCCCTCTCGCCGGGAAGCGACGCCGGCGTGGGAGAGGACCTTCTGGATACGCTGGCCTGAGTCCTGAGATGTCACGATGGCTCGCCGGCGCCGGCCTCGTCGGTGGGGGCTGGAGGTGGGTCCAGAGAGGCGGCTGCGGCCCCGGCATCATTGTCCTGCGTGCTGCCGGCATCTTCCAGAGGAAGAATGGCCGTGCCGTCGGCTCCAGGCAGACGATCCAGAGCCGCGGCCAGATGCTCGCTGGAGCCGTCGCCCATGAGATCACCGAACTCCTCAACAGCGGGCAACTCGTCCAGAGTCGCCAGACCGAAATGTTCGAGAAAGAGCTTCGTTGTGCCATAGAGCAGCGGCTTGCCCACGGTGTCCTTGCGCCCGACAATGCGGATCAGCCGTCGCTCAAGAAGAGTGCGCAGGACGCCGTCGGCCGAGACGGCCCGGATTTCCTGGATCTCCGGATTGGTGATGGGCTGCTTGTAGGCGATGATGGCACAGGTCTCCAGGGCGGCCCTTGAGAGTTTCTGGCGGTTCTTGATGCGGAAGAATTCCTTGATCTCCTCGCCCAGCTCCGGTCGCGTGGAGAGACGGAAGCCGCCGGCGACCGTCTCGACCTGCAGGCCGCCGGCCGCCAGGGCATAGCGATTAGCCAGGCCGGAGATGGCTTCCTTGACCTGATCTTCGCTGGTCTGATCGATGAACGCTGCCAGTTCCTTGGCCGGGACCGGCCGCTCCGAGACGAACAGAAGGGCCTCCACAAGGGCTGTCAGATCAGCGAACGAGATCATCAGGTTTCTGTCCTGCAGAGCTGGATCTCTCCCGAGGGGCGCAACTGCACCGCACGCAGAAATCCGGTCTTCATGAGTTCCAGGATGGCCAGGAAAGTCACGACCAGGATGTCCAGTTCCGCATCCATGGGCAGGAGTTCCCTGAACCCGATGCGTGGATTGGTCGCGAGGATTTCGCGCACCTGGGCGATGCGATGGGAGAGAGGCAGGTGCTCGTCCCGGCGTGTCAGGGCATGACGACTTGAAGAGGTCTCGAGGAAGCTCTTGAAGGCATTCAGAAGATCGAAGAGCCCGACTTCGAGGTATCCCTGCTCCTGGGGTTCGATGTCGCCCTGGCGGGTGAACACCAGAGACGCCATGACCTCCCGCTCAGCCAGATCCACCGCCGCCTGGCGGAACTGCTCGTGTTCCAGGAGAGCCTGGATGAGATTCTGGCGCGGGTCCTCCTCCAGCCCTTCCTGGATCCGCTCCTGATCTACCGGCAGGATCAGCTTGCTCTTGATGTAAAGAAGAGTCGCCGCCATGACCAGGAACTCCCCCGCCACATCCAGGTTCATGATCTCCATGAGGTTGATCATCTCGTCGTACTGGCGTGCCACCTCGGCCATGGGAAGATCGGTGATGTCCATCTCCTGGCTGCGGATCAGATGGAGTAGAAGGTCCAGCGGACCTTCGAAACTGGGCAGGACAAAATTGTACTCGGGCTGGCCGGCTGTGCTGGGTTCGGGCATGGGAGAAACTGTTTCCATGGACATGAATTCAAGCATCCCAGGGCCGAGCCGGTGGGATGGAAGAGCTTGATGGCACAGGCTTTCCGCCATCAATTTAACATGGCTCTGCGCGCAGCGTCAATGCGGGAGGCGGCGCGGCGGCCGCTCTGCACGCCGGCTCAGGGCGTGGTCGTCTGGAACCTGAGGATGACGCCGCCGAAGGCGACGTCATCCCCATGTCGAATGCGCACCTGGGCGCCGGGATTGACCTGGTCCCCGTTGACTTCGGTGCCGTTGAGCGCGCCGACCTCCTCGGAGATGGTGTATCCCTCGTCGTCAAGGCTCAGGATGGCATGACGGCGCGAGACCGAGCGCTTCAGATCCAGCAGCGTCAGGTCCACCTCGGGACGGATTCCGGTCACCGGGTCGAAACGCCCGACGTGGACCCTGGTGCCCTGGAGGAGAAAGACTTCACTCCCTTCCAGATGGATCAGGCAGGCCGTCCCTTGACCAGCAGGTGCGGTTTCCGCATTTGCACCTTTCTTCTGAGTGGGTGGCGGTGCATCATCCAGGACTTGGGGAGGGTCTTCAGGGCGCACTGCTTCCGGCGGTTCCGCGACGCCCCTGTCAGCGGCCAGGGGTGGTCGCTGTGCCGTCGAGAGGCGGCTTTCCGCCTGCGCGAGACGGAAGGACAGTTTGCGCAGCATGCGCACGGCCAGTTCGATGTTGGAGCGGATCATCCTGTCAAAGAGAGCCGCTCCGATTTCAATGGTCTCGGCATCCTGCCTGGCCACGGCTGAGTAGGTCCGCGGCGTGCCCTCCAGGAGCGACATCTCACCGAAGAAATCTCCTTTCTCCAGGGTGGACAGGACCTCTTCCCCATCCTTCGCCACCAGATCGATGACTCCGGACTGGATGACGAAGAGGGTCTGACCTTCCTCCCCAACGGTGAAGATGGCATCGCCGGCGTCGAAACGGGCGAGATAGTCTGCGAAGGGTGATTGAGCCATGGCGGAGTTCCCTGTTAATGAATAAGCACCGAAGCCGGTGAGTTCAAGGTGTCAGGCAGGGTTCCGTCATAAAAATTATAAGTTCTTTAGATTCAGACATTTGGATTGTATTGTGAGAGTGCTCAAGGCGTTCCCGATGCGCGCGGCGCGCCGGGAACGGACGGATCCAGGGACAGCGCCTTTCCATAGGCCTCGCGGGCGAGTTCCGAGTGTCCCAGGGCAGCCTCGATCTCACCCAGTTGGGCCCAGCCGAGGGCGTCGCCGGGGCTCGCACGCGTGGACCGGGTGGCCTCCTGGAGAGCCTCCTGCAGGCGCCCCAGCTTCAGGAGGGTCGCAGCCATGTTACGGCGGATCACTCCGGTCCCGACACCGGCACTGAGAGCGCGCCGATAGGCGGCCAGGGCGTCCTCCAGGCGTCCGGCGGCCCGGTAGGCCTGTCCCAGGTTGTTCCAGCCGTTGGCCAGTCCGGGCGCGAGGCGGGTCGCCTCCTCCAGCACCGAGATGGCTTCCGTGGACCTCCCCTGGGCGGCGAGAACCCGGCCCAGACCTTCATGGGCGGTGGGCAGATCGGGGTCCAGCGCCAGGGCACGCCGGAAGAGGGCGGCCGCTCCCTCAAGACGTCCCTGGCGCACCAGCATCTGCCCGGCCCAGGCGGCACCGAATGCCGAGGAGAGAGCGTCGGCGCCCTCGCCCCCGGGAGGAAGAAGCTGAGCAGGCGTCACCTGGAGAGGTGGTTCCCCGGGCCAGAGGGCAGCGGCAATGGCCGGCAGGAGCAGGGATGCGATCTGCCGGTGCCCTTGTGGCGATGGATGGCAGTAGTCCAGAACCATCTCGCTCCCCACGATGCCGTGGGGTGAGATCGCCGCCAGGGCCTCCCCGGCATCCAATGCCGGTGCGTCGCCGCTTCCGGGCGCCGCACGCAGGATCTCCAGCAGAGGCCCTGTGATGCGAATGGGTACGGTGTCCCGGTCTCGAGCCTCACGCAGGGCCTCCACGGCACCCGGTTGTCCCAGCTCCAGGAGGAGCTGGCCGTGAAGAAAATGAACCGCCGCCGGCATGGGATCCAGGGCCAGGACTTCTTCCACTCTCGCCAGGGCACCGGCAGGATCGCCAGCCGTCTGCAGTCGGCGGGCGGCGGCGACGGCAGCGTCCCGATGGTCGCGCGCCGGCGCGGAGAGACGGTCATCCCATGCTGTCCCTTCAGGGTGCCAGTCGCGAAGGTTGGTTGCGGGCAGCACCAGGAAGAGAGGGACATCACTGGCGCGCGCGAGAGCCGACATTTCAGCCAGGTTGAAGTGGAACTGCTCCTGCACCAGGGCGTCTTCCCGGGAATCCCGGGCCTGACGATGGGAATCGTCGCGGAGCGGACCGGTGCCGAAAGAATCGGTATCGGCGATCCGCGCCGGGGACTGCGAGCGGAGAGGATCCAGGAGACGGCGCAGGGCCACATAGATGCGGATCCTGTTCAAACCGGTCCGCAACCGCCGTCGCCATGACGGTTCACTGAGGAAGGGTGCGTAGAATCGGCGCTCCACATACTCGTTGTGGCCCATGTAGACGATGAATCCATCGGGGTCGTAAGCGGTCAACTCACGCATGACGTTCAGAACCCGGCGGGAGCCGTAGGACATGCCGCCGCAATTGATCACCTCATGATTCATCTCCGGGTGGAGAATCTGCAGGCCCCGGGCCGTGCCGGCGCAGAAGGAAAGGCGATGATCATAGGGGAAGCCAAAGCTGGAGGAGCCGCCCAGGCAGAACAGGCGTACCGTGCCCGGAGCCTTGATCCTGGGAAACTCCTGGGCGTTGAACGGGCCGATCTTGTCCTGCCGGGTGCGCAGGACCTCCCTGCCGTCGGCCAGCATGGCTGGCACGAAGAGCGGCTCGGTGGTGGAGAAGCCGGCGAAGGGGTCGGGTCGATGGCCGGGACCGCCGAAGCCTGCCAGGCGCAGGGCCAGCTCTGCCAGCAACAGCAGAGCTACGCCGACACTGACAGCGGCCAGGCGGCGTCCGGCGCCGCTGCTAGATTTCCCGGCGGCCACCCAGATAGGGTCGCAGGTCGGCGGGGATCCGTACCTTGCGATCTTCCTGCTGGTGGTTCTCGATGAGGGCAATGATCGTCCTGCCGATGGCCACGGCGGTGCCGTTGAGAGTGTGCAACAAAGCCGTGCCATCCTTGCCCCGGAAGCGCGCGCCCAGACGGCGAGCCTGATAGTCGGTGCAGTTGGAGCAGGACGTCACCTCCCGGTAGGCAGCCTGGCCAGGCATCCAGGCCTCCAGATCGTATTTTCGTGCGGCCGGGGCACCCAGATCGCCGGTGCAGACATCCACCACCTGGTAAGGAATTTCAAGACTGCGCAGGATGCCTTCCTCCATCTCCAGGATCATGAGGTGCTCTTCATGGGATGCGGCCGGCGTGCAGAAGGAGAACATCTCCAGCTTGTCGAATTGATGCACCCTGAAGATGCCGCGCGTGTCCTTCCCGTAGGACCCGGCCTCCTTGCGCAGGCAGGTGGAGAAGCCCGCGTAGCGAACGGGCAGATCTGCCTCCGGCAGGATCTCCTCCATGTGCAGCGCGGCCAGGGAGACTTCGGAGGTTCCGACCAGATAGGCGTCTTCGTCCTCGATCTTGTAGATCTCGTTGCGGTCCGCCGGGAAAAAGCCCGTGCCATACATGGCCGCTTCGCGCACGAGAATGGGAGGCACCACCGGCTTGAACCCTGCGGCGATCAGGCGATCCATGGCGAAGCGCACCAGCGCGAACTCCAGCTCCACCAGCTCACCCATGAGATAAGCGAATCGGCTGCCGGATGTGCGGGCTGCGCGCTTGACATCGATCCAGCCCCGCGCTTCCCCCAGATCGAGATGATCGAGAATTTCGAACGAGGTCCGGCGTGGCTCCCCGACCTGCCGAAGTACCACGTTGGCGTCATCGCCGGCACCGTCGGGGACATCTTCATGGGGAGGGTTGGGGATGCGGAGGAGAGCCAGGCGCAACTCGTCCTCCAGTTGCCGCAGGTCCGGCTCAGCCTCCTTGAGCCGTGCGGCCACTCGCTTCATATCTGCCAGAACCTCCGCCTTTTCCTCTCCCGTGGTCCTTGGGATGCGACGGGATGCGGAATTTCGGGCCGCGCGCAGTTCTTCCAGGTCGGCTCGGAGGCGCCTCACACGCGCATCGGCGGCAAGCACCTGATCCAGATCTTCGCTCCCGTACCGCTTGCGACCGAGAGAGGCGCGGAAAAGCTCGGGGTCGGTTCGCAGGCTCTTGAGATCGATCACCGGGGTGCATCCTCCGAGTGCCTGGCGGCAACATCGCAACATATTGAGAAGACGGACGTTAGCATAAAATTGACAGGTGTCGGAACGCACCGTAGGATTCGTTTCCACGGAAGGAAGTCCCATGTCGCGTCCTCATTCGCTGTTCGCCCCGCCGACAGAATCACGCCTGGCGCTCTACGCGGGCTTGCAGTGCAGCCTGATCCTGTCGGGTTGGACTTTGCTCATGACTCCGGGAGGCGGGAGCCTGGCGCCGGATCCTCTCGCTCTGGGTGTCTGGCTCGCAGGGCTGGTGGTGGGACTGGTGGGGGTGAACGCCTCACGCCGCTTCCTGCTGCCATTGGTTGCCCTGGGGCCGGCGCTGGCTTTCCTGGCGGCTGCCCTTCTCCTCTGGATTCCCGCCGCCGGCTTGCCGGCGACGTTGCTGCAACTGGGCCTGTCTCTCCTGGCTCTCGCGCCATGCGGCTATCTGGCTGGACGACTGCTCGCCGGGAATGGCCAGGGAGTGCCGCAGGGTCTCTGGCTCGGGTTGGTGGCCGGGACCCTGGTGTGGGTGCTGGCACCGGGACCCTGGCAGGTTGTGTTCGCTTTTGTCATCGCCCCCGTGATCCTGTTGCTGGCAGTTGCCAGAAGTTCGTGGGTCCCCTATCCCGCGAGGACCGGTGATGAGGTCGTGGATCAGGGCTTGCTGCCGGCCGCTGAGGACCTGGCCCACGGCGCCGGCGCGGCTCTGGTTGTGACCGCCCTGGTGGCGTGGGGTCAGATCCTCCTCCTTCTGTGTGGCAACTGGCCTGCCGTGCGCCTGACGCTGCCTTTCATGGTGACTCTCGGTGGTTACCTGGGTGCGCGGGCTGCATTCCGCCGGGGCCGCCGGGGCCATGGAATCTGGCTTCTGACCTTCGCTTCCCTGTGGAACCTGGCTGCGGCGGGGATGGTGGGTTGGCTGGCATGGCTGGTTGTGACTCTGGGGGCGGCCGGGACTCCGCGACCGATCACCGCTGCCCTGCTGGCGGCCGGATTGACCATCATGCCCCTCACTCTCCTCGCGGTCATGGGCTGGACCCTGCAGGCAGCAGACCAGGGGGAGAGGCCGTCAGCCCGGCAGCAGCTGGCCAGGATCATCGGGGCCTTCTCAGGGCTGACCATGGCCCTGCTCTTCCTGGGGCCGGCGCTGGGAGTGGGGGGTCTGCTCATCTTCGCCGCGGCCTCGCTCCCCCTGGGAGTCGCTCTGCCTGCCTTCCTGGCGCGCACCGAGGAGAATCCCCGGGGACGCCGCATGTTTGTCTCGCTGGCTCTGCTGGCGGCAAGTCTCGGCGGCTTTCTCATGACACCTGTTGATGTCCGTCTGCTGGCAGCCGGTGTCGCCTGGAATCCCCGGCAGTTTGTCGTCAACCACTGGCCGGCCTTGCCGGCCACCCTGGGGCGTTTGCGCCTGCGGAGCCTCTCCGGCGGCCCTGCCGGGCTGATTGCGGCACGGGAGACCTCCGATCAGCACCAGGATTTATCCTGGCAGGGGTGGAGTCTTGGGCGCGAGGACAGCAGATTCGCGGCCCGTGTCGCCGCCTCGCTCCCCACCCTGTTGGCCGCTCAGGCGCGCACAGCGGCTGTGGTCGGGGATCGGGGCGGGTTCCTCACCAGGGCTCTCCTGGAGATCCAACCCGACCTCGAGGTAGCCCGCTACGAATTGGTGCCATCCCTGGACACCTTGCAACCGGCGCACCATGAGCCGTTGCCCCGGGCAGCCGTTTCCCCATGGGTTCTCGGTGGACCCTACGACATCCTCCTCATGCAGCCGGCACCTGCCCATGTGGTGGCCAGTGGTGCGGCGTGGTCCCGGCAGGCGCTGGAAAATGCTCGTGCCTCCCTCGCTCCCGGAGGCCTTGTGGCCCTGAGGCTTGAGCCGGAACAGTTGCCCGTCAAGGCTCTGTATCGTTCCCTGCGCACGTTCAATGCGGTCTTCCCTGCGGCTTCTCTCTGGTTTGATGGCCAGGGGCTTGTGCTCCTGGGAGGCCGGGATCACCTCGTGGTGGATTTGCCGGCCTTCGAAAGACGCTTTCGGCGTGCTGCAGGCGCTCTCCGCGAGGCGGGGATGGAGCACCCGGTGGACCTGCTGGCCCGCTACCTGATGTCGGCAGGCGGCATGGCAACCCTGGCAGGCGGCGTTGATCCGGAGACGCGGTACTGGCCCCGTCTGGCATTCGCCGAACCCGCGGCGGCGGCTGGCCTGCACTGGCCGGACGTCCTCATGGCCCGGGGAGCCAGGCCGGTGGACGTGCTCCCCTTCTTCCCTGGTCTTGAGCTTGCCGCCCGGGAGACCCTTATGGACCGCCTCGGGCGCGGCATGCAGGCCACGTCGTGGTGGTTGCGCATGCTCTCGGCATCAGCCATGGCAATGGAGGACGACCAGGATGTGCTGGCCCTGCACCGGCAGGCGCTGGAATTCGGCGGCGCGGCCCTGGAGTTGCGCCCCCGGGACGCGGCGTTGAAGAGGGCGCTGGCTGCGGCCGTCTTCCAGGCCGCCGGTGAAACTCTTGCCGCAGGACTGCCGGACGATGCCATGGTGCTCATGGAGCGGGCCGCCGATCTGGATCCTCAGCGGGTGGACTACCAGGTCGAACTCTATGGCCTCAACCTGGCGCGCCGGGCACGAGCCCAGGCCCAACGCCGGCTGTCTGCCCTGGCGCTGCGCTTCCCTGGATCCTATCCCGTTCTCCTGGCCCAGGCGGATCGCAGACTGGACCACGGCGACATCGATGCGGGCGAAGCCTTTCTGCGGCGAGCCGCCGACACGGGCTTTCAGTCGGCAGCTCTGCACCTGGGCCTGGCGCGGGTTGCCATGGCCCGTGGCCGGATGGACGAAGGCCGGAATCATGCTGACCGTGGCGTGGGCATGGCGCGGGATGAGTCGCTGGCGCTGGCGGATCTAGGTGGCAGTTTCCTGGCGACCCAGCCAGACCTGGCGCGGACCTACCTGAAAGCAGCTCTGGACCTGGGCAATCGCCGGGTGGAGGTCCTGGGGCCTCTGGGTCGACTTGCCCGGGAGCGGGGCGAATACGGCCGGGCCATCGACCTGTTCACCGAGGCACTGGCCGTGGCGCCTGAGCGCGCGCGCCTGCGGCTCGAACTGGGCAGCACTCTGCTGGTGGCAGGGCGTTCTGCCGAGGCCCTGGAGCACTTGCGCCGGGCGGCACAACTGGCGCCAGGAGATGACACGATTCACCTGAACCTGGCGGTGGCTCTGGTCAACGAGGGCTGGATGGAGGAAGCACGGCGTCAGCTGGATGCCATCGGCGAGCGGCTGGTGGATGATCCCGTCTATAAGAGCTTGCGCCGGCGCCTGCAACCCCCGGCCGCAGGCACTCCCTGAACTCTGCCGGCGGCCGGCTAGGGCGCCGGTTTCTGGGCTGAACCCTCTTCCCGCCGGAGTCGGTAGACCGATACGGTCGCTTCGTAGCGCACAAACTGGGAAGGATCATCCCGTGCGACCTGCTGCAGGGCCGCCAGCACATCGGGGCGGCCATAGGCGTTCAGGGCCTGCACGGCGGCGACCCGGACAAGCGGTGTGGGGTCTTCCATGGCCACGGTCAGGAGGCGGGCCACGACGTGATCTTCATTGCCCAGGGGCTCCTCATCCCGTCGGGACTTGCGGAAGATCTGGGTCTGCACCTCCAGAGCGGCGCGGCGAAAGCGATCGTCCCGCGAGTCGAGGAATTCAAGGAGGGTCGGCACCAATTCCGGATTCCCCAGGCGAAATTTCAGAATCTGAGCAAAGCCGGTTTCCACCAGGATCGGATTGGTTTCCAGGAGGAGGAGCCTGTACGCCGCCCAGGTCTGGTGGATATCCGTCAGCTTCTGGATGGCTGAAAGGCGCCGCACGGCGTCGATGGTGGCCTGGGCACCTTCCTGAGGTAGGTCGATCTTGCCGTTCAGCTTGCCAACCAGGCGGAAACGATTGGGGGCGCGAGGATGACCCAGGCTGTCCCGCACAGGAGTCAGGAGGAGGATCGATTCCTGCTCGTCGAAAAAGACAATGCGGTCACGGAAATTCTCGCGCTGTGTGTTGTCGGCTCTGAAGGCGATAAACAGTTTGTCTCTCTCATACGAGCCTTTGAGGACTTCCACGACCTGGCATTCCGCCAGGCGCAGGGTGCCATCCAGAGTGCGGACATGGACGACCAGGTCGGTATAAGCCAGCCGCTCATACAGGGTATCCGGGGACGCTGACAGCCCTGCCGGCAGCAGGAGACCCAGGGCCAGAGCCAAGCCTGCCACCATGCGCCTGAAGCCGCCGACGGACCTGAGAATGGATCTGGTCAGGGAAGGGATCACCCCACGCTCCTTTTTCCAGCACTTCCATGATCATATCCCGGCCGGGCCCCGGAGGCCATGTGTGCCCTGGGCGGGGTGCGGGTCAGGATTAGCGGCTGAAGAGGCGGGCAATCCAGTCCCGGAGGCCCCCGGCACGCGCCGGTTGCCCGGCAGGCTCCTCCATGATGCTCCCTGCGCTCTCACTGGTCACGGGAACCGTCTCGGTCGCTCCGCTGGACGAATCCGGATTCCCCGGAGCGAAGAGATCATCTTCGGTCACAAGGAGATCTGCGGGTGGAAGATCGAATAACTCGCCTTCCATGTCTACGACCGGGCGGGTCTCCACCTCGGGGGTGGGTGGCGCGCTGGCGGTTTCAGACCCCGGGGGGGCGATCACAAGGATCTCGCCACAACGCGGACAACGAGTGCGGGCGCCCCGGACAGGAAGCTTGTCCTGGCGCACGCGGAATTGGCGGCCGCAGCCGTGGCAGCTGATCTTCATAGGCGGAACTCCGGTCTCAGGTCTCGGTCACGCGTTGAATCATGCCGTTCAAGGCCTCATCGAGGGAGATCTTGCCGTCCAGATAGGGGTTCCAGAACTCCTTGAGGCCGGGCACGAAGATGCGCAGGGCTCGGTCATAGATCTTCAGCCGTTGGGCGACATGCTCGTGCGATGAATCCAGGATGCGGCGCACGGCTTCGCCTGCGGTCCAATAGAGTACGGCGCGAGGGAAAAGCAACGGATTGGGCAGGCGTAATTCCACCTGTCGCTCCCGCAACTGGTAGAGCGCCGCGCGGCTGTTCCCCTGATCTTCCCGATCCAGGATGCGTGCCGTGAGCATGATGATGGTTTCTACCACACCCATGGGCGTGAAGCGTGCTGTTTCGACGACGCTGAAATGTTTGGTCTGCAGTTTGACCGTTTCATTGCCTGTGTTGATGTAGTGATCCAGCATCTGGAAGTCGAGCTGGATGAGCGCCATGGGCGAGGCATTCAGGCTGGTGAGTAGAAAGCTGATCAACTTCTCCTGCCGGGATGCCAACTGCCGGGTCAGGACCGGTTCGATGGCCTCCTGCCGTCGTCTCTGCAACTGCTGCCACGCCCCTTCCTCGAATGCAGGGACCGCCATGAGAATGGCCCTGGCGATCTCCTCTCCTGTCGGCTTCAGGTTGTAGGCGCGAAAAGAGAGGGGAAAAACATTGGCGAGTTGCCCCCGCAGGGCTTCAGGTGTCGAGGTCGGGGCGATGTGGCTCTCCATGGAGTACCACATGTTTCGACCAGGGATGAGGAACATCTGGTGGCGATAGATCTCCACGGCGGCGGCGTACTCGGCGGGTGGATCGCTCCTCTTCGTGGCCATGACCCGCAGGTTGGCATGCAGAGCCAGGTATTTCTGCCAGTGGAACCGGAATCGGATGTCCTGGGGCCGGTGCCGGGCCTGGGCCGGCAACAGGCAAGGCGTCAGGAGCAGAGGCAGGGCCGCACCACCAGCCACACCGAGAAAACGCCGCCGGCTGACCCCCTCAGTGTGTTGGTTGTGGGCGTTGCGTTCTGTCATGGGGTATCCGGGGAGCGTACCAGGTTCAGACGAAAATAAGCCGCCAGTGCCGCTTCGCAGTGCAGGCGAAGACCCACCCGGCTGCGCCTACCGAACTCAGGTGCCTCCACGGGAATGGTACATGATGTTTCCGTCACTGTGCCGGGTGCCGGAGCGGCCACCTCACGCAGGCGGTCATCAAGAGCAATTTCCCAGATCCCCCGGTAGGCATCCAGCTCCGGGTGAACCGCTTGCAGGTGGTAGCGCACCCGTTCTTCCTCCATCCCGGCGTGGCGCAGGGCTGCCGCGATCGTGGCGCTGGTGAGTCGAGGGTGCTTGTGGAACCGGGGAATTCTGAATTCGACATGGATAGGCAGGTGAGCCCGTTGGCCGCGCACCGCCTCTCCCTCACTCAAGAGCGCCTTCACGAAGAACCCGAGTCTTGCCGCCGGGAGACGAGACGGGTTGCCGGTGGGACTGTCACGGGCCATGGCTTCCAGAACGTCCGTCTCCTGCAGCCAGCGCCCCGATTCTTCGATGAGGGCGTGGCACAGCGCTGAGCCGGCCCGCTGATCCTGGCTCCTGGACCAGCACCAGGTCAGGAGAGTCCACAAGCCCTCGGTGACCCGAACCGGCCCATCGGCCGCACAGCACCCCGCGGTGAAAAACCACTCAAGGTAACTGCCCACATCGGCGACCTGTTGCAGGCGTGGCAAGGGAGGAATTTCAGAGGATGCGACCGAACTCATGTCAGGCTGCCTCCTGTCGAGGCAGGAAGAGTCTACCAAAAGGAAAGGACCCTGCCCTCGGACGGTTCAGGCGGGGTCGTCAACCTGGGGCTGCAACGTGAGGGTCAGGATGTAGGTGTACTGCCGGCCTCCCATCTCGAGCTGGATGGGAACGCGCAGATGCCCGTTGACATCCTGAACCGGTTCGCCGGGGAGGAGTGTGGGCCGCCTGTCGTCGGTTTCCTGCAGGGCCGTGACCGTGTCCTGCTGCGGCCGGGCCTTCTCGTCCTGAAGCAGCGATCGGGGAGAGGACGTCAACGCGTCGTCATCACCTGCACCCTCTCCGTGGGAGTTGCCCTGTTTCTGTTCCAGGTAATTCTCGAAGCTGAGTTCTGTTTCTCCGGCACCGCTGCCGGCAACGGAACGATCTCCCGGCAGTCGGGTGTCCTCAGGTTGTTCCGGTGCTCCCATCCAGACGGCGTGGTCGCCTTCCTCCTCCGGGGGGGGGGCGGGCGGCGATCTCTTGACCTCCCGTGGGTCGGCCCGGGTGACGGGTGCTGAGGCAGGTTTCTCCTCCGAGATGTCGGAGCCCGGCGCCTCAGCGGCGGTCGCGAATGAATCATCGGCCGGCTTGTGGGTCTTGGGCAGGGGGGCGCCGGCAGACGCTCCCTCCGAGGAAGGTGTCCGGAAGAGATCCGTCTCGCCGGCCCGGGTGTCCGGGGATGCCGGGTCGTCGTCCTCACCTGGGGCGAAGGACGTCTCGTGGACAGGATCCGCTTCCCTGAGGGACTCGGTACCCTCCGCCTCGAAGCAGTCCACTTCTTCCAGGAGTCCCTGAATCTCGGTGGCATCCATCTGGTCCAGCTCGCTCTCCAGTTCAGCCGTCTCCCATTCCTCACCTCGGGCAGAGGGCTGGTCGCCGCTGGCATGGGCGGCCCCATCACTCATGGAAGTGACCGCGGGTGTTTCCTGGATCGGGGGCATCTCGCTGGCCATGTCGCCCTTCACGGTGGGCGCTGCCAGCGGCGGAGTGGAGGCGTGCTGCTCGCTGCTGTCGTAACGCTGGTTCAGAGAGCGGAGTACGAGCTTGCTGATGGCCTTGAGAGTGTCATGAACGCCGATGCCCGTGGTGGCGATGACCTCGTAAAACGGCGCGTTGTAGCGGTTGAGTTCGGCATTCATGTCTTCAACGGATCTGATGTCGGGCAGGTCCCGCTTGTTGAACTGGAGGACCATGGGGATCTCGGACAGACTGAGGCCGTGAACCTTCAGGTTCTCCTCCAGGTTGTGGAAGGATTCGATATTGGCGTCGCTCACACGGGATTGGGAATCGGCGACGAACACGATGCCGTCGACACCCTTGAGGACCAGTCGTCTGGTCTCGTTGTAGAACACCTGGCCGGGAACTGTATAGAGTTGCACCCGGGTTTTCATTCCCCGGATATCACCCAGCTCCACAGGGAGGAAATCGAAGTAGAGGGTTCGATCTGTCTGGGTGGACAGGGAAAGCATCCGCCCTCTCTTCTCCTCGGGCAGGCTCTCATAGATGAACTCGAGATTCGTCGTCTTGCCGCACAGGCCGGGGCCGTAGTAGACGATCTTTGCCGTCAACTCCTTTGTGGAGTAATTGAAGAGCACCATATGGAGTTCCACCTTCCGGTGGTGAATCTATGCCGCGGAAAGCACAGGTCAAGCATCCGCAGAGCGGCGCCGTTTTCTCTCCGCCTGACGGAGTTTGAGATGCAGCCGGATCGGAGTCCGGGTCAGGTCCAGGGCCAGACGCAGGCGTCCGGCCAGGAAACGCATGTAAGGGGGGGGCAACGGTGTCTGGCGATTGACAAAGAGGGTTACTCGGGGCGGCCCGGTGCCGGTCTGGACGGCGTAACGGATGCGATAGGGGCGGTTCTCCACCAGCGGAGTGCGGCGTTCCTTCATGGCCGATTGCAGGGCCCGGTTCCAGGCGGCGGTGGGGCGAATCGCCATGAATTCCTCTTCGCTGAGAAGGGCCTCCTTGAGCAGGTTCCGTACCCGCAGGCCGGTCAGGGCCGAGACCGTCAGGGGCCGGGAGTACGGCAGGAAACTCAACCGGTTGTCCACTTCTTCCAGGAGGGCACGGGCCTCATCTTCCCCGCCGGTGAGGAGATCCCACTTGTTGAGGACGGGAATCACTGCCCGGCCCGCATCCATGGCCTCACCGGCCACGGCCAGATCGCCAACGGTCACTCCGGCCTGGGCGTCCATGACGAGCACTGCGATCTGGGCGCGCGCCAGCGCATGGCGCGCCTGGGCGATAGCCAGGGACTCTGCGGTATCGGCAGCCGATTCCCGGCGGCGCAATCCGGCGGTGTCCACGAGGCGAAATGTCCGCTGGTGAGCGTGCAACAGGGTGTCGATACTGTCGCGGGTGGTGCCCGGCTGGTCCGAAACGATGACCCGTTCCTCGTTGACCAGCCGGTTGAGCAGAGATGACTTGCCGACATTGGGGCGTCCGATGAGGGCCAGGGATAACTCGGGAGCCTCTTCCCTGGCCGCAGTGAGCGGCGCTGGCAGGCAGGCGGCAATCTGCTTCCGGAGTTCCTGGAGGCCCAGGCCATGCGCCGCAGAAACGCTCAGAACCGGCTCGAGTCCAAGCTCGTGAAATTCACTTGTATGGATTTCCAGGCGCTCGGTGTCGAGCTTGTTGACGGCGACGATCACCGGCAGGCCGCGCCGGTGGATCAGCCGCGACAGGTCGCGATCCGTGCCGGAGCAGCCGGCGCGGCCATCCACGACGAGGACGACCACATCCGCCTCCACCAGCGCTTCATGAGATTGGTCGCGGATCAGAGCGGACATGGCATCCCCAGAACCGTGGATCACGCCGCCCGTGTCCACAAGCAGGACCCGGCGCTCCTCGATGATGGCCGGCCGGCTCAGCCGGTCCCTGGTCATCCCGGGCTGGGGGTGCACCAGGGCGCGGCGGCCTCCCCGGAGACGGTTGAACAGGGTCGATTTCCCCACGTTGGGAGCACCCATGAGCACCACGACAGGATCCGTCACGGACATCTCCGGGGGAACGCTCGGGGGGCACCCCGGAGCGCTTGACATCCTCCGGGGATGTCCCATAAACTTCGGTCTAAATTGTTGTCCATATGGCGCTTAGCTCGGTTGTTGGGGAGGTGTGTGAAGTGATCAAGGCGGATATTATTGACAAGGTGGCACGCAATGCGGATATCACCAAGGTCAAGGCCGTGGTGGCTGTTGAGGCGGTCCTGGATGCCATGAAAGCCTCGATGCAGCGGGGGGAGCGGATCGAATTGCGTGGCTTCGGAGTCTTTCAGGTCAAGCCGCGCAAAAAAGGTATCGGTCGCAACCCGCGTACCGGCCGGGAAGTGCTGATTCCACCTGGAAAGACGATCCGCTTCAAGCCGGGAAAGAATCTGCGCAACCTCTAGCTCACCCCATGGCCGCGCGAGGGGCCGGACGTTCCTGCCCGTTGCCGGCGGCGCTGCGAGGATGGCCATTCAGTACTTGCGGCTCGAGAGGTACTTGGGGTCGATCTCCCTGGACACGAGATGATAGATGCGGTCCAGCGGCTGCCAGGCGTTGCCCTTGGATGTGGGAGAGTAGCCGCGGTCGGTATAGTAGTGCAGTCTTGGGCCGGCTTCGTCATCTTCCAGAAGGACAAGGCGCCCGGAGGCCCACCATGTAGAGGTGGTGCTCGCCGGCCCGAAACCGTCTGTTCCAGACAGGCCCAGGGAAATGGTGCCATCTGGCATGATGACAAAAGTCTGTTTCCATTGGCTCCACCTGTCGATGGGAATGATTCCGTTCCAGTCGGAGATATGGCTGCGGGTACGCAACTCGGGAAGATAGTCCAGGGTCTTGACGCGCATGCGGTTCTTGTCCCAGCGGATGAGAAGGTAACGGTGGATGCTATAGGTCAGGGGCGGCCGGTGCTGGACGAAGGTCTCCTCCAGGAGCCAGGTCCCCAGGAAAGGCACGACGGCCGTGTCCGGCTCCGCCACCGCGTCTTGGCCGGCAGCAGCAGGTTTGGGCCGGTTGCCGCCCTCCCCGGCGGCGAGCACGGCCAGGCTGGCCAGCAGGACGGGGATGGCAGCGAAGGATACCCGCAGGAATTGCCGCCGGCAGATCCGTAGAAACACAGTCATTTTGATCATGGAAGGATCCTAGGGAGCATCCGCGCCTTCTGTCAAGGAGCAGGGTACCAGAGAGGTGTGCACCGATAGGACCTCATGCTCCACCACCACGGTGATGGCGCCGTGCAGGTCGGTGCGACAGAGCGGGATGCCACGTGCCTGCAGGCGCCCCAGAACCTCCGGATGCGGGTGCTCCCAGGGACTGGGCGAGCCCACCGAGAGCACGGCCAGGAGCGGTTTGGTCAGATCCAGGAAGCGTGCCGTCGTCGATGTTCGGCTGCCGTGATGGGCCACCTTGAGGACGGTTACCGGTGGGAGTCGCAGGCCGGCAAGAATCCGATCTTCGCCGGCCTTTTCGATGTCCCCGGTGAGAAGCAGCCCTCCCTCAGGAACGGTGATATGAAGGACCAGGGACTGGCGGTTGATATCGGTCCCCCGCGCCGACCATGCCGAGGAGAGGCAGGTGATCTGAGCGCCGGCGCGCAGGATGACATCGCCGGCATGGAAGACGCGCACGGCCACTCCGCGGGACACGGCGATGTCCGCAAGACCCCCCAGCAACCGGTTCTCACCGTCCAGATGCGGCAGCCATAGTTCGTCCACAGGCATCTCTTCAAGGATTGCGCTCAGCCCGCCGCCATGATCCTCATGTGGATGTGTCAGAACCACCATGGCAAGGCGCCTGATGCCGGCGTCGATCACCGCAGGGAGTGTCACCCGCCGCCCGAAATCGACAGTGCTCCCCGGTCGCCCCCCGCCGTCCACGAGCATGGCCTCACCGGTGGGAAGACGTACCAGAAGAGCATCGCCCTGGCCCACATCCAGGACGCGCAGGACCAGGGAGCCCGGGGGAAGCGGTGCTGGCGGAAAGAGACCCGCGATGATGGCCGCCTGGGTGATGACCACCAGGGGCAGGCGCAGCCGCCACCGAACCTTTGGCAGGAAGAGAACCAGCAGAGCAGCCAGGGTCAGGAGAGTGCGGCCCCGAGGCACGTTCCAGGCACCCCCAGGTAGAGCCGCAGCCGCTTCGGCCAGGTGATAGAGGAGCCTCGCTGCTCCTTCCAGGAGGTAAACCACGGGGATGGCCAGGACCGGGGCCCCGGCCGCGAGTAGCAGAGAGGCGAGGGCCAGAATCACCAGGAGGCTTGCCAGAGGCACCGCCACCAGATTCACCAGGATGGCGGCCGGTACCGCCAGCCCGAAGTGCCAGGCGGTGAGGGGTAAGGCCGCCGCGGTCGCGACTGCGGAGAGGCGTGCCGCTCCGCGCAGGAGGAGCAACCGTCCGGTGGAGGAGGCCGGCGTGGCCGCTTGATGAACAATGGCTGCGGTGACCACAAAAGAGAGTTGAAAGCCGGCGTCCCGGGCCCAGTCCGGAGACCATGCCAGAAGAACGAGGCCGACTCCGCCGAGAAGATTCAGAGGCGTACTGCGACGTCCCCATAAGTGTCCCGCCAGCGGCACGGTCCCCATGGCGATGGCGCGCAGGATCGAGGGCCGGGCCGGCAGGAGGGCGGCATAAAAAGCGAGCCCGGCCAGGAGGCTCCACATGACCCGCCGGCGACCACCACCGGACCAGCGCAGGAGGAGGGCGAGCCCGGCCGTCAGGGCCGTGAGGTGCAGCCCTGAGATGGCGAGGATATGAGACATACCGCCTTGACGCAGGAGATGGGTCAGGCGTGGATCCATCTCGCTCCGTATACCGAGGCTGAGGGCCATGGCCAGGGCGGTGGTGCGCGGGCTGGCGTTGCCCCGGGTCAGGGCCTGGCGAAGCCTCTCACCGGCGAAGGCCCGGATGTCCCCTACCAGGCGACGGAGGCTACCGGTTCCCGGCCAGATCTGCTCGATGAGAAGTGTGCTCTTGAGTCGCCCTGACAGACCCCTGTCCGGAGCGATGGCAGGAGCCGTTCCATTGGCATACCTGGGAGGCCGGGAGAGGACCAGCCAGGCGCGCAGCCGGTCTCCTTCGCGCAACTCCGGGGGTGTTCCCGATCCATAGAGGCGAACCCTGTCGGCGGCGGCGCGCCGAATGCTGCCGTGTGCCACTTCTTCCAGGCGCAGGACGGCCATCCAGCCCCGCAGTCGCCGCTGGGGCCGGACCAGAACCAGGGCACGGGCCAGTACGGGCGTGTTCAGAAGGAGGTGTTGTTCAGCCACCGGTGCGCAGCTGAGAAGACCCGTGCAACTTCCCTGTCCGGCCATCACGCCGGCGGCAAACAGAATGGGGAGGATGGCCAGAAATCGGTGGCGATGGAGAAGGGTCAGGCCGGCGCCGGCCAGGGCCACGGCAGCGGCCTGGACCGGCAGTCCGACCAGAAGGCCGGGTAAAGCACAGAGGAGGCCCCAGAACAGAATGTATTTGCGAATCTTCGGTCGATGCTTCTCGTGGATCCGGGATGGGGTCTTTTCAGTCGCTCAGCAGGGACAGGCGGGGGAGCTTGAAATGCCGGCGAAGGGCAGTGTCCAGCGCATGGCGGAGAGTGCGCTGATAGACCTCCTCGTTCATGCGCTGGCGGTAAGGGGCCAGGCGCTCACGGCAACGGGTGTGCAGGGTCTCTCCCTCCGTTGTGGTGAGGCAGCCCTCCAGGTGGTCCATGAGCTCCCTCTCATGGAGAGCCAGCCTCTCTTCCAGCCTGGCGGGGTCGGTTCCGCCGGCCTTGAGGTCCTGAGCCGCAGCCCGCAGGGCCGTGATGGCGAGATCGGCAGGCGCGCGTGCCGGCTCCGGCCAGTGGGCGGCTGCACGGCCGAGGCGGTCCGCCTTCTGGTTGAGCCGTTGCCTCAGGGATGGGCGCTTCTCGCCACCGCCCTCTTGAGGGCTGCTCCCCACCATGGCCTCGAGGTAGCGGCTGAATTCGGCTTCGACCTCGTGACGGCAGTAGGACAGTGAGAGTACAGGCATACGCCGGCCACGGGCAGCGGCGTTCTCAAGGACTTCCCGGATGGCGCGCGAAACCACCGGCAGCGGGATGTTCCGCTCCAGCCATGAAGCAACAAGGTGCCAGTCGGCCGGAGAGAGCACCAGAGGCGCTCCTCGCATCCGGGAGAACTGCTCCTCGATGGCGGAGAAGTAGGTTGCCTCCCGGTTGTGCCCCTCCATCTCCACGGATGTCATGACTCCAGATCCTCGACGAAAGAATCCAGACAACTGCGAATGAGATGAAAACACTGCCGGAAGGCTTCTCTCTCCATGCCCACCGGGTCGAAAATGTCGTCGCCTCGGGCCAGCCCCAGGCCACCGGGAACGTATTGGCTGAGAAGATGAATCTTCTTCACGTGTCCCGGGTACATGGTGGCCAGGTAGCGCCGGTGGCTTTTCTCCATCACCAGAATGATGTCAGCTTCCTCCACGCTCTCGCGGGTCACGCCACGGGTGGTGTGTGCGCTCAGGTCGAGTCCGGCTTCACTGGCCACCACCGACACGGCCTGGGAGGCGGCGAGATCATCATGGATTCCCAGGGTCCCGGCGGAGGAGACCGTGTAGGAGGGGTTTTTCAGGCCCAGGCGGTGACGCAGATAGATGTCAGCCATGGGTGAGCGACAGATGTTGCCGGAGCAGACGACGAGAATGTTCATGGGGAGATGATAGACAACAGACTCAGGCTCAGCAACGCATCGCCTCGGGACGGTTCCTGTTCCAGAGCAGGCGCAGTCCCGCCAGCGTCAGGTCCGGTTCGATGGTGTTCAGGACAGAACACGGCTCAGCCAGGGCGGCTGCGTGGCCGCCGGTGGCGATCACCTTGACCCCTTTGCCTGCAGGCGGCGCCAACTCCAGGCCCATGCGCTTCACCAGCCCCTCCACCAGCGCCGCGTATCCATTGAGAAGTCCCGATTGAATGGATGCCACGGTGTTGCGGCCGATGACGTGGCGCGGGCAGGTCAGTTCCACCCGTGGTAGTTTGGCGGTGCGCTGGAAGAGGGCCTCCGCGCCGATGCCAATGCCGGGAGCGATGGCACCTCCCAGGTATTCACCGCGGGCGCTGATGGCATCAAAGGTGGTGGCTGTACCGAAGTCGACCACGATGGTCGGTCCGCCATGGCGGGCATACGCGGCCACAGCGGTGACAATCCGGTCTGCGCCGACTTCCTGGGGATTGTCGGTGAGGATGGGCAACCCGGTCTTGATGCCTGGTTCGATAAAGAGGGGTGTCACGGCAAAGATCTGGCGCGCCATCTCGTCGATGGCGGCCCGCACCTGGGGAACCACACAGCAGACCGCCATGCCCTGGATCCGGTCCGTGGTGATACCGCCTCCTGAGAGGAGACCGCGCAGAATCAACCCATATTCATCACTGCTTCGTTCATGGCGCGTGCCCAGTCGCCACGGGCCCATGAGCTGGTCATCCCGGTAGACCCCGGCAGTGATGGTCGTGTTGCCGATATCAAGAACCAGGAGCATGTTGCAGGCCTCCTCGAATGCGCCGGATTTCGCCGAAAGCAATCCGCTCCACACCGCCATGGGCGGCTTCAATGAGGAGGGCCCCATCATGGTCAATGCCCCGGGTGATGCCCCGGAAGTTCTTCCCGCGGCCGCCGACGACTTCCACGGGTGTCCCCTGGTGGGAGGGGGAGAGCTTGCGCCAGGCCTCCACCAGATCCATGGAAGTGCCGGACTTCATCAGGGCGTAACCGCGCTCCAGTTCCTCCAGAAGGGCTTGTATGATGCTGGCCCGTGAATAGCGTCGGCCGGCAGCGATGGTCAGCGAGGTCGCGATCTCCTGCAACTCAGGCGGTAGATCCCCCGGCATGTTGTTCACATTGATGCCGATCCCGATGATCACCTCTCGCGGGTGGTTCGGGCCGCTGCGCACGTCGGTGAGAATTCCGGCAATCTTCCTGCCGCGCAGGGTCAGGTCATTGGGCCAGTGGATGAAAACAGGAAGGCCGGAGACGCGGCGCAGGGCACGCGCCGTTGCCACCGCCGGCAGAAACGTGTAGAGAAAGAGCGGGATGCCGCCGCTCTGGGGACGCAGAAGCAAGGACATGTAGATGCCCACTCCGGCCGGGGAGACCCACGTTCGGTTGAGACGACCGCGTCCCGCTGTCTGTTCATTGGCCAGAACCACGGTGCCTTCCGGTTCACCACGGCTGGCGGCCCGACGGAGAGTGTTATTGGTGGAGTCGACGCTGTCGTAATAAAGGATGCGCCGGCCAAAAACTTTTGGCGTGTAATCGGTGTGCACCGCTTCAGGTGTGATGGGATCCGCGGGCCGGACAGCCTGGCCGAAGTGGGGTCCCTCAGGCGTCATGACGGGTCTCCGCCGGCGTCAGATCCATGAAGAGATCCACAGC
>SMYD01000140.1 GCA_004356015.1 Acidobacteriota bacterium | reverse complement strand
TGGGCCGCCAAGGGCACCTTTCTGCTGGGGGTCCGCGCTGTTCTCGCGCAGAGTTATGAGCGCATTCATCGCAGCAACCTCATCGGGATGGGGGTCCTGCCCCTGGAGTTCGCCAGTGGTGAAGGCGCCGAAAGTCTTGGCCTGACCGGTGAGGAGGAGTTCGAGGTGGAAGGTCTGGATGGCCGCCTGGAGCCGGGTCAGATCCTGACCGTGTCGGCCCGTGATGCCTCGGGCGCCACAAAGAAGTTCAAGATGACGGCCCGCCTGGACTCCGCCACCGAGGTGGAATACTACCGCCATGGCGGCATACTTCATAAGGTCCTGCGTGACCTGCTTGCGGAGTGAATACATGGGCATGGCGCGGGCCGCAGCGTGCGCCCATCAATCCCGGGCGTCTGCCAGATGCCGTCCTGATCCCGCCAGAATGATTGCCAGGGCAGCCAGGGCCATGAAACCCGAAAGAGCGAACATCCTGCCCGCACCCAGGTGATCCTTGACCACGCCGGCCAGGAGGGTGCCTGCCATCATCCCGGCGCCGTACGTCCAGCCCGAGTAGAGGGTCTGGCCTGTGGCACGGCTGCCCGCAGGCACCAGCCGCTGCATCACCTGCACGGCGGCGATATGAAAGCCGGCATAAGTGAAGGCGTGCATGATCTGCCCCACCACGAGTGCGGCCGGCGCCACGGAGAAGGCATAGAGAAACCAGCGGAGGGCGGCCACGGCCACCGCCATGGCCATGAGGTTGCGGCTGCCCAGCATCGTGAGCAGGCGCGAGGAAAAAAGCATGAGGATCACTTCGGCTGCGATGGCGCCCGCCCAGGCGAGGCCGACCACTCCGGGGGAGTAGCCGTTCTCTTCGAGGATGATGGAGAAAAAGCCGATGTAGGCCCCATGGCTGGCCTGCATCAGGAATCCGGCTGCCAGCAGGAGGCCGATGGCTGGCAGGCGCAGCAACCGGCCCATGGAGAGGGCTGACGCTCGGAGAGCCCGTCCCTGGACCGGCACCAGGCTGGTGCAGGTGGCGCTGAGGGCGAGGAGTACCAGCATGGTGGGGACCACTGCCGTGGGCGTGGCCCTGCCGGCCAGGGGGCCGTACATCAGGGCTGCGAGGGCGAAGCCGATGGAGCCGGCCACCCGTATGCGCCCGTAGTCGGCGCCGCTGGAAGCAACGTATTCCAGGGTCGTGGTCTCCACCAGGGGCAGGGCCGGGACCGACAGGGCGGCGTAGGCAGCCATGACCAGCAGGCAGCCGAAGAACGATGTCACGCCGAGAAAGCCGAAGAAGACGGCCAGGGCTCCCCAGGTGGAAAAAATCATGATCCCGCGCCGGATGCCCCAGTGGTCGGCGGCGCGGCCCCATACCCCTGGCAGGGCGGCCTTGGCCATGGGTATGAGTGCCAGCAAGATGCCGATGCGCGTGGCGCTGAACTCAAGGGAGCGGAGATAGAGACCGAAATAGGGGACAAACAGGCCGAGGACGGCGAAGTTGGTCAGGTAAAAGGTGGCGAGGACAAAACGGGGGTCACGTCGCATCGGCTGTATACTAACCCCGGACTTGGGGGCGCATCTGCTTCCGGTTTCGGAAGGCCGGCCGGCGATGCCGGTCCATGAGAATTTGCCACCTCCCTCACCCCCCGACTTCAAACCCCCGGACAGCCTTACCCGTTTTGCCGGGCTGGTGGCGGACCATACCGAAATGCCGCTGGCGGAGGCCGCCCTCGAGATCGGCCGGGTGGAGGACCCTGATTTCGACCATGACATGGCCCAGGGGCGCCTGGATGACCTCAGGGAGATGGTGCGAGCCGCCGACCCGGGCGAGAGCGCCGACCCGGTCCGGAGGCTGGAAAGTCTTCGGCATGTGCTCGCCGAGGACGCCGGGTTCTCAGGTCATCCCCAGGAGCTCGGCCGGCCGGCTGCCTCCTGCCTGCACCTGGTTCTCCAGCGGCAGACCGGCCTGCCGATTCTGCTCTCGATCCTGTATATGGAGATGGCGCGCAGCATCGGGCTGCCCCTGAAGGGTATCGGCCTTCCGGGCCGTTTCATCGTGCGCCTCGACGGTGTCCTGCCACCTGTCTTTGCCGACCCGTTCGACCAGGGTATTTTCCTGGATGAGGGCGGGTGCGCGGCCCTTCTGGATGAGATCAGCGGCGGGAATCTGCAGATGCAGCCGGAGTACATGCATCCCTGGTCCAAGCGGAGAATTATCTGGCGTCTGCTCAACAACCTGAAGGTGGCCTATGTTGAGGCCCAGGATCTGCGCCGTGCCCGCCAGGTGGTGGATCACCAGATCACTCTGCAGCCGGCGGCACCGGAACCGTGGCGGGATCGAGGCCTTCTGGCCTACCGCAGCCTGTTGTTCGGGCAGGCAGTGGGCGACCTGGAGACCTATCTGGAGATGGCTCCCAGGGCCGAGGATGGTGCGGCCATCCGCCTCCAGCTCAAGTCACTCCGGCGCCTGATAGGCTCCATGAACTGATTCAGAACGTTTCGCCAGGCTTGACCGCGAGGACGCTGGAGCGCGGGGATTCGTCCTCCAGGGCGGCCGCGAGTTCATCAGATGATCCAGACCCGGACGGGGAAGGTGCCGCCGTGCCCATGGTGATCTCCGCGAATCAAGGGTCCTCGGTGATTCCCGCATGCTGCATGTAGGCATCGCGCAGGGCGGCCAGACGCTTTTCTCGTTGCTCCAGGAGGCGCTTCAGCGGACGTGGCGGGTGGCGGGACAGAGCATAGGCGGTCAGGATGGGTGCAGCGATGGTGGAGTCCACGTAACAGACCACGGCGTCGGGCAGGCGGGCCGGGTCCACCTTTCCCCAGGAGACCGCTTCCGATGGGGTGGCGCCGGACAGCCCCCCGGTGTCGGGGCGCGCGTCGGTGATCTGAAGAAAATAATCGTGCCCTTTCTCGGCGAGTCCCAGAATTTCCTGGATCTGGGGCTCGGTCTGAAGGGCGAAGTTCTTGGGGGAGCCGCCGCCGAGAATGATCACGGCGCTACGCCCGCCTTCCTTCTTGGCGCCGTAGACCAGGGCGGCCGTCTCGTTGACATCCAGGGAAACGTCCACCTGGGGGCCGCGCTCCATGAGATTCAGAGCTGCCACGTTCATGCCGATGGAACTGTCGCCGGGAGATGAGGTGTAGCACGGTACGCCACAGCGATAGGCTGTCGACAGAATGCAGGTGTCCATGAGTCCCAGTTCGTCCTCTCTGGCGGCCAGGTACCTGCCCACGAGCTCATGGAGCCGGGCGGTGGACATTCTGCCCTGGAAGGGCGGTTCCTCCATGATGCGCCGCAGGAAGGCATCGGTCTTGAGGAGAACGTCGTAGTCGAAGACGATGTCGTAGATGCGCACGATGCCGCGCTCCCGGAGGTCACGGTCATCGAGATCGTGACGCCCTCGGTGCAGGCTCAACCCGAGGCCGAAATGGGCATCGTGGTAGAGGTTGGCGCCGGTGGAAACGATCCAGTCGATGAATCCCGCACGCAGCAGCGGCACCACCACCGAGCACCCCAGTCCGGCCGGCGTGAGCGCACCGGAGAGGGTCAGGCAGACCGTGACGTCGTCGGCGAGCATGCGCTCACTGAACAGGCGGCATGCCTGCTGCAGACGGCCGGCGTTGTAGGCGAGGAAGGTCTGGTCCACCAGTTCGGCGACGGAAATATCGGGCCGCAGGGGGTCGGGCCGGATCTCCTCACCGGCCAGTTCGGGTTTATTGTCGGCTTTGTCGGTCACTTTTCCCGGTGAATCTCAGGGAGTGGATGATACGGCGGCCATCTTCACCTTGACCCGATCCGCTTCGACAAACACGCTGAAACTCTCGACTCCGGGGCCTTCATCCTCGTTGCAGCCGCTGTCCAGCCGGAAGCACCAGGCGTGCAGGGGACAGTAGACGAGCCCATCCCGGACAATCCCCTCGGAGAGGTTCCCACCCCGGTGGGGACATGTGTCCTCAAGGGCGAAGAGATCCTGCCCCCGGCGAAAGATGGCCACGGTACGGTCGGCGACTTTGACCGCCAGCCCGCCCTCCTCCGGGATATCTCCCAGGGCCGCCACGTCGTGCCATGTCTCGGTGGCGCTCAATTCAGGCCCTCTCCGCCAGGGGTTCGAGAATTTCTTGATCCTCGGGGAAGCGGCCTTCCTTCTTCTTGGAGAAGATCAGGTCGCCGTCAACCGTGACCTCGAAGACACCGCCCGAGCTCTCGGTGAGGACCGGGGTCACGCCGAACTGTTTCTTGATGCTGGCCGCCAAACTGGAAGCCGCGGGGAGGTAGTTTCAAACGCCGCAGTATTCAATCTCTATTTTCACGTTCATCTCCTTCAGGAGCCAGTATAGGGAACAGCGGTAAATGCGTCCATGCCGTTGTGTTCCTGCCGAGGTTACAGGCTTTTGCGCCGGTCAAGGTTTCTCAGGCCGGGGTCAGCTGTAGAGCACGCCGGGGTGGGCCAGGCGGAGGATCAGGCTGAAAACCGGATCGACGATGAGGCCGAAGATCTTCCACGCTGCCAGAAGACTTATGAGTGACAGCATGGAGTTGGCGCGCAGGAGGCCGTAGATGCGCGATGCCGGTCCGGGCAGGAGGCCCTCAAGGACGCCGGCGCCGTCCAGGGGTGGCAGGGGGATGAGGTTGAAGAGGCCCAGGAGTACGTTCAGGTTGACGGCCACCGAGAGGAGGAGTGCCAGGGGCACAAGGAGCGAGCCCTCGGGTGTCCCCGGTGGAGGTGCCACCAGGCGCGAGAAATTGGCGCTGGCGGGGGAGGCCAGGAGACCGCCGGCCAGGAGGATTTTCATCACCAGAAAGGCCACGGCGGCGAACAGCAGGTTGGCCACCGGGCCGGCCAGGGACATGAGCGCCTGGCGCCGGGGATGGCGCTGTCCCCAGTGCGGGTCGTAGGGCGTGGAGGCCCAGCCCATCATCCAGCCCATGGAGAAGAAGGTGAAAAGGGGCACCAGAACCGTCCCGAACGGTTCCCGGCGCAGGTGGGGCCATGGATTGAGGGTGACCTGGCCGCCGCGGTAGGCGGTGTCATCGCCTCCCCACCAGGCCACGAGCGCATGGGCGCCCTCGTGCAGCGTCAGGGAGAAGAGAAAGACCACATACCAGATGGCGAACTCACCGAGGAGGCCTGAATCGAAGCTGTTCACCGGGATGTGGGGGCGTGGGGAGGATCGCCTGCGAGGGTCAGGACCACCTTGCCGAAGGCGCGGCGTTCTTCCAGCAGTTCATGGGCCTGGGCGACCTTCTCCAGGGGCAGGACCTGATGGACCACGGGGACAAGGCGCCCTGCCGCCATGAGATCTCTGACGCGGCGGAGCTCACCCTGGCTGCCCATGGTGGACCCCAGGATCGCCAGGTTCTTGAAGAACACGGGGCGGAAGTCGCCCTTCATCTCGAAGCCCGAGGTGGCGCCGCAGAAGACATAGCGCCCGCCTTTGGCCAGGGTGCGCAGGGAGCCGGCGAACGTATCACTGCCCACATGATCCAGGACCACGTCGACGCCTCCCCGTCCGGCCAGCTTGCGCACGGCGCGGGGCCACTCCGGGTCGCGGGAGGAGATGGCCTCATGGGCGCCCAGTTCTCGTGCCCGGCGCAGCTTCTCGGCCGAGCCGGCGGTCACCAGAATGCGGGCACCGAACAGGCTCGCGATCTGGATGCCGGCAGACGAAACACCTGAGCCGGCCGCATGAATCAACACGGTCTCACCCGGCCGCAGCCCGGCCCGGGCCACGAGCATGTGCCAGGCCGTGAGAAACGTCAGGGAAAACGATGCCGCGGCGGGAAAGTCGAGGCATTCGGGTTTGGCCATGATATTTCGGGCCGGAACGACGACGAAGTCGGCGTTGGCGCCGTCGCGGGTTTCTCCCAGAATCCCGTAGTCGGCACAGAGGTGATCATCACCGGATACGCAGGCGGCGCACGTTCCGCATGACAGGCCGGGAGCGACCACGACATCGTCTCCCTCATGCAGGCCGCTCACTCCCTCTCCCAGGCGTTCGAGGATGCCGGCGGCATCACAGCCGGGTGTCAGGGGCAGAGGGAAAGTGTGTCCTGCCACGCCGCGGCGCACCCAGAGATCCAGATGATTCAGGCCGCTGGCGTGAACCCGGACCCGCACCTCACCGGGGCCGGGCTCGGGCACCGGCAGACTTTCGAGTCTCAACTGATCCAGACCTCCGTGGGCATGGATCCTGACCGCGCGCATGGTGGCTGCAGGCATGGCGCGAATATACCATGGGGCAGGTCGCGTCCCTGCGGTCCTGTTGGCCTATGATGCTACCTGCGTCGGTGTCGTGGTGCGGGAGGAGCGCTTGGAACAGGAGAGTCCATTGGACCGTTTGGTGGAACGGGTGGCTACGCTCTGCAACCAGTTCGGCCTCAACGGCACGCGCCTGCTGTGGCGCTGGCGGAACTGGCGCACCTCCCAGGCCGAGGCGCGTGCCCGCAGATCCAATCGCCTGCGGGCGGCCACAGGCAAGTTCAAGATGTGTCCCTCCTGCCGCAGTCTGGTCCCGGCCGGCCAGGGTGCCTGCCCCTCCTGTGGTGTCTCCCTGGCGTCGGTGCGCGCCCCCGGTGTCGCGCGCTACATCGCCAACGCCCTGCCGCTCACCCGTTCCGTGACGGCCATGGTGGTGACCGCCAATGTCGCCGTGTATGTCCTCATGGGGTTTGCCGGCGGCTTCGCTCAGCCCAGGGGGGGTGGCTTGAGCGGACTCTTCAGCCTGTTGGGTTTCGACAGTTACACCCTGGCTCGTTTCGGGTGGGGTTACGGCCCCTGGGTGAGTCAAGGTGGTGAATACTGGCGGTTGTTCACACCACTTTTTCTCCATGGTGGTTTGATCCATCTGTTCTTCAACTGTTACGTGGTCATACAGGTCGGCCGTCTCATCGAGGAGGAGTTCGGCGGCCACCGCACCTGGGTCATCTATCTCCTCAGCGGGGTCAGTGGCGGGTTGGCTTCGAATTTCGTCAGGCCGCTGCTGGGTATGGGAAACGTCCCATATGTGGGGGCCTCGGGCGCAGTCTTCGGCCTCATCGGCCTGGCCATGATCACCGGCTGGCGCCGGGGTGGGCCGGCGGGCCACGCCATCAAGCGATCCATGATCACATGGACCATTTATGTGATCCTCTTCGGGTTCGTGATGGGGGCCGACAACTTTGCCCACATCGGCGGGCTGGCCGGGGGATTGGTCGCCGGTCTGTTGATGGGTGGTCGCACCATGAACCCGCGCACCGCCGCGATCTGGAAAGCCGCCGCGTGGGCCGGCGTCGCCATCTGTTTCTGGGCTTTCTTCATGGCTGCCGGGCACGGCCAGGAGGGATTCGACCGGGAGAAGAAACGCAGTCAGGGTGTGGCACAGACAACAGAAGACACGCTCCGGGGTTGGCCCGATCCGGCCAGGGACCCGACACCGCAGGCGTTGCGGCCGCGCACCATGTACCACCTGGCCGTGCCCACGGCCGGCTCGCCGTCAGCGACGCTGCCGGCGCCGCCAGGGATGCCGCTGGCTGCGCAGGTGGCGCCGGCGGGACCGCCTGCCTGCTGAAGATCGGCGATACCGCCGGATAGAATTTCATGGGTTGTCCCCGGGCCGGATGCGGGGGTGAGAGCGCTCCATGTCAGGCTGGTGGTTGAACCTGACATGGACTGGATCTGGAGATCCGCCACTGCCGGGGGCACCGCCCATGCGGAAGCGTCCATGAGGGCGCAGTCCAGAGGGTCGCCCCAGCCATCTCCATCGCTGTCTTCCACGGCGTGGATGACTGCCGCGCCGAAACTCCAGCCCTGGAGTTCCGCCGCCATGACCAGTTGCCGTGTGCCACCTGCCCCCAGGGCGGGGAAATCCTTCAGGATGGCCAGCGCACCTCCGCCCAGGGGAACGGTGTCGCCACCATTCAGGACAACCTGGGTGGTGACGCCATCGAGGACGAGAACCATGGCCACGGGTGCGGGCGCGGTTGCCAGGACAGAGGCGTAGACCGTACCCGTGTCGTCAGGTGCCAGGGAGGTGATGTCCGTCACAGTCTCTCCGTCCGGCAGGTTGTCCCCGGTGGAGAGGAGGCGCTGGAGGCCGCCCGTCCCGTCCACCAGGATGATGCTGGTGCCGTCTTCCAGGTTGGCGACGAACGCGACGGTGCCATCCTCACCGCCCGTGGGATCGCGGAAGGAGAGGAGTGTGCCCCCACCCGGCGCGGCATCTCCACTGCGGGCAAGAGCGGTCAGGGCCGGTGGCATGGTGGTCAGATCGGCTGCGAAAATACCGCTGCCGCTGCGGCTGCCGCCGGTGAAGGCCATGAATGCCGCCCTCGTGCCCGCCATGGCCGGGGCGAAGCCGAAGGATGTGAAGTCGCCTCCATCCGGCGCCGGGGCGCCGGACGTGGCCACAGTGGCGGGCATCACGCCGGGATCAAGAATGAAGATGCCGGTGCTGGAGGTGGTGCCGGTCAGCGTCGCGGTGAAGAGCAGTCGGTCATCTGTGCCTGCCGCCGGCACCCGTCCCAGGGTGCGGAACTGCCCTCCCTGGGGGGAGGGGTCTCCCTCGGCCAGTTCCAGGGTGGCGCCGGTGCTCTCGCTGGCACGCACATAACCGACTCCCGCGCCGGCACCACTCAGGTCGGCGGCAACCCAGACCACTCCCGCGACCGACGGTGTGGCGGGGCCGGCCAGGCCGGCCAGA
>SMYD01000139.1 GCA_004356015.1 Acidobacteriota bacterium | reverse complement strand
CGTCTCTGGTCATGAGCGCCAGGCCGCCAAGAGCCAGGATGGCGCCACACCAGGAGGCTGCCCGGGGCCGGTGCCCCGTCACCGGCAATGACAGAAGCGGAACGAACACAACGTACAAAGAAGTCAGAAAAGCCGATCGTGACGGCGTGGTCTGCGCCAGTCCCAGGGTTTGAAAAATGAAGGCCCCCCCCAGCAGGACACCGAGAGCCATGCCTCCCGCCAGTTCGCCCCGCGCCCAGCGTCCCCGCAGGGCCGGGAAGAGCGGCAGCGCCAGCAAGGTCGCCAGGAGAAAGCGCAACGCCAGAAACAGCAGCGGACTGGCATCATCCAGAGCGATCTTGACCAGCGGAAAGCTCGCGCCCCAGATGAACGCCACCGCCAGCAGCGCCCCATGGGCGCGCAGGGAGTTGCCTCCAGGCAAACAGCACCTCTCTTCCTGAACCCCGGTGGCCGCCATGGCATGCGGCATCCGGGCCCGACCCTGCTCACCCTGCCCGACGGGCAGGCGGGCGCATCAGGGACCCCACGTCAGGCCATATCCTGATGACACCATAGGGGCTCCCACCTGTCTGTACTTTCGCTATACTTTCTCCATGGACTTTCCCGCCGGCAATTACGTACCCCTACGGGTCCATTCCCATCACTCGCTCCTGCGCGGCACCGCAACCGTGAAGGACCTGTGCCGCGCCGCCGCCAGCCACGGCTGCGAAGCTCTCGCCCTCACCGATACCAACAGCGTCGGCGGGGCCGTTTCATTCTGGGAAGAAGCACGGGCCGCGGGGCTGCGCCCGATCCTGGGGGCAGAGATCTGCCCGGTGAACGAACCTCCGGCCACGCTCCTGGTGCGCAACTCGGACGGCTGGCGGCGCCTCAACCACATCCTCACAGCCCGCCTTGGCGACCCCTCCTTCTCCCTGGCCACGGCCCTGCGGGAAGATCGTGCCGGTCTCGTGGTTCTTGCCGAGAATCCAGGCCTCCTGGCGCACCTGGCGCGCGCCAGCGGGTGCCAGAGCCTGTACGTGGCTCTTCCCCGCCACGGTCCGCGCCAGGAACTCCTGGCCTTCGCCCACAGCTCGGGTCTGCCGACGGTGGCCGCACCATCCGTCTTCTTTGTCAATCCCCGGGATCATCCCCTGCACCGCCTGCTGCGCGCCATAGGTCTCAACACCCGGCTCTCCCGCCTGCCCGCGTCCCAGACCGCCCCGCATCTGTCCTGGCTCATGTCCCCAACAGAGGTCCGGAGGGCTTTTGTGGATTGCCCGGAAGCGGTCGCACAAACCGCCCGCCTCGCCCGTGACTGCACCCTGTCCCGTCCCCCCTGGGGTGAGGCGGTCTTTCCCCGCTTCCGCCATCTCAGTGATGAGCAGGCGCTGGCGGAGTTGCGGCGCAAATGTGAAACGGGCATGGCCCGCCGCTACACGCGCGTCACACAGGCTCACCGTCGGCGGCTTGACCACGAGCTTGCCCTGGTGGCCACCAAGGGATTCAGCGGCTACTTCCTGGTGGTGCATGACATCGTCTCCCGCTGGCCGCGCACCTGCGGCCGCGGCTCGGCGGCAGCCAGCCTCATCGCCTATACGCTGGGCATCACGCATGTGGATCCGGTGCGTCATAATCTCTTTTTCGAGCGCTTCCTCAACGCCGGGCGCAGGGACCCACCCGACATCGATGTGGACTTTGCCTGGGACGAGAGGGATCAGGTTCTGGAGGCCCTCTTCGCCCGCTATGGCCGCCAGCGGGCGGCCATGGTCTGCACCCGCGTCTGCTTTCGCGGGCGGGCGGCGGTGCGCGAAACAGCCAAGGTCTTCGGCCTGCCGGCCGCTGAGATCGCGACCCTCACCCGGCGTCTGGCCCGCACCTGGCACCATGGCAGCATCCGCGAGCTCACGCGCAGCCACCCTCTCTTTCGGGACCTTGATCTGCAATCACCCTGGCCGGAAATCATCAACTGGGCCGCCCGCCTGGAAGGGATTCCCCGGCACCTCTCGGTCCACCCCGGCGGAGTCGTCATTGTCCCGTCCCACGTGGCCGACCACGTGGCCATGCAACCCTCCGCCAAGGGCGTGAACATCATCCAGTGGGATAAAGACGCTGCCGAAGACGCGGGCCTGGTCAAGATTGATCTTCTGGGCAACAGATCCCTGGCGGTCATCCGCGACGCTCTGGCCGCCGTCAAGGCGAACCAGGGCATCGACATTCCCTATCCCGAGTTCAATCCCCTGGAAGACCGGCGCACCCGGGATCTTCTGGCCCGGGGCGACACCGTGGGGGTGTTCTATGTCGAATCCCCGGCCATGCGGCAGTTGCAAATCAAGACCGGCCATGGTGATTTCGAGCATCTGGTGATCCACTCATCCATCATTCGCCCGGCGGCCAACACATATGTTCGCGAGTATGTCCGCCGCCTCCACGGCGGCCGCTACCGGTCCCTCCACCCGCTCATGGACCGGCTCATGCCCCGAACCTACGGCATCATGGTCTACCAGGAGGACGTGGCCCGCGTGGCCATGGCCATGGCAGGCCTGGACGCTGCCAGCGCCGACGGTCTGCGCAAAACCCTGGCGCGCAAGGACAGGAGCCGGCGCCTGCGCGACCAGAAACACCGTTTCCACGCAGGTGCTCTGGCGCGCGGCTACCGGCCCGAGGTCGTGGATGCGGTCTGGCACATGATCCTGTCGTTTGCCGGCTACTCCTTCTGCAAGCCCCACTCGGCGTCCTACGCCCTGGTCTCGTTCAAGTCGGCCTACCTGAAGGCTCATCACCCAGCGGAGTTCATGGCTGGTGTCCTCACCAACAGGGGCGGTTACTACTCCACCTTCGCCTATATCTCCGAGTGCCGGCGCATGGGACTCCAGGTCCTGCTTCCCGATGTCAATCGAAGCCATATTCCCTACCGCGGCCACCACCGGCGCCTGCGCATCGGACTCATGCAGATCCGGGGCCTCACCCGGGCAACCCAGGAGGCGCTGGTGCATGAGCGCCGCCGCGGTGCGTACCGCTCCTGCGAAGATCTGCTCCGCCGCCTGGATCCGGACCCGGCCGATATCCGCCTGCTGATTCGCGCCGGCGCCTGCGACAGCATCGCCTGCGGTCGCACCCGCCCGCAACTGGCCTGGCAGGCCCTGGAATGGGAACAGGGGCGCCGGGGGCGGAACGGGCCAGGCCTACCCCTCCTGCCTGTTTTCGCGACGCCCCTGGCGCCGGTGCCCGACGCACCCCAGCCGGATCAGGCCACGATCCTGCGACATGAGGTGGACACCCTGGGCTTTCTCGCTTCCCGCCATCCTCTCACTCTCTACGGCCGTCAGATGGTGCAGGTGCCCACCGTCCGCGCCTGCGACCTGGCTCGCCATGTGGGCCAGACCGTGCACACAGTGGGCTGGTATGTGACCGGCAAGGTGGTCAACACTCGCAGCCATGAGCAGATGGAATTCATCTCCTTCGAGGACACCAGCGCCCTGTACGAGACGATTTTCTTTCCTGATGTTTACCGCAGGTTCTGTACCATGCTGACCCACACCCGCCCTTACCTGCTTCGCGGCCGGGTCCAGGTGGAGTTCGGCGCCGTGACCCTCACGGTGGAAGATATGCGCTTTCTGGACAATGTGCCGCAGGCGGCGGCAGCCCGTTTCAAGCGAAGAGGGCATCCAGAGCTGCGGCATCACGGATGATGGTCTGCTCCCGATCCGGTCCCACCGACACCACGGCAAAGCGGATACCCAGGAGCTGTTCCAGCTTCTCCACGAAGTCGCGGGCCCGCTGGGGAAGATCCATCCAGGAGCGACATTCGCTGGTGTCCTGTTGCCAGCCACGAACGATTTCGTAGACCGGACGGGCGGCGGCCAGTTGGGTCACCGAAGCAGGCACCCGCTTGCTGCGCCCTGCCGGCGTGTCGTAGGCGACGGCAATGGGAATCTCGTCCAGCACATCGAGGACATCGAGCAGGGTGAGGGCGCCCAGTTTCAGGCCATTGACACGCACAGAGTGCCGTCCCGCCACGGCATCAAACCAGCCGCAACGCCGCGGGCGACCGGTTGTGGTCCCGAATTCGTGGCCCCGCTCCCGAAGGAGATCGCCCTTCTCACCGTGCTCTTCGCTGGGCATGGGCCCTTCGCCGACCCGGGTGGCATAGGCCTTGAAAACGCCCACGACACCCTGAAGAACGCCAGGGCCCACACCGGCGCCGGCGCAGGCCGCGCCGGCCACCGTGTTGGATGAGGTCACGTAGGGATAGGTGCCATGGTCCACGTCCAGCATGGTGCCCTGGGAGCCTTCGAAGAGAACCCGGCAGCCGGTGTCCAGCAGGTCGTGGAGACGGCTTGTGGTGTCATCCAGGTAGGGAGCCAGTTGCCTGTGGTAGTCACGGGCCAGCGCCATGATGGCCTCCAGACCGCCATCCTCCTCCCCTGGGGGCCACGCGGGGTCCAGACGGCGAGCCGCCGCCAACCTGCGGCGCAACTCGTCCGGGTCGTTCAGGTCGGCGCCCCGCAGGCCGACACGGATGATCTTCGCCTGATACGTCGGGCCCACGCCACGCCGGGTTGTGCCGATCTTTTGCGCGCTGTCATCTTCGGTCAGGCCATCCCGATCCCTGTGGTGCGGAAAAATGATCTGGGCCCGATCCGAGAGAAAAAGACGGCCCTTGAGATCGATACCGGCCGCGCGCAAGGAATTCACTTCCTCCAGAAATCCCCGGGGGTCGATGACCATGCCGTTGCCCAGAAGGCAGATCTTCCCGGCGTGCAGGATGCCGGAAGGGATATGATGCAGGAAGGTTTTCCGGCCGGCCACCGAGATCGTATGGCCGGCATTGGGACCTCCCTGGAAACGAACCACCACATCCACCCGCGGGCAGAGCAGGTCAACGATCTTGCCTTTTCCTTCGTCGCCCCACTGGGCGCCGATGACAATGGCATGAGCCATGAGCGTCTCGATTCCGGATCTGGAGCGAGCCTGGCGCTCCCTGCGCGCCGCACTCTACCATATAGGAATTGACCCGAGGCTGGTCCGGGAAGCCGGGGATTCAGGCCGTCTGACTCATCCGGGGCCGGGGGCCGGGGGCGTCATCCAGAACCTGGCCCACACGAAAGACCAGCGTCTCCACCAGTCGTTCCTGGTCAAGGAATCCATCCGCGCCCAGGGCCGCCAGATGATGAACCATCTCCGGCTTGGCGACCTGGCTCATGATCAGAACACGGGCACCGCCCAGCCTCCTGGAAGCCCGCAGGCGACGCAGCAGTTCAACAGCGCCCACGCCTCGCAACATGAGACCGGTGATGAGCAGGTCAGGGTGATGGCGCTCGAGCTGCTCCAGAGCCTCGTCACCGTTGGCAGCCAGCAGCACCCGGTGCCCTTCCTGCCGGAGGATCTCGGCCGCCACGCTGCACAGGGCGGATGAATCGTCAGCCACTAGAATGGTGCGCCCCTGGCGGATCCGCTGGAACGATGTCGCGGCCGCGGTACTCTTGACCTCATCCAGGATCAGGTCGATATGAACGATCTCGGCACAGCGATTGCAGAGATAAGTGACAACCCTCTGGTGGGCATCGAAACCGGCGAGGCGGATCTCCATTCGACACTGTGGGCAACGCACGAGCATGGCACGATTCTCTCCTGAGAGAATATAGAGCCAGAGGCGTGGAGAGGCCATCCACTCCTCTGGACGAGAATGCCGTGGTAAACTGACTCAGCCCGATTGCGGGCGGCAGAGAGTTCCTATGCCCGAGCCAGATCGTTCCGTCGTCCTCGTGGACGGCCAGTCCCTGACCCTGGACCAGCTTGCCACTGTTGCGAGCGGCCATGGTTCTGCCCGGCTGTCACCTGCGGCCCGCCAGCGGATGTCCGCGTCCCGCCAGGTCGTCGAACGCCGGGCAGCGGGCGACGTTGCCGTCTACGGCGTGAATACAGGTTTTGGCCACCTGGCCAGCGTGCGGGTGCCGGTGGACCGGCTGGAGGAGTTGCAATGCAATCTTGTGCGCAGCCACTGCGCCGGCGTCGGCCGTCCGCTGGCGCGGGCGCAGGTGCGAGCCGCCATGCTTCTGCGCGCCAACGCGCTGGCCAGAGGACATTCGGGCATTCGCCCTGAAACCGTGGACACGCTCCTGGCCATGCTCAATCACGGTATTCACCCGCGCATCCTTGAGCAGGGCTCGGTGGGTGCTTCGGGGGATCTGGCACCGCTGGCGCGTATCGCCCTGGCCCTCATGGGGGAAGGAAAGGTCGAGATGGGCGGGCAGGAGCTCCCCGCCGCTCTCGCCTTGTCCCAGGCAGGGCTTTCGCCTGTACGCCTGGCGGCCAAGGAGGGACTCGCCCTGATCAATGGCATCCAGGTCAGCACGGCCATCGGCGCTCTCGCCCTTCTGGAGGCGCGCCGGCTGGTGACCATGGCCGACCTGGCGGGAGCCATGTCCCTGGAGGCCCTCAAGGGTTCCGCCCGCCCCTTCGACGCAGCTGTCCAGGAAGCCCGCCGCCATGCCGGCCCGGGACTCAGTGCCGGAAATCTACGCCGCCTTCTGGCGGATTCGGAGATCGCGGCCTCCCATGCAGATTGTGACCGGGTCCAGGATTCGTACGCTCTGCGCTGCATGCCCCAGGTCCATGGCGCTGTACGGGACGCCTTATCCTATGTGGAGAATGTGCTGACGCTGGAAGCCAACGCCAGCACCGATAATCCACTGGTGTTCGCGGAACGCGACGAGATGATCTCCTGCGGCAACTTTCACGGCGCGCCCGTGGGCTACGCCATGGACCTGATGGCCATCGTGATGGCCGACCTGGCCTCCATATCGGAGCGCCGGATGGAGCGGCTGGTCAACCCGGCCCTGTCCGGTCTGCCGGCGTTTCTCACCCCCGATCCGGGTCTGCATTCCGGTCTCATGCTCGCTCAGGTCACGGCCGCATCCCTGGTCTCGGAAAACAAAACACTGGCTCACCCGGCCAGCGTCGACTCCATCCCCACCTCTGGTGACAAGGAAGACCATGTCTCCATGTGCACCTGGGCGGCGCGCAAGGCGGCCCAGGTGGTGGGCAACTGCTGCACCGTCCTGGCCATCGAGACGCTGGCAGCTGGCCAGGCGCTGGAGTTTCTGGCACCGTTGAAACCCGGCAAGGGGGTGGCTGCCGCGCTGGCCGCCCTGCGCCAGCATGTGCCGGCCCTGGCCAGGGACCGAACCCTCACGCCCCTTATTGAACAGACCCGGGAACTACTGGCCGAAGGTACGCTGGCGGCTGCGGCCGGAGCCGCCAGCGGCAAGCTTCTCTGAGGGAGAGCCGAACCCGGCGGCAAGGAGACCCACCATGGCAGGAGCAAGCAGCACCCCGCCCGCAGACAGTCGCCCCGCCGGAGCGCGCACCGTTCGCGCTCCCCGGGGAAAGAAAATCTCATGCAAGGGCTGGGCGCAGGAGGCCGCTCTGCGGATGCTCATGAACAACCTGGACCCGGAGGTGGCCGAAGATCCAGACCGTTTGATCGTCTACGGCGGAACCGGGCGAGCGGCACGCAACTGGGCCTGCTTCGACGCCATCGTGGCCAGCCTGCGCCGGCTGGAAAACGACCAGACCCTGTTGATCCAGTCGGGAAAACCGGTGGGTATCCTGACGACACACCAGGACGCGCCCCGGGTTCTCCTGGTCAACTCGATGCTGGTCCCGGCGTGGGCCACCTGGGACATTTTCAACGATCTCGAACGAGCCGGACTGACCATGTACGGCCAGATGACAGCGGGCTCCTGGATCTATATCGGGACCCAGGGCATTCTTCAGGGAACCTATGAAACGCTGGCATCTCTGGCCCGCATCCATTTTCAGGGCAGCCTCAAGGGACGCCTCACTTTCACCGGTGGCCTGGGCGGCATGGGTGGCGCCCAGCCACTTGCCGTGACCATGAACGGCGGCGTTTGCCTGGTGGCGGAGGTCGACCCCCGCCGCATCAGCCGCCGCCTGGAGAGCCGCTACCTGGATCGGCGGGCCGGCGACCTGGACGAGGCCCTTTCCCTCTGCCTGGAAGCGCGGCAAGCCGGCACGCCCCTGTCTGTGGCCGTCTGTGCCAACGCCGCCGACGTCGTGGGTGAACTGGTGCGCCGCAACATCCTTCCGGACGTGGTCACGGATCAGACATCGGCTCATGACCCACTCAACGGATATGTTCCCAATGGGATCTCCTACCAGGAGGCCCTGACCCTGCGCCGGGACGACCCGGAGGCCCACAGCAAAGCTGCGTTCCGAACCATGGCAGAGCACGTGACCGGCATGCTGGAACTTCTGGATCGTGGCGCCATCACCTTCGACTACGGCAACAATCTCCGGGCCGGCGCCGTGGAGGGTGGACAGCGCGACGCCTTCCGTATTCCGGGATTTGTTCCTGAATATATCCGTCCCCTGTTCTGCCAGGGGAAGGGCCCGTTCCGCTGGGTCGCTCTCTCAGGTGACCCTGCTGATATCGCCGCCACCGATCGCGCCCTCTTGGAGGAGTTTCCCGAGGACGAAGCCCTGGGCCGCTGGATTCGCCTGGCCGCGGAGCAGGTGACCTTCCAGGGGCTCCCCTGCCGGATCTGCTGGCTGGGTCAGGGCGAACGCGCCCGTTTCGGCCTGCGCATCAACGCCATGGTCGCCGACGGCACTATCAGCGCCCCTGTGGTCATCGGCAGGGATCACATGGATGCCGGCAGCGTCGCCTCACCCAATCGGGAGACCGAGGCCATGAAGGACGGCTCCGATGCCATCGCCGACTGGCCCATTCTCAACGCTCTGGTCAATACCGCCGCCGGCGCCACCTGGGTCTCCGTGCATCATGGCGGCGGCGTGGGCATGGGCATGTCCCTCCATGCCGGCATGGTGGTGGTCGCGGACGGCACGGATGAGGCGGCGCGGCGCCTTCAGCGGGTTCTGACCACCGACCCGGCCACCGGGATCCTGCGCCATGCCGATGCCGGCTATGAGGACGCGGAGGCGGCCGCCCGCCGCCACGGACTGGTCATCCCCACCCGGAATCTGAAGTGATCACTCTGGCCGACGTTCAGCGCGCCCGGGAACACCTGCAGGGACGAGTTCTCAACACGCTCCTCTTCCCCCTGGCGGAGAAACCTTCGGGCACCGAGGGCCTCTGGCCCATGCCGAGGAGATCTGTGCGGCCTTGCGCGCCCACCGGATGGATGCCCCCCTGGAGCCTGCGCCGTCCTCACCTCGAGATGAGAAACCGGCCTCCTGAGCCGGCCGGCCCCGGGGGAGGTGCTCTCAGAGAAGCTGGTAGCGCGGGCCGCCTTCGGCTGGCGCCCGCCACTGGATGTTCTGCATCCCCTTCACCTGACCGCTGGGGCAGGGATCCACGATGACGCAGGTCATGCAGTGGACACAGTTGCTGAAGTTCACCCGGATGAACGGCGTTCCTTCCGCCTCCTCAAGTTCATAAACCTGGGCAGGGCAGAAGTGGGTGCAGGGTGCCTGGCCATAGCGCGGCAGGCAGGTGGTGACACAGAGGTCGGGGTTGAGAATCTTGATATGGCTGGGTTGATCCTCGCGATGTTCGGTCCTTGATCGATCCACATCGGTCAATTTGTCCAGAAGCAGATCATCACGAGGCGGTTCCGGCCGGGGCTTGAAATGGGAGATGTTCCGCCATGCCTTGTGGTCCTCTTCAACCCGGGGACGCCGGCGCGGCCCTCCGCCCAGCATGCTGTAGATCCGGGACAGGACGAGACCGACAGGAAGGCCATGGCGGAAAGCCTGCCGAAAATTGCGATCCCGCCAGAGAGAGCGGGTCATGGCATGCTCATGGATCGCATCCTGGTAACCCTTAAGGCCTTCGGCGGAGACATCATCGGCGGCCAGGGCGGAAAATGCTTTTTCGGCGGCCAGCATGCCACTCTTCATGGCCAGATGAATGCCCTTGAGCTGGCTGACATGGACGAAGCCGGCCGAGTCTCCGCACAGAAGAGCGCCCGGCGCGTAAAGCCGGGGGAGGGAGAAATAGCCCCCCTCGGGAATCACCTTGGCCCCATAGGAGACCACCTCGCCGCCGTCGATATAACGGCGAATGAAAGGGTGGGCCTTCCAGAGGTTGAACTCATGCTGGACATCCAGCGCCGGGTTGCCGTGATCCAGAGAGACCACGAGCCCGAGTGTGTAGTGATTATCAGCCAGCTCATAGAGAAAGCCGCCGCCGAAAGCATACCCGGGCAACGGGTACCCCATGGTGTGGACCACCGTGCCACGTCCAGACGTTGCCCGTGGTACACGAATGGTCTCTTTGACTCCCAGGGAATAGATCTGCGGGTTGCACTCGGCACGCAGTTCGAACTTCTTGATCAGGTCCTCGGCCAGAGTCCCCCGCGGGCCCTCGCAGAAGACCGTCACCCGCGCCCGCAGGTCGAGTCCCGGCTCGAAATTGGCCTTGGGACGACCATCTCTGTCCAGGCCCTTGTCGCCGGTGCGCACGCCGTTGACCCTGCCCTCCCGGTCATAGAGGATCTCGACTCCGCAGGTATCCGGGAAGACATAGACGCCCGCCTCCTCGACCTGCCCGGCCAGCCATCTGGCCATGCGCCCGAGGGAGATGGTCCAGTAATCACCGATGTTGCGGTTCTGGCGCGGCACCAGCAGGTTGGGGATGGGCAGGGCCTTGCCACGACTGAGAATGGCGTAGATATTTTCGCCGACCTGGCGCTCCAGTGGCGCGCCCTTCTCCATACAATCGGGGATCAATTCGCGCAGGTAGACCGCATCGAAGACCGCGCCTGAGATGCCATGGCTGCCTGGCTCCCGAGCCTTGTCGATGACCGCGATCTCCAGCTCCCGCGGCTCCCCGCCCCCTGCGGCGTTATGGGCATCCACCAACTGGCGCAGGCGCAGAGCACCCGCCAGGCCGGCAGGTCCACCGCCCACAAACAAGACATCCAGGGGCAGGCTCTCTCTTTCGATTCGGCTCATGGACTCTCCCCCTGATGGAGGGGAATCCTACCACGCTGACGGGACAGCCGGGGCCTGGGTATGAGGCGCAGTCAGTGGCTTGTTTCGACCTCGTCAGGGAGAAAGGAAATCTCCTCCATGGCCGAGTGGATCACAAAGATCTTCAGGTTGTTATCCTGGGGGTTGGCGGGGATCAGGAAGAAGCCCGCATCACCAGGTTCTTCATCCAGGACGTAACCCCAGATGCGCTCGCCATCACGAAAACGCACGGCGGCACGCCGGCCCCCTGGGTGTTTCTCCTGGTCGAAGGAGTAGCTGCGCTCCACCCGCCCCGGGCGGCCTTTCCAGCTGCGCACGTAAAAAAGAGCCTTCAGTTCATCCAGTTCGATCCGGCACGATCGGGCGACAGGGTTCTCCGGGCTGTAGACATGGAATGACGTCCGCAGACCATCGAAATCGCGGGTGTATCCCTTGCAGATTTCGCCATCCCTGAGGTGGGCCACGATTTTCTCGCGGGCAGCCAGACTCTTCTCCATGGATTCCTCCTCCCCTGACGAATCTAAGGGGCACAACCGGGAGAAGCAAATCCGCCATGGTAAGATACTTCGCTCTGCGTTGGGAGGTCACTATGGGCTTGTCTCCAGATAAAGACCCCAGCAAGCTGCATCGCATCGCTGTGGGAGTCATGGGTTCCGCCGGCGGCGACATTGCTCCCGGCGTCATGGATAAGGTCTACCAGCTGGGACAGGAGATCGCCCGGCGCAACTGGGTGCTGGTCACCGGCGCCTGCCCGGGCTTGCCGCACCAGGCGGTGCGCGGGGCCAACGCCGAAGGCGGCACAGTGGTGGGTATCAGCCCTGCCCTCAACTTCGGCGAGCACATGCTCAAATACCGGTCCCCCTGTCGCGGGTATGATGTCATCATCTACACAGGATCCGGCCTCATGGGCCGTGAAATCGAGAATATCCGCACCTGCGACATGGTGATCCTGGCAGGAGGGCGTTCAGGCACCCTGGGGGAGTTCGCCATCGCCTACGACGAAGCGAAGATTATCGGTGCCCTCATGGGAACGGGCGGGATCACCGACCACCTCCAGCAAATCATATCTTTTATCCAGAAGGACACCGGGGCGCGGGTGGTGTATTCCGACGATCCCCTGGAACTCATGGATGGCCTTGCATCCATTTATCAGACGGAGCTGCTGCCGTACTACCGGACGGTTCTGGCCAACTCCGATCCTGACGGTCT
>SMYD01000138.1 GCA_004356015.1 Acidobacteriota bacterium | reverse complement strand
GAACAGCTTCCATGGTGGGGATCGTGGAAGCCCAGCGGGAGGCTCACCTCTGGTTCTTCATTCCCCAGATCATTGGAGTGGTGATCTATTTCATCGCCGGCGTGGCCGAGACCAATCGTGCACCGTTCGACCTGGCCGAGGCGGAGACCGAGCTGGTCTCGGGCTTCCATACCGAGTACTCGGGAATGCGCTTCGGAATCTATTTCATCGCCGAATACGCCAACATGCTCATCGTCTCTGCTGTGGCCACCACCATGTTCTTCGGCGGCTGGTTGCGGCCCTTTCCCAATGTGAGCTGGCTCGCCTTTCTGGATATTTTCAACTACATCCTGCCGGGGGAGTGGGGGCCATTCATGTCCGGCCTCATGTGGGTCATCATCAAGGTGTCGGGTTTCATCTTTCTCTACTACTGGATTCGCGCTACCTTCCCCCGCTATCGCTATGACCAGCTCATGAGTATCGGATGGAAATGCCTGCTGCCCCTCGCCCTGGCCAATATCATGGCGACGGGCGCCCTTCTTCTCTGGCTGGGTCAGACGGGCGCATAAAGGATTCAGGACATGAAAATCACCCAATTCATCCAAAAACTGACTCTGTGGGAGCTGCTTGTGGGAATGATGGTGGTCATCCGCAACCAGTTCCGCGCCAAGGTGACCGTTCAGTACCCCAAAGAGCGGGTTCCCCTGCGCCCCAGGTTCCGTGGCGTGCCGCGTCTGCGGTATGACCCCAAGACCCTGGAAGAGCTGTGTATTTCCTGTCTCCTGTGCGAGCAGATCTGCCCGGACGATTGCATCGCCATCGAATGGGAGAAGGCGCCCAGCGGCAAAGGGCGGGTGCTCAAGGAATTCATCATCGATTATCAGCGCTGCTGTCTCTGCGGACTGTGCGTGGATCCGTGTCCCACCAAGCCGCTGACAGCAATTTACATGAGCCATGATTATGAACTGGCCGGCAGCGACCGGCTGGATCTGGTCACGGGACGCACCGATCTCCACGAGGGGCGGACCGTGACCATCTACGATAAATAGCAGCAGGACGACGAGGACGGCGCAGGAACCCATGCCCTTTATCTTCTACATTCTGGCCCTTGTGGTGGTGGTCTCGGCCCTCATGGTGGTGACGCGGCCCAATGCCGTCCATTCGGTCATGTGGCTGATTCTCACTTTCTTTGCCGTGGCCGCCCTGTTCATCCTCCAGGGGGCAGAGTACCTCGCAGCGGTGCAGGTGCTGGTCTATGCCGGCGGCATCATGGTGCTGTTCCTGTTTGTCATCATGCTGGTCAAACTGGAGCAGGTTGAGGGATTCGTGCGCAGCCGCATGCGCCTTTCAGCAGCCGTGGTTCTGGCGGGCCTTCTGCTGGTCAGCGTGGGCGTGGCCTTCCGTCTGGCAGGTGTGGTGCAGGCCGTGCCGCTGCCCGACGGCGGCCTGCCTGGCTCCCAGGCAGGGCCGGTGGACCTTTCCCTGGTTTCCGGCAACCTGGAAGTGGTGGGCACAAAACTCCTGACCATCTATCTTCTGCCGTTTGAACTGGTTTCGGTGATCCTCCTGGTTGCCGTCGTTGGCGCCATTGTCCTGGCCCGGCGGGAGGCCTGAATGAATGGCATGATGCTGGCGCCTGTGACCTCCATGCACTACCTGGTGCTGAGCCTGATCCTTTTCTGCATCGGGGTGGTGGGTGTTCTCACGCGCCGGAACGCCATCATCATCATGATGTCCATCGAGTTGATGCTCAACGCCGCCACCATCAACTTTGTGGCCTTCAACGGGCAGATCATCGCTGCCGGCGGCCATGACAACCACGTGGGCCAGATTTTCGCCCTCTTCATCATTGCCGTGGCGGCGGCGGAGGCCGCCATCGGCCTTGCCATTGTCATTGCTCTCATGCGCACTCGTGATTCCCTCAACGTCGACGAGATCGACCTGATGAAGGGATGACGCCGGGATGCTGAAACTCATCTGGTTGATCCCTCTGTTGCCCTTCGCCGGTTTCGTGGTCAACGGCTTGCTGGGCAAGCGGTTTCTGTCGCGCCGGGTCGTCGCCACCATCGCCTGCGGCACGGTGCTGGCGGCGTTTCTTCTGAGCGTGGGCGCCGTCTGGCAACTCAACGATGCGGACATGCTGGCCAGAGCAGCAGCCAGCGCCGGTCCCGGTGTGGAGGTGAACCTGGAGCAGCGGCGGTACGAAGTCACTCTGTGGCAGTGGCTGTCGGTGGGTGAGGCCCGCGACTCAGCAGGGAGGCCTTTCGATCTGGTGGTGGGCTGGGGCTTCCAGCTGGATCCCCTGGCGTCCCTTCTGTTGCTGGTGGTGACAGGCGTCGGCTTCCTGATTCATATCTACAGCCTGGGCTACATGGCCCATGAGGAAGGGTTTGCCAGGTTTTTCTCCTACATGAATCTGTTCATGGGGATGATGCTGGTCCTGGTTCTGGCAGCCAACTTCCTGGTCATGTTTGTGGGTTGGGAGGGTGTGGGCCTGTGCTCATACCTGCTCATCGGTTTCTTCTACCAGCGGCCGTTCGACCTCAAGAGCGGCTTGACCTGTGCCGACGCCGGCCGCAAGGCATTCCTGGTGAACAGGATTGGAGATTTCGGTTTTCTTCTGGGCGTTCTCCTGATCCTGATGACCTTCGGCAGCCTGGACTTCTCCACCGTGACCGAGATGGCGAGTGCACAGGCCGGACTCCTGCCGCCGGCCCTCATGACCCTCATTGCGGTCCTTCTCTTCGTGGGAGCAACCGGCAAATCCGCCCAGATCCCGCTTTTCGTCTGGCTCCCCGATGCCATGGCCGGGCCGACTCCGGTCTCGGCCCTCATTCATGCCGCCACCATGGTGACGGCCGGTGTCTACATGGTCTGCCGGACATCTGCTCTCTTCGCAGCCTCGCCGGCAGCCATGATCACGGTGGCCACAATCGGTATGGCCACGGCTGTGGCTGCAGCCATCATGGGCCTGGCCCAGAACGACATCAAGAAAGTCCTGGCCTATTCCACGGTCAGTCAGCTGGGCTACATGTTCGTGGCGGCAGGCGTCGGTGCCTACGGCGCCGCCATGTTCCACCTCATGACCCACGCCTTCTTCAAGGCCCTCCTCTTCCTGGGTGCAGGTGCCGTCATCCACTCCCTCTCGGGGGAGCAGGACATGCGGCGCATGGGCGGGATGCGGCGCATCATGCCGGGGACCTTCGGCGTCATGCTGATTGCAAGCCTGGCCATCGCGGGAGTCCCCGGCCTGGCGGGATTTTTCTCCAAGGATGAAATCCTTTGGCGGGCGTTCGGATACGTCCAGGGTCCCGGTTTCTCGGGCCATCCCGTTCTCTGGGCGCTGGGGGCCCTGGCCGCCGGGCTGACGGCGTTTTACATGTTCCGGCTCATGTTCATGGTCTTCTGGGGGCAGCCGCGCATGACCGATGATGTTCGCAGCCATGCCCATGAAGCTCCCCGGGTCATGCTTGTCCCGCTCCTGGTGCTGGCTGTCCTGGCCGCGGTGGGCGGATATGTGGGCGTTCCCGCGGCTCTGGGAGGAGCGAACCGGCTGAAGGCCTATCTTGCGCCCTCATTCACCCATCTCGAGAACCTCGCGCCCGGAGGGCCTGCCGGCAGCGCGATCCATCATGGCGAAGCGCTCACCCTGGAGTACGGCCTCATGGCGGTTTCCGTGGCCATGGGGCTGGCAGGTATCCTCCTGGCATGGCTCTTTTACGTCAAACGGCCTGATCTTCCCGGGCGATTCACCCGGCTTGTGCCGCGATCCTATACTTTCGTGGCGGAGAAGTTTTACGTGGACGAACTGTACCGGGCCACGGTGGTGGGCGGGTTTTTCCTGATGACCCGGCTGTCGAACTGGTTCGATCGCTGGATTGTGGATGGGCTGGTGAACCTGATCCGCCACGTGACCGTCGCCAGTGCGCATGTCTCGTATTTCTTCGACCGCTATGCTGTCGATCTGCTGGTGAATGCCATCGGCTGGATCACGCGGGGGTTGTTTCATCTGTTTCGACGCTTCCAGACGGGGCTGGTGCAGACCTATGCTGCTGGCATGGTCTTCGGCCTGTTTGTTCTGGTGAGCCTCTATCTGTTGGTTTCCGCCGGCAACTAGGGACAGGGGCAAGGAGTCAAAATGTACTTCACCGGAATTCTCTCAGCCATCACCTTCATTCCCCTCGTGGGTGCGCTGATCATCATGGTGTTTCCCAAGGCTCAGAAGAGAGCCATCGCCTATTTTGCCACCCTGGTGGCCGGTGTGGATCTGCTGGTCTCTCTGCCTCTCTTCTTCGCCACCCCCGAAAACGCGGCGGGCTTGTTCTCGGGTTGGGGTGCCTTCAATTTCGTGGAAGATCTGGAATGGATCCCGGCCATCGGGGCGCGCTACATCCTCGGAGTGGACGGGATCTCAGCCCTCATGATTCTGCTCACGACCTTGCTGGGACTCATCGCCATCCTCAGTTCGTGGAGTTGTATCACCGACAGGGTCAAGGAATACTACGTCTTTCTCTTGTTGCTGCAGACCGGCATGCTGGGTGTCTTTTGCAGCCTGGATTTCTTCCTCTTCTATGTGTTCTGGGAGGTGATGCTGGTCCCCATGTACTTCCTCATCGGTATCTGGGGCGGGGCGCGCAGGCTGTATGCCACCATCAAGTTCTTTCTCTATACCCTCGCCGGGTCGGTCTTGATGCTCCTGGGTATCCTGGCCATCTATTTTTACGTCGGGCAGAACACCTTCGATGTGCGTATCCTGGCGTCGATCCTGGCGGCTGACACCAGTTCTGCCTGGAGCGGGATCGCGTGGTGGGTCTTCTTGACGTTCTTCATCGGCTTTGCCATCAAGGTCCCCATGGTGCCGTTCCATACCTGGTTGCCCGATGCCCACACCGAGGCTCCTACCGCGGCATCGGTCATCCTGGCCGGCGTCCTCCTGAAGATGGGCACCTACGGGTTCGTGCGCTTCAGCCTGCCCCTCATGCCGGCCACGGCCTGGGTTTACGCCGAGTTTCTCCTCTGGCTCTCCGTCATCGGCATCATTTACGGAGCCCTGGTGGCCATGGCGCAGAAAGACTGGAAGAAACTCATCGCTTACTCTTCGGTGAGTCACCTGGGTTTTGTCATGCTGGGAATCTTCTCCTTCAACCAGATAGGACTCAGTGGCGGTATTCTGCAGATGGTGAATCACGGGCTGTCCACCGGGGCACTCTTCCTCATCATCGGAATCATCTATGAGCGGCGCCACACGCGCCTGCTGTCCGATTTCGGCGGCCTCTCCAAGGTCATGCCGGTCTTTGCCGTCATGTTCATGATCTTCACGCTCTCGTCCATCGGCATGCCGGCTCTCAACGGATTCATCGGCGAGTTCACCATTCTGGCGGGTGCCTTCCAGATCGTGCCGGCCCTGGGAGGACGCATCTTTGCCATTCTGGGTGCCACGGGAATTATTCTGGGGGCGGCTTATATGTTATGGCTCTACCAGCGCACCATGTTTGGCAAGCTGGACAACCCCGAGAACGAGAATCTGAAAGATCTGAATATTCGCGAATGGATCTACCTGATGCCTCTGGTGCTCCTCTGCTTCTGGATCGGCCTCTATCCCAAGCCTTTCTTCGCCATGCTGGAGCCGGCCACGGCAAAGCTCGCGGCGACCCTGGAGAACAGCCGGCCCGCCGAATTCACCTGGGAAGGGGATGCGCTGCTGCGCCAGGCGGACCTGGCGCCGGTCTCGCCTGAGTCTGCGGACAGCGATGACACGACACCGGCAGAGGTTCTCACGGCCGGCGGGAGGCCCTGAAGGGTCATGCCCGGCCCCGTCTTCCAGCCGGCCGATTTGCTGACCCTGGGCCCGAGTCTGGCTCTGGTCATCGGTGCGACCCTGGTCCTGATGCCGGACCTCTGGGCGCGGCGGCGTGGAGCCGTGTCGGCACCTCTGGCCTTGCTTGTGGCCGTGGCGACTCTGGCGCTGGTGGTGAGCATCTGGGTGCGCAGCGACCCTGCTGCTGCGCCCACGGCTTTTGGCGGGAGCTTCGTCCTGGACCGCTTTGCTCTCTACTTCGACGTGGTATTTCTCATCTCGGCCATTCTGGCCATGGGCATCTCCCTGCACCTGTTGCCGCAGGATGATGCCCAGACCGGTGAGTACTACGCGCTGATCCTGTTCGCCACCGCCGGCATGATGTTCATGACGTCAGGCTTGGACCTGCTGGTGATCTGGCTTGGCCTGGAGCTCATGACTCTGTCCAGCTATGTCCTTTGCGGGTATCTCAGAAGCAGCCGCCGTTCATCCGAGGCCGCCCTCAAGTACTTTCTGCTGGGTAGTTTCAGCACGGGGATCCTGCTTTACGGCATGTCTCTCATCTATGGTGCCACAGGTTCGACCTACCTGCCGGCCATCCGCGGAGCGCTGGATGCCGGCAGGGCCGGAGGGGGCCTGTTCTCGCTGGGTGTGGTCCTGATGGTCGCCGGGTTCGGGTTCAAGGTGGCAGCCGTGCCGTTCCATCAATGGGTACCCGACGTCTACCAGGGCGCCCCCACCGGCATCACGGCATTCATCTCCACGGCCGGCAAAGCGGCTGCTCTGGCTGCCATGCTGCGCATCTTTGCCGGGGGCTTGTGGGGGAGCCAGGTCACCGATGTCTGGGTGCCTCTGCTGGTGGTCCTTGCCGCTGCTTCCATGATCCTGGGGAACGTGACCGCCCTGCTGCAGACCAGTGTCAAGAGAATGCTTGCCTATTCCTCCATCGGGCATGTGGGCTATATCCTCATGGGGCTGGTGGCGGTGGGCTCCCAGTTGACCGGGTCCGGAGCGGGAGCCATGGCGGGACGTGGGGACGATCTCTATCGCTTCGGCGTGGCGTCCGTTCTGATCTACACCCTGGTCTATACCTTCACCAATGTGGGCGCTTTGGCCGTGGTGGCAGCTCTGAGGGGACGCGGGCTATCAGGCGAAGATATAGAGGACTTCGCCGGATTGGCCCGCCGGCGACCGATGCTGGCGTTTGCCATGCTGGTCTTCCTTCTCTCCCTGGCCGGCATCCCCGCCACCGCAGGCTTCATCGGGAAATGGTACCTGTTCGGTGCCGCGATTCGCGCCGACATGGCCTGGCTGGCGGTCATCGGCGTGGCCATGAGCGTGGTCTCCGCCTACTACTATCTGAGAGTGGTGGTGGCCATGTATATGCGCCCGGCGCCGGAGGGCGAAGAGCAGGAGCCGGTTTCCGGCGTCCTGACCGCCACGGTGGTCATGGCCATGGGCTTTACCCTGCTGATCGGCGTCTTCCCCCAGCCTTTTCTTGATCTGGCGGCTCAGGGGGCCGCTCATCTGAGAATGCTGCCCTGGCAGGGTTGAACAGGGCTCTCACCCACCAGGCTGAAATTCGCGGGTTGCGCGCGGCCTGGCCCGTACCCTTCGAGGGGGGGGAGGACGGGGTGGATTCAAGGCCAGTGGTCTGCTAGGATTGCCGACCGCTGGAGGGTAGTCGTCGAACCTTGCCGGTATGAACAACAATCCCATCCAGGCAGAAAAAGACAGGAACAAGAAGGGGGAGACTGAGTCTGGCTCAGTACCTGCAGCGCTGAAAGAACTGGGCCCCTACATGGGGCTGGGATTGGTTCTCGCGATTTCCACTGGGGCGGGAACCGTTGGTGGCGTTTACCTGGATCGCTGGCTCGGAACCGGCCCATGGCTTACCCTGACAGGAATTTTTCTGGGCATAGGAATCGGCTTTGTCGCGGTCTTTCAGACGTTGGCGGCCCAGGAAGAACGACGGCGCAAGCCGGATGGGGATTGAGGACCGCAGCAGCATGACGCAACCAACCACCGACCTGAAATCTTCTCTCTCCGGGGGCCTGCCCGACAGGGGCATCCTGGTCATTTCGGTGGTGGTCTTCGTCCTCGGCCTGGCGAGCAGTCTGCTCGCAGGAATTGTGGGGGCGGGACAATCTTTGAGCCTGGGACTTCTGACGGGTGTGATGACAGCCGCGATCGGGAGCATCTCCTGGTGGATGATCCTGCGCCGGACTTTTTCCAGATCGGGTTCGGTGTTTCTGGGTGGCGTTTTCGGTGGGCTCGCCCTGCGGATGTTTCTTTACGGGGTGGTCATCGTGGTGACGGCCTTGACGGGGACCTTCTCGATCGGGGCCTTGCTGGCAGCTCTCTTCGCCTCTCATGTCGCCTACCAGGTTCTTGAAGTGGCCGGTCTTCACCGCGCCCGTGGTAGTGGCGGGCATCAGGGGACAGCGGCGGCCGCTTTCCTCCTGCTGGCCGCCGGGTTGCTGGTGGCGCCGGCCGTTGCTGCACAGGGCCCTGAGGTCGCGTCCACAGAGGTGATGGACGAAGCCCAGGCCGGTCATGGTGAGCAGGCTGAGGCCTCACATGAGAACGCGTCCCACCAGGCAACGGAGGGAGAGTTCGACCTCCTGCACCACATCGTGAACGGGCACGAACTGGAGACGCCGTTCGGTGTGGTGAACCTGCCCCAGGGGTGGATTGTCGGCGGCATTGATATGTCACCCACCAAGCATGTGGTGTGGGTCTGGATCTCCGGCGCCATCATGTTCCTGGTTGTCATGGTTGGCGTCCGTCAGGTGGGGCTGGTCCCCAGAGGACTGGGCAATGTCCTCGAAGCGCTGGTGGCGTTCGTTCGCGACGAGCTGGCCGGCAAGAACATTCAGACGAACCCGGAAAAATTCACGCCTTATCTCTGCACCCTGTTTATGTTCATCCTTTTTGCCAATCTGGCCGGTCTTATCCCCTATGGGGTCACCGCCACCAGCAACCTCAATGTCACCGCGGGGCTGGCCATTCTCTCCCTTGTGCTCATCCAGGCGTCAGGCGTACGGGAGAATGGCCTGGTGGGGCATGTCAAGGCTCTTTGTCCCATACCCCAGGGTATCCCGGGGTGGATCCTGCCCCTCTACGTGCCCATCATCATTGTCGTTGAGCTGGTCGGTGTCGTTGCCAAGCCCATCGCTCTGACCCTGCGACTCTTCGCCAACATGGTTGCGGGCCACGTGGTCATCCTTTCCCTTCTCGGACTTATTTTCATCCTGAAAACTGTCTATGTGGCCCCGGCTTCGGTGGCCTTCGCACTGTTCATCTATTGTCTTGAGATCTTCGTGGCCTTTATTCAGGCCTACATTTTCACGATGCTGACGGCTCTCTTCATCGGGATGTCGCAGCACCCGGCACACTAGGAGGATTGGCAGAATGGAGTCCATTGGCCTCGGTTATCTGGGCGCTGGTATCGGCGCGGGATTGGTCACCATCGGTGCGGGTCTTGGCATCGGCAAACTGGCCGCGTCAGCCATGGAAGGCTCGGCTCGCCAGCCTTCGGCTGCCGGCGATATCCGTACTTCCATGATCATTGCGGCGGCACTCATCGAGGGCGTGGCCCTGTTCGGTGAGGCCATCTGCATCTTGCTTGCAATCAAGTCGTGATGGTTGCCGGCGCTGGCGCAAACGCCGGCGCCGAAACCCTCGCTATTCCCGCCGGGAAACCGGCGGCATCGACTCGGAGACAGCTGCATGCTCATCCAGCCTGAACCAGGGCTCATGATCTGGACGGTGGTGACCTTTCTGCTGCTGGTCCTCCTCCTGGGCAAGTTTGCCTGGAAGCCGATTCTGGCCGTTCTCAAGGAACGCGAAACGACCATCCGGCAGGCCCTCGATGAAGCCAGGCAGGCGCGGAAGGAGTCGGCGTCCCTGCTGGAACAAAACCGGGCCATCCTCGCTGATGCGCGCAACCAGGCCCGTGAAGTCCTGGAGAAGGCGCGTCAGGATGCGGAACAGAGGCGGTCTGACCTGGTTGCCGCTGCCCGCAAGGAGGCCGAGGAATTGCTCAGCCGCTCTCGCGATGAAATCCAGCGGGAGAAGAGGCAGGCCCTCCGCGAATTGCGTGAGGAGGCGGCCGACCTGGCCATCGCCGCTGCCTCCCGGGTCGTGGCCGGCGGACTGGACGCGGAACATCACCGGCGACTGGTGGACGAGTACTTCGCGTCACTCCCGGATCAAGCAGGCGACCCAAGCTGAAGCGGGACGGCGGGGCAGATAACCCGGCCGTCTCTCATTGTCCCTCCTCTTCAGTGTCCGCTGTTGCGTGATCGGCAAATCACCAGAAGACGCGAGTCAGCCTTTTCCGAGGCCCGAGGGGCGTGGGGTATTGAGAACCCATGCTCGCAAGGGATCGGGTTCGACTCCCGCCGCCTCCACCGGGCTTCCGCCTGTGGTCAACTCCCAGTGGGCCGACGCGACCAGCCTCCTCGGCCTGAGCGTCAGCTACCTGGCCGGGCGCAAGCATCCCCCTGGTGGTGTACTAGACCACCGAAAGTGAATGCCGAAATCCGGGGTGTTTCAACCATCGACTTGGCATGAAAAGAGGCCGCAAGCGCCTCAAGAGGAGAGACGCCGGTCAGGATCAAGTAAGGGCCGCGTTGGAGGAAGCGGGGCATCTGCCCTCGGGCCGCCGAACCGACTCGGCGAGGCCAGCCTTTGGGAAGTG
>SMYD01000137.1 GCA_004356015.1 Acidobacteriota bacterium | reverse complement strand
TGTGATGCATGCTGTGCGGCTGGTGGCGCCCGCGGACTCCACGGTGCTGCTGCTGGGAGAGAGCGGGACGGGCAAGGAACTGGTGGCCCGCGCCATTCACCGGGCCAGTGCGCGCGCATCGCGGCCGTTCCTGAGCGAGAACTGCGCCGCCCTCAGCGAGACGCTCATCGAGAGTGAATTGTTCGGCCATGTGCGCGGGGCGTTCACGGGCGCCAGCGAGACACGCCCCGGCATCTTCCAGCTGGCCCACGGCGGGACGTTGCTGCTGGATGAGATCGGTGACCTCAGCTTGCGCCTCCAGGGCAAGCTCCTGCGCGTGTTGCAGGAGGGTGAGTTCCGGCCGGTGGGGGGGCGGGAGATGGTCCGCGTGGATGTACGAATTCTTGCCGCTACCCACAGGGACCTGCCGCAGATGATCGACGCACGGGAATTCCGTGAGGATCTCTACTACCGCTTGAACGTGTTTCCGTTGCGGCTTCCGGCGTTGCGCGAGCGGCCGGAGGATGTCCCCCTCCTGGCGCTTCACTTCCTGGGCGAGCTGGCCGCGGCGAACCCGGGCCGGAAGTGGGCGCTCAGCGCCGAGGCTCTGGACATTCTGCAGCATTACCGCTGGCCGGGAAATGTCCGCGAGCTGCGCAATGTCGTGGAGCGCGCCACGCTACTGTGCGAGGGCTCCGAGATCGGCCTGGCGCATCTCCCCGATACCGTTGTTCAGTTCGCTCTATCCGAGCCCCTGGACGGCTACGGCGAGGCCAAAGGCGCCGAGCGCTTGATGATCGAGAACGCGCTGGTGCGCAGCAACGGCAACAAGGCGAGGGCGGCGGCTCATATCGGCTGGAACCGTCCCAAGCTCTACCGTCGGATGAAGAGGCTCGGCATTCGCCAGGGCTACCCTGACAAGAAGGGAGAGTGAGTCGTACCGCCGGCTTGGCCCCGGCGGGCCGGCTCGGTAGAGGCCCGGCCGGAAAGTCTGCTATCGTTCGCCGAGAGGTGGAACAGGAGAGAGCCATGCAGTTGCGCTACGGTAACAGGACGGTGGAGTTCCCCGGAGTGGAAGCAGAAGTCCTGCAGCCCTCGTGTCCGGCTGCGTTGCCGGCATCCTCCGTGGCGGAAGCTCTGGAACGTCCCCTGGGGACGCCACCGCTGGAAGAACTGGTGCGCGGCGCGCGCACGGCGGTGGTCCTGGTGTCCGGAAAGGATCGCATCACACGGGCCGATCTGTTCATGGGCCCTATCCTGCGAACGTTGCAGCAGGCCGGCGTTCCCCCGCGGCGAACCCGCATCATCGTGGCCACGGGGACCCATGTGCCGTTCGAACCCTCCGATATTCCCCGCATTGCGGGCGCGCAGATCGACCCGGAGATCGAGGTGGTGGGGCACCAGTGCCGCGGCGATCTCGTGTCCCTCGGCATGTCCTCCAAGGGAAGCGAGCTCAAGGTCAATTCGCTGGCATTCGAGGCGGATGTGAAGATCCTTACCGGGAGAATCACGCATCACTATTTTGCCGGCTTCACCGGCGGACGCAAGTCGGTGCTGCCTGGGGTCTCGGGCTTTGACACCATCTTGCGCAACCATGCCATGGTCCTGTCGCACAATGGAGACCGCCCGGTGCACCCCGGAACAAGGAATGGCAACCTGGAAGGCAATCCTGTTCATGAGGAGATGATGGAGGCCGCCCGTCTGTTCCAGCCGAGCTTCCTGGTCAACACCGTGCTGGACCTGGAGCACCGGCTGCTGGGTGTCTTCGCCGGGGAGCTGGATGAGGCTCACCGGGCAGGCTGCCTCGAGGTGCAGCGCCACTTTGCATTGCCGGTGAAGCGCCAGGCGGATCTGGTGCTCGCCAGTTGCGGAGGCGACCCCTACGATGTGTCGTTCATGCAAGCGATCAAGACACTGATCAACTGCCACGATGCGGTACGGGATGGTGGCGTGATGCTTCTCCTGGCGGAGTGCCCGGAGGGGATCCGCGAGGGGTTCCTGCAGTGGACGCCCCACGAGTCTCTGTCCGACCTGGTGCAGGCCGTGCGTGCCAACTACCATCTCACCGGTCACAACACTTACTTGCTACGGGAGATCCAGGAACGGATCCGTGTGGTGCTGGTTTCCTCCTGTCCGGGCAAGGACGTCGCAGAGATGGGCTTCCAGCCGGCGGGCGATGAGAGCGAAGGATGGCTCCGCGCCATGGATCTTCTGGGTGATGTTCCGGGCTTGATCTACGCCATCCCCTACGGGAATATCACGGTCATCGAGCGCTCCTAGTGGTCCGGCGCTGTCTCGGTGTAGAGCAGTCCGTGCTACTTTCGTCGTAATTTCGCACCCGGGCGCTTTCCGGAAGCCGCACCCCCGGGCTCGCCGCGTTCCGCGGCAGGTTGACCGAGTGCGGTATCGAGGTCATCATGGAGCGGGTGCCTGCGCCGTGTTTTTCCTCCGGCACCGGGGAGAAGAGCCGTGGTGGACGCCTCCATTCGTGAGTAGACCGGTCATTTCTGCCCGCAATCTCGGCAAGCAATACCTGCTGGGAAAGACCATCAGGCACGATACCCTGCGCGATTCCCTGGCCCACGCGGCCCGTCTCGCGGCCCGGATTGCCGGTGGACGCGGGAGGGGCGCCGCCTCCCGGGTGGTGGACGTGTTCTGGGCGCTCAAAGACGTCTCCTTCGACGTGGCCGAGGGTGAGGTGTTGGGGATCATCGGTCCCAACGGCGCCGGGAAGTCCACGCTGCTCAAGGTACTCAGCCGGATCACCGAGCCGACGGAGGGAATCGTCGGGGTGCGTGGCCAGGTCGCCAGTCTGCTGGAGGTGGGAACGGGGTTCCACTGGGAGCTGAGCGGCCGCGAGAACATCTACATGAACGGCGCCATTCTGGGCATGCGTCGCCAGGAGATCCAGCGCAAGTTCGACGAGATCGTGGAGTTTGCCGGAGTCGAGAGGTTCCTCGATACCCCGGTCAAGCGCTATTCCAGCGGGATGTATCTCCGTCTGGCGTTCTCCGTTGCGGCGCACATGGAGCCCGAGATCCTGATTGTCGATGAGGTCCTCGCTGTCGGCGATAACGAATTCCGGCAGAAGTGCCTCGGGAAGATGAAGGACATCGCCGGGCATGGCCGCACGGTCGTGTTCGTCAGTCACAACGAGGCGGCGGTCAGCAGCCTGTGTCAGAAGGTCCTGCTGCTGCAGAACGGCCGCGTTTCCTTCCTGGGTCCCACATCCGAGGGATTGGCACTGTATCTATCCACCCTACGGGCGCACGCCGCCCGTCCGATCCAATCACGCACGGACAGAACGGGCAGCGGCGAGATCCGGATCACCGGAGTAGAGGTGAAGGTGGCCGGCTCCGCCCGACCCGGATCGATCCGGTGTGGAGACGACCTCGCCGTCTTGCTCGCGTACACCGCCGCTCCGGACGCGTCCCTCCGTCGGGTGTCGTTCTCGGTTCAGATCTCCAACTCCCGCGGCCAGGTGATCGCCACTTGCAACAAATACGTGAGCTCGCTTCCTTTCAAGGCCATCGCCTCGTCCGGGAGGGTTCGATGCACGATCAAGCGGCTGCCCCTGTTCCCGGGAGAGTACTACCTCTCTTGCGCGATCCAGGGGCCTCAAGCGACGAACTATGACCTGGTAAATTATGCCACGCAGTTTACGGTCCACAGGGGGGACTTCTTCGGGTCGGGGCGTCTGCCGGCATGTACAGACGGAATCTTGCTGGACCATATCTGGGAGATCGTGGATGAGAAGCAAGATTCTGAATGCTCTTAGGGCCCCTCTCGATGGGGCGGTCCACTACTACGTCACGCGGTGGGCCTCACAGCGGCTGATCGCGACGCTGTACACGCCGGACTGCATACTCGGGATGGTGCACGAGAACCGGCACCATGTGATGGTCATCGCCGCGCCAAAGAGCGGCTCCTCCTGGTTGTCCGTGGTGCTCGAGGAGCTCTTGCATTGGAGGACGAACTCCCTGGTCTTCCGGCATCAGCGCCGCGAGCAAGAGATCGACATCAATCAGATCATCACGACCACGCGCCGCGCGCACCTCCTGAGCGTGAACCAGCACTGTCGGTGCTCGGATGCCACGATTGAATGGATGATCGGGGCCAACATCAAGGGGGTCGTCACCTGTCGCAACATCTTCGACACGGTCTTCAGCTATGCGGACCATCTGCGCAACGAATCTGCGGAGACTCCGTTGGCCTTTCTCTCGGATCATCAGGTTCAGAACATGAGCCAGGAGGCCCTTCTGAATTTCGTCGTCGATATGATCGTGCCATGGTACTTCAACTTCTATGCCGGCTGGATCGAGTACGCCTCCGGGCGCGGTGCGAGGGTGTATCTCTCGCGCTACGAAGATCTCCTCGATGATCCGCCGGGACAGATCGCCGCGATCACCGATTGGCTCGGATTTCCGCAGAGTGGTGAAGCCATCGCGACGGCGCTTGAAAAGGGAGGGAGCAGATATACCCGGAAGAACAAGGCAATCAAGGGCAGGGGGAAGGACTTGCCGCGGGAACTCGTCGAGAGGATCCTGAAGATGGCATCCTATTATCCCGACACCGACTTCAGTAGGGCCGGGCTGGGACTGGACCTGGCGCCGGCATCCTCGGCAGGAGCATGGGACCATGAGTGAAGCCGGGTCCAACGCCGGGGTCGAGCCGATCGACCTGGCGAGCTTTGAGGGTTTCGATCAGGTCATCCGGCCGAGCCGGGGCCTCATGCCGATCAACTTCGCCGAGCTCTGGCGCTATCGGGAGCTGCTCTGGTTCCTGGCGTGGCGTGACATATTGGTCCGCTACAAGCAGACCGTCATCGGTGTCCTCTGGGTGCTGGTGCAGCCATTGCTGACCATGGTCATCCTCACGGTCATCTTCGGCCGGTTGGCCAAGATGGACAGCCAGGGGGTCCCCTATGCGATTCTCACACTGGCGGCGATCCTTCCCTGGCAGTTCTTCAGCGCAGCCCTGCTGCAGAGCAGCAACTCGCTCGTGGCGCAGTCCAACCTTGTCAGCAAGGTCTACTTCCCCCGGCTGATCTTGCCGCTCAGCTCGATTGTCAGCGCCGGATTCGATTTCCTGGTCTCTCTGGGTCTGCTCCTCGTGATGATGCCGCTGCTCGGCGTCTCGTTTCGCATGCATCTTCTGCTGTTGCCGGCCTTTGCCTTGGTCGCCGTCCTGGCGACCCTCTGCCTGACCATGTGGCTGAGCGCCATGAACGTCAAGTACCGCGATGTCAAGCATGTCGTACCCTTCATCGTGCGTATGGGGATGTACTTGAGCCCGGTGGGATTCCTCAGCAGCGTCATTCCGGAAGAATGGCGTTTCTGGTACAGCTTGAACCCGATGGTCGGGGTCATTGATGGTTTTCGTTGGTGCATCCTGGGGCCGGACTTCGCACCCTACTGGCCCGGAATGATCCTCGGGCTGGCGGGCATGGCAGTGCTCCTGGTCGGTGGCGTCTATTACTTCCGCGCCACCGAGAAGACATTCGCTGATGTGATCTGAGGGCGAGCCGTACGAAAAAAAACTCCCTGCGGGCATCGGCCGCAGGGAGTTCGCTCGTACGAATGAGGTCAGTCGATGGCCAGCAGGTCCAGCAGCCACTGGGTCAAGCTGCGCGGGCCGGCACCACCGATGTTATCGTGGATCAGGCTCTGGGTGGAGTCCTGCTCCATGCGCGGGCCGGCTCCTCCGATGTTCGCCGTGGGACCGGCTCCGCCGATATTCGCTAGTGCGCGCTCGGAGCCACCGATACTGACAAATTCCTGCGTGGGCTCGTCCAGCGTGGACCGGGGACCGGCACCACCGATGTTGGATACCGTGGGGTGCTCCTTGTCGATGGTGTGCAGGCGCGGGCCGGCGCCTCCGATGTTGGCCATGGCCGAAGTCGGCAGCAGCAGCAGCAGCGCGGCGATTCCCAGGGCGGCTACGAGTCTTGATTTCTTGAACATTTGCTTTCTCCCCATGCGCTCGACACCAGGGTGTTGGCCTCGATGCGGTTTCCTGTGCTATCAGGGAGAGCAAGTGCTGTACCAATTCACGCCAGCATGGCCAGCGCGGATAGAAGTTATGTTGACTCAACAGGTTACGCTCGTTCAGGGGGCGAGGGAGGTAGGCTGGGCTCAGGGCGGACGCAGCCAGAATGAGACCCTCTCCCGGAGGGAGGCAGGTAACCTCCTTGTATCGAGTAACTTCTGATCGTCTCACCGAAATGCGGCCAGGCGTGGCCAATGACTCAGACTGAGAGTCCATACGCCTTGATCTTGCGAAAGATGGTGGCCCGGCTGATACCCAGCAGTTGTGCCGCCTTGCCGCGGTGTCCGCTGGTCTCCAGCAGGGCGCGAACGATCTGCTTGCGCTCCATCTCCTCGATGGATTCCAGCGGCGAGTCCATGGACAGGTCGGTGAGCTTCTGGAACAGGTCGTAATGCTCGTTGATGTCCTCCATCGTGATCAACTCGCCGGCAGAGAAGACCGACAGCTTCTTGACCTCATTCTCCAGCTCGCGCACATTGCCGGGCCAGTGGTAGCGCAGCAATAGGGTGAGGGCGTCCTCCGCGATGCGCTTCGGCGCCTTCTCGGTTGCCTGGCCTTCCTTGGCCAGGAAGTGCTCCACCAGGAGGGGGATGTCCTCCTTGCGATCACGCAGGGGAGGTAGCGTCAGCCGTACCACGTCGAGCCGATAGTAGAGGTCCTCGCGAAACAGCCCATCCTTGACGAGTTGCTCCAGGTTCTTGTTCGTTGCCGAGAGGAACCGCACGTCCACATGCAGGGTCTTGCGTCCGCCCACCGGACGGATCTCGCCATCCTGCACGGCACGCAGCACCTTCCCCTGCATGGCCATGCTCATGTCGCCGATCTCATCGAGAAACAGCGTACCTCCGTCCGCCACTTCGAACAGTCCGATATGGGAGGACTCCGCGCCGGTAAACGAGCCCTTCATGTGGCCGAACAACTCGCTCTCCAGCAGAGCTTCCGGAAGGGAAGCGCAGTTCTGAGAGCAGAAACGAGCGGCTTTGCGCGGGCCGTTGAAGTGAACCGAGCGCGCCACCAGTTCCTTGCCCGTGCCGCTCTCGCCCAGGATGAGCAACGGCAGCGTGGACTCGGTGACCTTCTTCATGATCTGAAAGACTTTCTGCATGGGCTGGCTCTTGCCCACCAGGTTTCCGTAGGAGAAGCGTTCCTCCATTTCCTCGCGCAGCCGCAGGTTCTCCTTGCGCAGGCCGTCGAACGCCTGGGCGTTGTGCAGTGCCAGCGCGGCCATGTTGGCGAAGATCTCCAGGAAGTGAAGACTCTCCTCGGTGAAGGCCGCGCTGGGCTGCCGGCTGTCCAGGTAGACGGTTCCCACCACCGCGCCACGAAGGCGCAGGGGCACGCACAGCAGCGATCGGATTCCGTACATTCGCACGCTGCGGAAATCGCGGAAGCGTTCGTCTTCACCGACGTCCATGGAGAGGACCGGGCGGCCGTCGGCGGCCTCGCGCACCACGTGGCGGCTGTAGGCGATGGCGTCATCCAGCGTCTCGCGCTCCGTGTTGCGGGCCACCCGCACGCGCATCTCGCCGCCCGGCCCATCGAACAGGATGAGCACACCGCGATCTGCCTTGAGGCGCTCGATGGCGATATCCATGACCTCCTCGAGCAGGGTCTCCGGCTCCAGGATGGAGTTCATGGCCTGGCTGATCTCGTAGAGACTGCCCATCCCTTCAGAGGCCGGGCGCTGTGCCTCGGTCAGCGGCGGCCCGGCGGCGGCCGAGGCGGGCCGGCGTGCACGGGAAAGAAAGTCGGAACGGCGTTCTTCGTCTCGGATTTTCATGCTCATCTCCTCTAGCAGTCCCTGCGCCCGCATGCGCGCGTCCAGGGCATCCCCAAGGCGGCCAGCTTTTTGCAGTGAATCCGCCAGTAGTAACTCCGCCTCGCGCTCCAGTTCCGGCAGCGTACAGCGGTGCGCAGAAGAAGCTGCCTCCTGCAGCGTTTTCCTTCCCGCTTCGATCTGACCCAGCCCCAGTTGCGCCTCGCCCAGCAGGCGCTGGCCCCACGCGCGGTCCTGCGTCAGGCCCGCTGCATCGGCCACCAGGATCAGTCGGTCCCCACGGGCGGCCATGGCGGCCCACTCGCCGCGCATGGCATCTCCCAGGGCGAGACCTCGCAACGCCCGGGCTTCGACGCGGCGATTGTCATGCTCCCGAGCCGAACCCAGCGCTGTTTCGAGATTGGCCATTGCGTCCGGCTCCCCGAGGCCCAACTGGTCCAGGCCGAGAGAGGCCAGGGCGAATGCTTCCTGCACCGGATCTCCCAGCTCACGTGCCAGCTCCAGGGCGCGGCGGTGGTGCTCGGCCGCCACCGCCGGGTCCACCAGGGAGCGATGCAGATCGCCCAACTGGTCATAGCAGTGCAGCTGGCGCGCGCGGTCGTCGGTTTCTTGATGTGCGCGTAGCGCTTCCTCCCACGAGGCCTGGGCAAGGTCGAGGGCTCCCAGGGCGCGCAAGCTCTCCGCCCTGTGCATGAAGGCGTTGCCGCGATTCTGCAGGTCGCCCACTTCCATGGACAGGGCGATACAGTCGTCGTACGTCTGCAGAGCTCCTTCATGATCGCCCTGCTGCGCGCGCACGAAGCCCAGGTTCAGCAACGGTCCGATCTGTCCCGAGGCATCGTCCGTGGCGCGTCGTAGTTTCAGCGAGCGGTCCAGGTAGGCGATGGCGCCCTCGCCGTTGCCCTGAAACGATTCCAGCAGGCCCAGATTGTTCAGAACACTGGCAGTCTCCGCCGGCGCGTCCAGACGCTCCAGCGCCTGCAGCGCTTCCTCGTAGTAGCGCCGGGCTGCGTCGAAGTCTCCCTTGCGCGACAGGACGATGCCCAGCGTCTTGCGTGCCCGCGCCTGCCCCGCCTCGTCTCCGATCCCCTGGAACAGGGTCAATGCACGCAGGGCATGTTGCTCCGCCGTGTCGAAGTCGCCAGCCTGTGATGCATTCCAGCCGATTCGCTCGGCCAGGCGGGCCTCGTCCGCGCGATCCATGGAGTCGGCGCCGGTAGCCAGAGCCTCCGCATAGGCGTCCAGGGCCCTGCGGCTCGCGCCGATGGCTTCCTGAGCCCGGCCCAGTTCCTCCAGCAGAAGCGAGCGCTCCTGCTTGTTCTCGGTGAACTCGAGGGCCTGACGACAACATTGCACCGCCACTTCATAGGCGTGCACGCTCATGGCCTCCCGGGCGGCGGCGCGCGCCTGTTTCCGTGCACCTTCGCCATCGCCGGAACCAGCAAGATGATGCGCCAGCGCTTGCGGCGAGATGTCCTCGCGCCGGGCGAGAGTCGCGGCGAATCGCCTATGCAGATCGCTGCGCAGCCCCTCCTCGCAGCGCTGTCCCAGGACCTGGCTCAACAAGGTGTCCGGAATGGCGAACATCGGCCTCGCTGCACCGGTGGCGTGGGTGTGCTCCTCCACCAGGCCGCGCATGGTCAGGCGTCCCAGAGCCCGCTCCACCTCCCAGGGCTCCGCCTCGAGCACGGTGGCCAGTTCCGCGGCGGACACCGGGCCGGCTCCCACGGCCAGGGCCTCCAGGAGGCGCGCATCATCCTGTGACAGCCGCGTCATTCGATGCTGTAACAGGTCCTCCACGCTCGTGGGCAGATCGAGCGATGCGTCCAGTTCTCCCCGCAGGCTCCAGCCCTCGGGGCCACGCACCAGGCGGCCCTGCGCGATGAGCGCGGAGACGGTCTCCTCCACCAGGGAAGGATTCCCTGCCGTCGTCCGATGCACTGCAGTGACCAGGGATCGCGGCGCTTCCTGAAGGCCGAGCATGGCGGACAGGAGGTCGGCGACCTGGTCCGGGTTCAGTCTCTGCAGTTCCATGGTGCGGGTCGGCGCACCACGGAGACGGCGCTGGATCTCCCGTGTTCTTGATGCTCCCCGGTGAGTGGTCAGGACCAGCATCGGGGTGGGCTTGGGCGAGCGTACCAGCCGCCACAAGATCTCCCAAGCCATGGGTGTGGCGGCGGGGAGATCCTCCAGGCAGAGCAACGTGGGAACGTGCGCGCAGGCGCCCTGGAGCCAGTCAGTGACCAGCGACAGCAGCTGATGCCTGGCGCTGGGGTCGGTCTCGGTCCGGCCGCGGGATTTCACGGAGGTAGCCGCTGTCTGCCACAGCGACTCGATGCGCGGCTGCAATCCGCGCAACGGTTCCTGCTCCAGCGGTGCCTCCGGCAGAGCGGAGAGGCGGTCACTCATGCGCCGCAGGATCTCGGGCCACGGACCAAGGGGTATCTCGCGGCTGGTGGCAAAACTGCCCTCGACGACGTGCAGTCCATCCAGCTGGGCGCGCAGGCGTGCCTCCTGCAGCAGGCGGCTCTTGCCGATGCCGGCCTCGCCCTGCAGCAGGATCAGCCGCGGGGCAGCCGCTGACCCGTCCTGCAGCAACGACAAGCACTGCACCAGTTCGCTGCGCTCCTCGTCACGGCCCACCAGCGGGACCCCGTGCGCCAGGCTATGGCGGGTGGCCTGGGTATCCAGGATCAATCCGGCGCCGGTGGCACGATTCACGGCATCCAGCAGTGCGGCCGCTGAGGGGTAGCGCCGGCCGGGGGCGGGATCCAGCAGCGTGTGCAGCACCTTTGCCATCTCCTGCGGCCACGCCTCGGGGAGGCCCGCCGGGATCTCCGGCGGACCCTGCATCATCCGATCGAGGAGATCCCGGTCCGGGATGTCCTCGAACGGGGCCTTTCCCGTCGCCAGGAAGAACAGCACCGCGCCCAGGGAATACAGGTCGCCTCGGGGATCCGCCGCTGCACCGGAGAACCGCTCGGGGGCCATGAAGCGCAGGGTCCCTCCCCGGCCGGCGAGCCGTTCGCGATCAGGGCCCACCGCCATGCCGAAGTCCGCCAGCTTCACCTGCCGGTCGTCGGAAGTGAGCAACAGGTTGCCCGGCTTGATGTCCTGGTGGAGGAAACCACGGGCGTGTATGTAGTCCAGAGCCTGACAGATCTGGAGCAGAAGGCTCAGCAGGGGCTTGCGGGGCAGGGGAGTGGGCAGATCTCCCAGGGTGCGCCCGGGCAGGAGTTCCATGGCCAGGAAGTGCGTCGACCCGTCGGCGGCGGTGCCGAAGTCGAAGACCTGCACCAGGTTAGGGTGCTGAAATCTGGCCAGGGAGGCGAACTCGGCCTGGAACTCACGCAGGGTCTCGTCGGTGAGTGCGCCGGGATGAAGGACCTTGAGGGCCACGGGGCGGTCGTCGAACCAGCCATCGCTGGCTCGGTAGACCCGTCCGGAGGCACCTTCCCCCAGCAGCTCCAGAACCTCATAGCGTGGGTTGATGAAGACCCCGACGGATGGGGTGGATGTCTTCTCCTGGCTCATCCTGACTCGATCCTTTTTTCGGTTGCAGAATTGTACGGTAAAAAGTCTCAAACTGCAACAGAAGATGGCTTGAAATTCACTCCCGGGGCAAGTACGATGCTGCAGACCGCCGAAATCGCGCCCCCGGAGCCGGGATCCTGGGGCGCCGGCGCACGCAACCTGGAGGGACACATGCGGGGATCGTCTGGTGCAGCAAGGTGGATCCGGAGCGCCGCCATTGCACTGGTGCTGCTCGGACTGGGATGGCCCGCGCTGGGACAGCGAACCCTGACGCGGAGTGACATGGGACAGGCCGGCATCCAGGCCATGCGCGAGTACCACCACATGGCCGGAAAATTTGTCGATGCCCTGCCTCTCAGCGCCGGCGATCGTGTGGTCGTCTACGGCATGAACTCACCCAATCATCTGGAACAGTTCCTGCGAAGAGTGGGCCCGGAGGGAGAGGTCTACTCTGTCTACCGCTCGGCGCAGAACTACCGCTACGAGCTGGAGCAGGGACGCTCGGTCGAGGACCCGCGAATTTATCCCATCTTTGCCGCCGACGGTGACGCCCATCTGGAGCCGGGCATCGCCGACCTGGTGGTGGCCATGGACCTGTTCGGGTTTTTCCGGCGCGAGGACGCCCTCTACAGTGAGGCTCACCGGGTTCTCCGACCCGGCGGGCAGCTGGTGCAGGTCCGCTCGACGCAGCGGACCGACGCCGAGTACAAGGCGCTCCACCCCAGACACCCCAAGCC
>SMYD01000136.1 GCA_004356015.1 Acidobacteriota bacterium | reverse complement strand
GTGGTGGTCTTGCCGGCGCCGTTGGGCCCCACCAGGCCCAGCACCACGCCGGCCTCCAGGTGCAGATCCAGTTCATCCACGGCCCGCAGGTCGTCGTACTCCTTCACCAGCTTGTCGATTTGAACCAGAGACATGCGCGGGTTTCTCCAGGTGGAGGCTGGCAAGTATGCCATGCCGGTGGAGCGCCGCCAAGCACTGTTCCGGCCGGGTCCGGGGCCTGAAGCTGGAATCTGCCGGCTGGCTTTCCCTTCCGTGATCCACCGGGATGTGTCAAGCTGTGCGAGCCTGAATGTTCCCCGGCCATCTGCCGGTGTCCGACAGGCTGCATCAGCCTGTCAACCCGTACTGTGGTGAGGATGGCCGCGGCAGGCGCGGGTCTGTACCGCAACCTTGCGAGGTGAATGATGCCGGACCTGCTCTCAGCCCGGAAGCCCGTCCCGCCGCCGCTCCTGCGCTGGGGTGTCCTGGTGTTTGTCAGCCTGGCCATGTTCGGCAACTACTACATCTACGACTCCATCGCACCTCTTGCCGACCTGCTGGAGAAACAACTGGGCTTCACCAGCACCCAGCTCGGCGTCCTCAATGCGATCTACAGCTTCCCCAACATCATCATGGTTCTCATCGGCGGCATCATGGTGGACCGATTGGGTACCCGTTTCTCGACCCTGGTGTTCACTGCCATCTGTTTGCTGGGGGCCATCATCACCGCTCTTGCCGATGACTTCGTCATGATGGCCGCCGGCAGGCTCGTTTTTGGCCTCGGTGCCGAATCGATGATCGTCGCCATCACCGCGTCCATCGGGCAGTGGTTCAAGGGCAAGCAACTGGGCTTTGCCTTCGGTCTGAATCTCAGTATTGCCAGGGCCGGGTCGTATGCCGCCGATCTCTCACCGTCCTGGGCGAAGAGCGTTTACGACTCAGGCTGGCAGGGACCCCTGCTTCTGGCTGTAGGGTTTGGAGCCGTGGCCCTGGCGGCGGCGGCCATCTTCTGGCTGCTGGAAAAGACGGCCGAGTCGCGCTATGAGCTCGGGCGTGTTGCTCCGTCGGACAGGATCAACTGGTCTGAGATCTGGAAATTCGATCGCTCGTTCTGGTACATCGTGGGCCTCACCGTGACGTTCTACTCGGTGATCTTCCCGTTCCGCAGCACCTTCGCCATCAAATATTTTCAGGATGCCCACGGCCTGACCCTGGCCGAGGCCGGCGAGATCAACGGCTATGTGTTTCTGGCGGCCATCTTCGCCACACCCCTGTTCGGTCTCATGGTCGACCGGATAGGGAGGCGCAGCCTGTTCATGGCGGGCGGGTCGATCCTGCTGCTGCCGGTCTTCCTGGTATTGGGTTACACCAACTGGACCCTGTGGGTCTCCACCGCCCTCATCGGTATCTCGTTCTCGCTGGTTCCTGCCGTGCTCTGGCCGTCGATCCCCTACCTGGTGAAGGAGGGCCGCCTGGGCACAGCCTACGGCCTCATGACCATGGTCCAGAATATCGGCCTCACAGTCGTCAACCTGGGAGCCGGTTGGCTCAACGATACCAACAACGCCGGCGCGGACAATCCCGACGGTTACCTGCCCATGCTCTGGCTGTTCGGCCTGCTGAGCCTGGCCGGCATCGTCTTCGCCGTCCTCCTGCGCCAGCGTGAAATCGGCCCCCACGGTCATGGCCTGGAGACCATTCAGGCCAGGGGACTCTAGCCGCCCGCTCAGGCTTCCTGCTTTTTCTCGGGCCAGAAGGGCCGCCACTTTTCTTCGGGTGAGGGCGGGGTCATCAGGCTGCCGATGATCAGGCCCAGGAAGGAGGCCAGAGCGGCGGGGTAGATGGCGTACTCGTAATCCAGGGGCATGGTCGTGAAGCCCAGGGGGATGTGGTCCACCCCCAACCGGTTGAGGATGGCGAAGAGGATGCTGGTCCCCATCCCGGCTGCGATGGACAGAGTACCCCCGAAAGCCGTTACCCGCCGCCAGAGGAAGGCGGCCAGAAGGGCCGGCGTCACCGCGGCCCCGACCATGGTGTAGGCGTAGAGGGCCATATCCAGGATGCTCTCGAAGAAGGTGGAGGCCACGTAGGCCACCACTGCCAGAAGGACGATCATCATGCGCTGAACAAGGATGATCTTCTTTTCCCCGGCCTTGGGATTGATGAAGCGTTGATAGATGTCCCGGGCGACATTGGTGGACGGGATCATCAGGAAGGTGTTGGCGGTGGAGAAGATGATGGCCACGCCGCCGATGAGCAGGAGGATGCCGAACACCGGGGCCAGGTCGTGCCGCGCCAGTTGCAGAATGATGGTCTCGGTGGCGCCGCTGTTGAAGGTGCCGTCGGCGGCCCGGTAGGCCGGGTCGTTCCAGTAGAGGCCGGCGCCAAAGATGGCCGTGGCAGCCAGGACCGTCTCCACCACGATGACGCCGATGATCATGCCGATGACGGCCCGGCGCGCGGTGAGCGCGTCCTTGGCCCCCATGAACTTCTGGTACATGCCACTCTCTCCCATGAGCAGGAAGAAGGTGGGGAAGAACAAGCCCATGGCCTGGGCGATGCCCGTGCGGCCCACCAGGGTGAAGTGAGTTGCCGGCAAGGTCACCGTCAGTTCCGACCACCCGCCTGCGGAACTCAGCACCAGGGGAGCGGCCACCAGGATGGCCAGGGTGATCATGATGCCGTTGAGCAGGTCAACAGAGACGATGGACATCATTCCGGCCAATACGGTGAACAGGACCACCAGGCCGCAGGTGATGGCGGCCCCCACATTGGGATCGATCTGGGGTGCCAGGATGTTCAGCAGGCGCCCGCCTCCCTTGAACTGGTAGCTGGCAATGGTCAGGTAGGCGATGATGATGGCGAGGGAGCCCAATAGTCGGGCTGCCGGGGTATAGCGGGTCTCCAGGATGTCGGGCACGGTGTACTGGGCAATGCGACGCACTTTCGGGGCGAGGAAGTAGACGATGGCGATTCCGACCCAGGCGCCGGCGCTCATCCACAGGGCCGAGAATCCTTCCCGGAAAGCCCGGCCGGCGCCGCCGAAAAGGCTTCCGGATCCAATCCAGGTGCAGACCAGGGTCCCCACAAGCATGATCATGGGCACCGAACGACCGGCCACCATGAAATCGGCCTGGGTCTTGATGCGGCGGCTCCGGTAGGCGCTGATGCCGATCAAAAACGTCAGATAGATGGCGATGGACCAGAGGTAGATGTCCACGAGGACCTCCGCGTCAGGAGACGACGTTCACGATGAGAGAGGAGATCTGGATGCGCCGGCTCATCCCAGAATAGGAACGACTTCGTCCTGCTGCCTGCCGGAGACCTCGGCGCGGCCGTCTCCGTGAATGATCATGTTGACTTCGGAACGCACTCCGAACTCCTCAAGATAGATGCCCGGCTCCACCGAGAAACAGGTCCGGGGGAGGAGCAGGCGCTCATCGCGCGTTTCCAGGTTGTCCACGTTGGCGCCGTTGCCGTGGACCTCCTCGCCGATGCTGTGGCCCGTGCGATGGAGGAACCGTTCTTCGTAGCCAGCCTGGCGGACCACGGCGCGGCAGGCGTCATCGGCCTCCCAGCCGCGCACCGGACGCCCGGCCTCGCAGGCGGCGATGACATAATCCTGGGCTGCCACCCGCGCACGCCGCACGATGTCGAAGATCTTCGCGTGTTCCGAGGGAATCTCTTTGCCGACGTAGCCGGTCCAGGTGATGTCGGCATAGATGGAGCGGGGGGCGCTGAACTTGGCCCAGATATCGGTCAGGAGGAAGGAGCCGGCGGTGATGGGGGCGGACCCCTTCGCCGGCACTTCGAAATGGGGGTCGCCGGAGTGGGCGTCCACCGCCACGATGGGCGCGTGGTGGGTTTCCATGTTGTGGTCCGCAAACCGTTCCATGATGAATTGCTGGATTTCATACTCGGTTTTCGGCTTGCCGTCGGCCACGCCCCGGGCCACCTGCTGGTAGGCCTCCATGACGATCTCCGGCAGGATCCGGGAGGCCTCCATGTGGCTCTTCTCCTGCGCCTCGTCCATGACCGCCTCGAACTCCTGCACCAGGTCGGCCGAGGAGACCACCTCGGGGCCGCAGGCACGCACCAGTTCAACGGTACCTGCGTCCACCCGGGAAATGTAGGGGATGGCGTTGCCAGGGGAGTACTGCATGGCGACCTTGCCCTGCCCGGCCAGGATCTCCCGCAGGATCTCCTCCATCTGCCGCCAGCCCACGTACAGTTGCTTGCGTCCGGGGACCTGGTCCAGGGCGCCGGCTTCGATGGCGTGGACCAGGCGGACCGGCTCGCCCGCAGCAGGCACCCAGTAGAACCAGCGCCGCGAGCCCATGCGCCCCTGGGGCAGATGCAGGATACGATCGGCCATGGGGTCCAGACCGTGAAACTGATAGAAGAGCCAGCCGTCCATTCCGGCCCGGGCCAGAGCCTGCTGTACCGCCTTGATGTCGAACATTCCCACCTCCCGCGTCATTCGAACAGAGAGGCCCCTTCCTTGTCAATGAGCGGGGGGTGGCAGGGCGGAGGGGGAGGCGGACTAGAATGGGGCCACTCAGGAAGGAGGACCCATGTATCCCATTGACCTGTCCGGCAAGGTGGCCGCCATTTTCGGGGTCGCCAACCACCGTAGCCTGGCGTGGGGGGTTGCGCAGACTCTCCATCAGGCCGGCGCCCGCCTGCTCTTCACATACCAGGGCGAGCGCTTCAAGGACAAGGTGGCGAAGCTGGCCGGCCAGTGCGAGAACAGCCTGCTGGTGCCCTGTGATGTGACCGACGACGCCAGCGTGCAAAACGTCTTCCAGGTTCTCAAGGACGAGGCAGGCCGGCTGGACATGATGGTCCACTCTGTGGCCTATGCCCCCCGTGCCGAGCTGGAAAATCCGTTTCTTGAGACCTCCCGCGAAGGATATCGCCTGACCATGGAGATCTCCGCCTATTCCCTGGTCAACCTGACGGCGGCCGCGGTGCCCCTCATGGAAGCTGTAGGCGGCGGCCGGATCGTCACCATGAGTTTCATGGCGGCGGCCAGGGTGATCCCCCGCTACAACGTCATGGGTTCGGCCAAGGCGGCGCTGGAGCATGCCGTCCGCCAGTTGGCCTATGAGCTGGGTCCCAGGAACATCCGTATCAACGCCCTCTCGGCAGGCCCGCTCAATACCCTGGCGGCGCGGGGCATTTCGGGCATCAAGGACATGCTGGCCATCCACCGGGCGCAAGCGCCCATGAAGCGGAACATCACCCTGGAGGAGGTGGGGCGCAGCGGCCTGTACCTGCTCTCGGACCTGTCCTCGGGTGTGACCGGTGAAACGCTTCATGTGGACGCGGGCTACAACATCATGGGGATGTGATCGGGGTGTTCATGGTGTCCCGGGGCCTCGTTCTGGGCCTGGCGCTCTTCTCCTGCGGGCCCGCGGCTGTGTTCGCGGCCGCGCCTTCCATCCAGGTCGTCCCGGCACGGCTTGTCCCCGGCACGGCGTTGCGCATCACCGTTTCAGGTATCGGCGCCGATGCCCGGTTGCGGGGCACGCTTCTTGACACCCAGCTGGTCTTTCTTCGCGGCCCAGACGGGACCTGGGCCGCATTCGCCGGCATCGACCTGGACACGCCACCCGGGGTTTATATCTTTGAGGTGAGTGGTGAGTGGGACGACAGTGCCACCCTGGAGCATGCCGGCGAGATCACGGTGGTGGCCAGGGACTATCCCACCGAACAGCTCAAGGTTGCCGGCAAATACGTGGAGCCGCCGCCTGAGGTCGCGGCGCGCATCGCGCTCGAGTCTGCGGAACTGAAGAAGATCTGGGCGCGGGCCACGCCGGAAAAGTTCTATGACGGTTCCACCATGCGTCCCCTGGCGGGCGTGGCGGGGCGCAATTTCGGCCGCCGGCGGGTCTTCAACGGCAAGCCGCGCAGTCCCCACTCAGGCGCTGATCTTGCGGCGCCTGTGGGGACGCCGGTCCCGGCGGCAGCCCGGGGCCGCGTCGCGCTGGCCCGGGAGCTCTATTTTTCGGGCAACCTCGTGGTGCTGGACCACGGCGGTGGGGTCTACACCCTGTATGCCCACCTCTCGCGCATGGATGTGGCGGAGGGCACCATGGTGGCGGCCGGCGACATCATCGGGCAGGTAGGAGCCACGGGCCGGGTGACGGGACCCCATCTGCACTGGGGCGCACGCATCGGCGAGGCGAGGGTGGACCCCGGCCGGCTCCTCGAACTTCTGGCAGGGGACCGCTGAGCCGTCTCCGGCTCGCTCAGGCCTGAGTCCGCCGCACAAAGAAATTGACCCAGTTGGCAAGGATGGCGCGCCCGTGCCCGGATGCGCGGATTCCCGTCAGGATCGCCGACACAGCCGCCCGGGCTGTTACCGCGTCGAGGGCACCTTGCCGGCGGGCGTCGGCTTCCAGAACCGCGCGCCGCAGGCGGACAAGGCTGCTGATGGTGGCAGCGTCGACTTCGGGGTGGAACTGCAAAGCCCGCAGACGCCGGCCCCAGGCGAACGCCTGGACGGCGGCGGTGCTGTTCCCGGCCAGGCGGATCACGTCCGCGGGCAGTTCGGCAACATGGTCTTCATGGGTCGCCTGCACGCTCAGCCGCTCCGGCAGGCCATGGAAGATCGGATCCTCCAGGCCGTCTGCCGTCAGCTTGACCTCCACGGTGCCGATCTCCCACCCCCGGGGATTGCGCTCGACGGTGCCTCCCAGGGCGTCGGCGGCCAGCTGCGCACCGAAGCAGACCGCGAGCACCGGGGGCCCACCCTCGGTGCGTTCTCCGAGGAAAGCAGTGAGGGGCCGCATCCATCCCGCCCGATCCCGGACCGCGGCGGCGGTGCCGGTCACCAGCACCCCATCAAAGCCGGCCAGGGAACCCATGCCGTCCAGGGGGACATGGCGCAGGGTGAAGCGGCAACCCAGGTCCTCCATGGCGGCGGTGAACCATTCGTCATCGTCGCCGTGCCTGGCGCGGATGGTGGGATCGGTGTGGCCGGTGCGGAGGATCAGGATGCGCGGGGCTGCGATGTTCACGACAGCGAGGTTAGGCCCGCGGGGACCCGTCCCGCAACCCCATGGCATCCGGGATTTGACCCCTCGGGATGAGGACGATTAGGATAGGCGCGACTTGGCTCCAGGACGGATGATCTCAGGGCCCCTCGATTCATGGGCCAGACGAGCCACGAACCGGCGGCATGGACGGCGGAGAAGATGGAACCCATGAACCTGGCTCACACCGTCCTCGGCCCCCCCGACGGACAGGTGATCCTTTTTCTACACGGTATCACCGGCTCGCGGCGTTATTTTCTCAAGAAAGTTCGCAGCCTTGCCGATCGCTATCGCCTGCTTTTGCCGGACCTGCCCGGCTTTGGCGACTCACCCAAGCCACGCACAAGTTACACCGTGGAGTTCTATCGGGATGAGGTGCGCCGCATGGTGGAGGCCCTTGGCTGCGCTGATCAGCCCATTCACATCGTCGGGCACAGTCTTGGCGCACTCATTTCCCTGGAGTATGCGGCCCTCTATCCAGGGCAGGTCGGGCGGCTTGTCTTCCTGGGCCTGCCGCGTTTCGAGGACTCGCAGGCTGCCCACGACTACTTCTGGCGCGGGTCAGCCAGCTACCGGCGTCTGCTCAACGAGCATTCCCTGGCCGAGAATCTGGCCCAGGTAAGGCGCAGCGGCCTGGCCATGTCCGTTCAGTACGTCCTGCGCTTCCCCATGGCGGTCCTGCGGGACAGCCGCAAGTTCACTCTGAACTCACTCACCTCCACCCTGGAGAATTGCCTGCTCAATTATCGGGTGGACGAGGTGCTGGAGCGGGCGCCGAAGATTCCGATCCTCATGCTGCATGGCCTTCTGGATCAGGTGGCCCCGCTGGAGAACGTGCGCGCATTGCCGGAATCCTACGCCAACATCCGCCTGGTGGAGATCGGGGGATCCGGGCACCATATCTTCCTCACCCACACCCGTCGCTGCCTGGAGTTGATGGAGGAGCATCTGACGGGAACCGCCGTCACGGTGGCGGCCGCAAAAAAAAACGCGGCCTCCCACAAGGCCGCGCCGGGTGACTTCTCTCCAGGTCTGTAGCGGAACTCTCCTTCCGGCGAGAGGGGCGGGCGCCCGCCGCGTGATCTCTTTTCTGTCGATTCAGATTCCCGGCCGGTCCCTCCGGCCCACCTGTTTGTTGACGCAAGTGTCGTGCCGACCCGGTCCGGATCACATCAAACACTCTAAATAAAGATTTTTCTACCAAGATAGGACCGAAGGTGGGCAGGGCCTCTGGTTCTGCTGCGCCAAAACGGCCCACTTTTTCTTTGCCGCCATCCTTTTCTTACACTTTAGGCGCACCGGATCAAGTTGCCGGTGATTCCTATCCACAGTCAAAATTCAGCGAGGAACATCCATGTCCATGCAATTCGATAAATTGACCCGGAAAGCCCAGGAGGCGTGTGCGCGTGGGAGTGATCGAGCCGCCCGCGCCGGCCATCCCGAAGTCACCCCTGAGCACCTGCTTCTCGCTCTCCTGAAGCAGGAAGAGAGCATCGTTCTACCTCTCCTGGCCCGCCTGGGAGTGGCGGTTGCGCCGCTGTGCGCCGATCTCAGGTCCGAGCTCGAGCGCCGGCCCCGGACCCAGGGTGGTGCCGATCCGGGAATGTCGCGCGGCATGGTTCGCCTCCTTGAAGATGCCCGCGCAGCCGCCCGCCAGTTCAAGGATGATTACATCTCCACCGAGCATCTTCTCCTGGCCATGGCCCGCACTGCGGGAAGTCACGGGCATGATCTCCTGAAGGCCGCCGGGGTCACCCCCGAGAAGTTGCTGGAGGCCCTGGCCGCCGTGCGTGGGAGCCAGCGGGTGACCGACCCCGACCCGGAAGAGAAATTCCAGGTGCTGGACAAGTACTGCCGGGACCTCACCGCCCTTGCCCGGCGCGGCAAGCTCGACCCGGTCATCGGCAGGGATGAGGAGATTCGCCGGACCATTCAGGTCCTGTCCCGGCGCACCAAGAACAATCCTGTTCTCATGGGTGAGCCCGGCGTGGGCAAGACGGCCATCGTCGAGGGTCTCGCCGGGCGGATCGCCGATGGTGATGTGCCCGAGGGACTCAAGAGCAAGCGGCTATTATCCCTGGATCTGGGAGCTCTCATCGCCGGCGCCAAATACCGTGGGGAGTTCGAGGACCGTCTGAAAGCAGTTCTCAAGGAGGTCGAGTCCGCCCAGGGAGAGGTCATTCTCTTCATCGATGAACTGCACACGCTGGTGGGGGCCGGTGCCGCCGAAGGCTCCATGGATGCCGCGAACCTGCTCAAGCCTGCCCTGGCGCGGGGTGAGTTGCGTTGCATCGGCGCCACCACACTCAAGGAGTACCGCCTGTACATCGAGAAAGATGCAGCCCTGGAACGCCGTTTCCAGCCTGTTCTGGTGGGCGAACCGTCGCTGCCGGCCACCATCGCCATCCTGCGCGGGTTGAAGGAGCGCTACGAGGTGCACCACAAGGTGCGGATTCAGGATGCCGCCATCGTGGCGGCGGCCACCCTTTCCAAGCGTTACATCAGCGATCGCTTTCTGCCCGACAAGGCGATCGATCTCATCGATGAGGCGGCGTCCCGACTGCGCATGGAGATCGATTCGGTGCCGGTGGTGATCGACGATATCCAGCGCCGTATCGTGCAACTGGAGATCGAGCGGGAGGCCCTCAAAAAGGAAAAAAGTAATGTGGCGCGCAAACGGTTTGCAGCCATCAAGGAAACCCTCGCCAATCTGGGCGAGGAGAGGGGCCGCCTGCGGGCGCGTTGGGAGAACGAGAAGAAGGCCATTCAGAAGATCGCCGATCTGGGGCAGCAGTTGGAGGATGCCCGCAGTGAGGCTGTCAGGGCCGAGAAGGAAGGCAATCTGGCACGGGCAGCGGAGTTACGTTACGGCACACTGGGCGACCTGGAGAAGGAGATGACCGTCTCCCGGGAAGAGCTGGCGGCTCTTCAGAAGCGAGGCTCGCTCCTGCGGGAAGAGATCGACGCTGAAGACGTGGCGGCCATTGTTGCCCACTGGACCGGTGTGCCGGTGAGCCGCATGCTGGAGGGCGAGGTGACCAAACTCCTGAAGATGGAGGAAAGGCTTCACCGGCGCGTGGTGGGACAGGACCAGGCCGTTGAGACGGTGGCCGCCGCCATACGGCGTTCTCGTGCCGGCCTGTCGGATCCGGACCGGCCGGTGGGTTCTTTCCTCTTCCTGGGTCCCACCGGAGTGGGCAAGACAGAGCTGGTCCGTGCCCTGGCGGACTTTCTCTTCGACGATGAGTCCGCCCTGATTCGTCTGGACATGAGTGAATACATGGAGCGTCACGCCGTGGCGCGCCTCCTGGGCGCTCCTCCCGGCTATGTGGGCTACGAGGAAGGCGGGCAGTTGACCGAAGCCGTGCGCCGCCGCCCGTATGCGGTGGTCCTGTTCGATGAGATCGAGAAGGCCCATCCCGATGTGTTCAACGTCTTGCTGCAGATCCTGGACGACGGCCGCCTCACCGACGGCAAGGGCCGCGTGGTGAACTTCAGGAACACCCTGGTGGTCCTGACCTCCAACCTGGGCAGCGACCTGATCCAGGAGGCAGGCGGCATTCTGGATGACGGCGTGTCGACCGCCATCATGGAACGCCTGCGCCAGCGGTTCCGGCCCGAGTTTCTCAACCGCCTTGACGACATCATCATGTTTCACCCGCTGGCGCGTGAGCACCTCGAAGAGATTGTCCAGATCCAGTTCCAGCGCCTGCGTCGCCTGCTGGCGGACAAGGGCATGGACGCGGAGCTGTCGCCTGCGGCCCGGGCCCATCTGGCCGCAGTGGGCTTTGACCCGGTCTACGGCGCCCGGCCCCTGAAACGGGTTCTGAGCAGAGCGGTGGCGGATCCTCTGGCGTTGGAGATCCTGGAAGGCAGGGTGTCCTGTGGGCAGACGGTCCTGGTGGACGTGGAAGGCGACAAGCTGGTATTCCGTCCCCGGGCGGCGGCGGTCAAGGACACCGGCGAAGCGACCATGGTACAATCAGAAACAGCCTGAAACCCTTGACCGGAGAGTGTTTCCATGACCCTGACCCGCTGGGACCCCTTCAAGGATCTGCTCCGTATCCAGGAGCGCATGAATCACATGTTCGATGACTCCATGGTGCGATCCCGGGGAGAGAAGGAGCCGGGCACCGGCCGTCCCGGCTGGACGCCGACGGTGGATATCTTCGAAACCCCCGACGACATCGTGCTGCTGGCCGACCTTCCCGGCCTTGCCCCTGATTCCCTGGATGTGCGCGTGGAGGGGAACTCGCTCATCCTGGCCGGTGAGCGCCGCCTTGATGAAGACGTCCAGGAGGAGAATTTCCACCGCATGGAGCGGGGCTACGGCCTCTTCCGGCGCTCTTTCACCCTGCCGGCCACCATTCGTCAGGAGGGAATCCGCGCCGAGCACAAGAACGGTGTCCTGCGGGTGACGCTGCCCAAGGCCGAGAGTCTACGCCCCAAGAAGATCCACGTGGAGAACGGCTCCTGAGTCCAGCGTGATCTTTTCTTCCCGCGCAATCGGCTGAAGCTGGTGCCCTCTGCGCCGGTGGGGCCCGGCGCCGCATTGTGTCCGTGCGGTCGCCTTGGTACAATCCCGCTCCCTTTTCCACGAGTCATTTTACCGTCCGGTGGCCGGGAGCCGCCTGCAGGTCTCCCGGAAGCAGGAGGGGCTCGTGTCGGAGCCATGGTGAAAATTCACGAGTACCAGGCCAAGGAAATCCTCCGGACGTACGGCGTGCCGACGCCCAGCGGCGAAGTCGCGCGCACACCCGATGAAGCGCGGGAGGTCGCCGGCCGTCTTGGTGGCCCCTGCATGGTCAAGGCCCAGATCCATGCCGGGGGCCGGGGCAAGGGGGGAGGCGTCAGGAAAGCCGAGGACCCGGTCATGGCCGCTGAACTGGCCACCAGAATGCTCGGGATGACCCTGGTCACGCCCCAGACCGGGCCGGCGGGCCGCGTCGTCAGGCGCCTGCTCCTGGAGGAGACCCTCGATATTGCCCGCGAACTCTATCTGGCCGTCACTCTGGATCGCAGTAGTGAGCGCCTGACCTTGATCGCCAGCGCCGAGGGGGGTGTTGAGATCGAGAAAGTGGCCGCCGAGACGCCCGAGAAGATTCTCAAGGAGTCCATCGATCCGGCGGTGGGTCTCTCCCCGTTCCAGGCCCGCCGCCTGGCATTTGGCCTGGGTCTTTCCGGACCGGCGGTCAAGAGCGCCGTCAAGCTCATGGCGGCCCTGGTTCGCTGCGCGCAGGAAAGCGACGCATCCCTGGTGGAGATCAATCCCCTGGTGGTTACCACGGGTGGCGAGGTCGTGGCCCTGGACGCCAAGATGAACTTCGACGACAACGCCCTCCACCGCCACCCGGAAATCCGGGAACTGCGGGATACCGACGAGGAAGATCCCCTGGAAGTCGAGGCGTCACGGCATGGCCTCAACTACATCAAGCTGGAGGGGAATGTGGGTTGCATGGTCAATGGTGCCGGTCTGGCCATGGCCACCATGGATATCATCAAGCTGGCGGGGGGGCAGCCTGCCAACTTTCTGGACGTAGGTGGCGGGGCCAGTGCCGAGCAGGTCTCCAATGCGTTCAAGATCTTGATCTCCGATGAATCGGTCAAGGCCGTTTTGATCAATATCTTCGGCGGTATCCTGCGCTGCGATCTGCTGGCCCAGGGCGTTGCCAACGCCGTGGACACGGCCGGCGTCGAGGTGCCGGTCATCGTGCGCATGGAGGGTACCAATGTGGCCGAGGGGCGCCGCATTCTCGCCGAATCGAAATTTGACTTCATCGTCGCCGAAGGCATGCAGGACGCTGCCACCAAGGCTGTGGCGGCCGCCAGGGAGCAGTCATGAGCATTTTTGTGGGGCCCGAGACTCGCCTGGTGGTTCAGGGTGTCACCGGCCGGGAAGGCACCTTCCACACCCGGCAGATGGCGGAGTACGGGACACAGGTGGTGGCCGGCGTGACGCCGGGCAAGGGGGGCACGACCCATGAAGGAGTGCCCGTCTTCGACACAATGGCGGCCGCAGTAGCTGCCACAGGGGCCAACGTCTCGGTCATCTTCGTGCCTCCGCCATTCGCCGCCGACGCCATCCTGGAAGCGGTCGACGCACAGGTTGGTCTGGCCGTGTGTATCACCGAGGGGATCCCGACCATGGAGATGGTCCGCATCATGCCGGTGGTGCGCCGCAGCGCAACCCGTCTCATCGGTCCCAACTGCCCGGGCATCATCTCGCCGGGCTCCGCCAAGATCGGCATCATGCCCGGCCGCATCCACAAGCCGGGACGGGTGGGTGTCATATCCCGCAGCGGAACGCTGACCTACGAGGCTGTGGACCAGCTCACCCGGCGTGGCATCGGGCAGTCCACCTGTATCGGCATCGGGGGCGACCCCCTCATCGGCACCGAGTTCATCGATGCCCTGCAGGCCTTCGGGGAGGATCCCGATACCGAAGCCGTGGTTCTCATCGGCGAGATTGGCGGCAACGCCGAGGAAGAGGCGGCCGCCTGGATCAAGGCTCATTTCAAGAAGCCGGTGGTCTCGTTCATCGCCGGGCAGACCGCCCCGCCGGGACGGCGGATGGGGCACGCCGGCGCGGTCATCTCCGGGGGCAAGGGAGCCGCTGCCGATAAGATGGCTGCTCTTGCCGCCGCTGGTATCACGGTGGTGAATAGCCCGGCCGACATCGGCGAGGCCGTGCAGGCAGTTCTCAACAGCGGTAACTGAGGAGTCAACGGACATGGAAACCACACTGGCTATGGTGAAGCCCGACGCAGTGGCCGCCGGCCACCTGGGCCGCATCCTGGATCGCATTCTCAAGGAAGGATTCCGCATTGCGGGTGTCAAGATGCTGCGCCTGTCCCAGGGGCAGGCGGAGGGATTTTACGCCGTGCATCGCCAGCGCGCATTCTTTGCCGATCTGACCCGTTTCATGACCTCCGGCCCGGTGGTCGCCATGATCCTGGAGCGTCCCGATGCCATCGCCACCTGGCGGCGCGTCATGGGGGCCACCGACCCGGCCAAGGCCGGGGATGGCACCCTGCGCAAAGAATTCGGCACCAATCTGGAGCGCAACGCAACCCATGGCTCCGATGCGCCTGAGACCGCGGCCACCGAGATCGCTTATTTATTCAACATGCTGGAGATCTACAGCACCGATTGAAGCGACGCGGCAGCGCTCGGGGTACAATGGGAACAAGTATGCACTCCGACAGACGATTTCGTGATGTGCCGGCCAGGGCCGGTTTGCCGGGCATGGCGGTGCTGGCCTGTTTTCTGGCGGCCGCTCCGGTCATGGCCCAGGAAGATCTCGTTTTCATCACGGAGGCTCTTCCTGACGCCACCAAGGGAGTGTTCTACCTGGACGGTGAGCCACCCACCACTGTTTTTCTCCAGGCGACCGGAGGCTTCACGCCCTATACCTTCGAATTGCGCGAAGGGGCTCTGCCTGTTGGCCTCGACCTGGACGCGAGCGGCTTCATCTTCGGGACCCCTGAAAAATGCGAGAACGCCGTCTTCCGCGTGATGGTGCGTGATAGCGGCGGCAGCTCGGACCTGCGCACCTTTCTGATCCCGGTCAGCGCCCCCCCGGACCTTGTGCTGCCGGCCACCTTCGACCCGTCGGTGGAAGCGGGTGTGGTCATCACCCTGTCCCTGGATCTGGTGAACCAGGGATGCGAAACGGTCTCGTTCCATGCCGAGTCGGTGGATCTGGGTGGCGCCCCGAGCCTGATCGCTGCGACCGCGACTGCGACCACCACCGGGATCGCGCCCACGGGAGGCGCGCTGGCCTCCCTCATGAAGATGGGGGCACCGGTGCCACGAAGTATCGGCCGGCGCAGCGAACCGGGCCGGATCCGCACCAGTGGCTGGACTCTGGATGCCGACGGCCTGTTGCTGGATGGGGAGGGGAACCGGGTGGAGCAGGCACGCCCCCCTGCACCGGAGGGTCTCACGTCCCCCGGACTGACCGGCCAGAGCGTTTTGTACGTCAATGAATCCGCCACCCCCGACGAACAGGAACGGATGGAGCGCCTGGGCTTCACCGTGGTGCAGGCTCTGGTGCCGGAGGCCCTGGATCTCCGGACGCTGAAAGCGTTTGATGTCCTCTGGCTCACGGCGGCCTCGGATTCCATCTTCGCCTCCGCCGATATCGTACGCCAGTATATCTGGGAGGGTGGCGGTGTGGTCATCGAGCAGGCCCAGTTCTCGGGCTTTGCCAATTTCCTCCCGGCCGGCTACGAACTGTTCATGTTCACCCCGCCCACCGATGGAGATAACAACACCCTGGCCTTCACACTGGAATCGGCGACCGACCCGCTCACCATGGGTCTGTCACCTGACGACCTGCCCACCAACTTTGACACGACCTTCAGGGGTGACGCCGGTCCGCGCTGGACATTCCTGGCGATTCAGGCCGACACCAGGGCCGCGATCCCGGAAGAGGACGATCTGGAGGTGGTCACCCTGGGTACCGCCGCCATGGGTGCCGGACGCTTCGTCTACCACTCGGGCAACCTGGGTAATTTCACCTCGCCCTTCACCAGCAACGGCAGTGATGCTTTCGTCATTCGGGTCATCGAATCGGCTGCCTCGGGCTCGGTGGAGAACTCCTGTCCCTGGCTGGAACCGGGTCAGGGGATCAGTGATGTGCGCGACACCCGCAAGAGTGTCCGGGACGTCGAGCCGTTCGACACCACAGGCGAGACGGTCGCCCTGCAGTTGACCACCGACACGCGTGACCTCCTGCCGGGGAATTATTTCTGCGAACTCCATCTCCTGACCGATGACCCGGACAACCTCGAGCAGACTCTGGAGCTGAACCTCACGGTGACCCCGCCGGTCGCGCCGATGATCTTGCAGGATCACTTGCCCCATGCAGAGCCTGGCATACCTTACGGAGCTACCCTCCTGCCTGCGGGAGGGACGCCTCCCTACACCTGGGCCCTGAGCGGGGGCAGCCTTCCAGCCGGTTTGATCCTGGATCCGGCAGCGGGGACTATTTCGGGTACTCCGACGGAGTCCGGCCTGTTCTCGCCGGCATTCACTTTGACCGACTCTCTGGGTGCCTTTGACCAGGCAACCCTGAAGTTGGCGTCGGGCTTCGTCATCACCACCGAGTCGCTGCCCGGGGCCAGTATCGGCCAGATCTACGCGGTGCCCATCTTTGCCACCGGTGGTGTCCCACCCTACAGCTTCACTTTTGATGAGACGGTGGATCTGACCCTGCCGGCCGAGGATCCCAATTCTCCGGCGGGGCAGGCCTGCGCGACAACTGATCTGGGTGGGGATGTGATGGTGACCGACTGCGACCTCTCCTCCATGACCTACCGCGTCGTATTCGGCGGCGTAGCCGGATTTTTCACTCCCCTGGCCATGGATATCGCCGTGCCCGCCGGGGGGACAACGGGCGTCAACGCGCATTATGTGCCGGGGGGGGCCATCGAAGTCACGACCAACCTGGACCAGGCATTTTATTCCCTCTCGGCTGATACGCCCCTGGGTGATGTCGATCTTCTCGGTGCGGGGCTCACAACGACCTTCTCGGAGCTGCCGCCGGGGGATTACCTGGTGGCTTATGCGGTGGTAGCTGGTTTCGTGACGCCTG
>SMYD01000135.1 GCA_004356015.1 Acidobacteriota bacterium | reverse complement strand
GATCTTGCGGCGGCGCAGGAAGGACAGCAGGGGATAGCTGGCCATGGCGATGAGAAGTGAGAGGAGGAAGGGGAGAATGACCGCGCTGGCGGCGCGTAGCCCGGCCACCACCACCACGAATGAGGCCGCGGCCAGCAGGCCACGTGTGACCGAACCTGTGCTGTTGTCTATGCCCAAGCTGCGTGGCCTCCGCCTGACGGCCCGCCTCGGGAGCCGCCGCCGCAGTATACACAGGCCTGCCGGCACTCTTGAAGAGGACTCCATTCATCCTGGTTGTGGCTGGTCCTGAATCGTGGCAGCAAGCCGGGAGAGGTTTTTCTGCTCACCTGTCTGGACCGGAGCTTTCACATTTCCCCCGGCGAAGAGGAGGCCCTGGCCGGCTCCACCTCCTGATTCCCGTCAGCGGGGGAAGGCGTCGGGCAGACCGCCGTCGATGGTGATGATGTCGCCGGTGGTGAAGCGGAACAGTTCGCTGGCCAGGAGAACGGCAAGGTCCGCCACAGCGCGAGCCGGGATCAGCGAAACACCCAGCGCGTTCCGGTCCCGGTAGCCGGCGAGTTGCTGCTCCAGGGTGATTCCCCTGGCGGCCGCCCGCGCGCCCGCGAACTCGAGAAAGAGGGGTGTCTCGACCTGATCGGCGTTGATGGAGTTGACGCGGATACCCTCCGGGCCCAGTTCCAGGGCGGCGGTGCGCAGGGCATGTTGCAGGCCGGCTTTGCTACCGCCGTATGCGGCGGCTTCGCGCCCCGGTGCAAGTGCCGCCTTGGAGACCGAGCAGATCACCGAGCCGCCCAGACCCTGGCGCGTCATCACGGCTGCCGCGTGGCGCACTGCGAGAAGGGCACCGATGTAGTGAACATCCAGCTGCGACTGGATATCGTCCCGGGTGATGCGGGACAGGGGCGCGAAACGGGGTGCCAGGCCCGGCGTGTAGAAGAGGGTGTCCAGGCCGCCGTACTCGAGAACGGTCTGTTGCACCGCGTCGGCGATGGCCTCCTCCCGGCGGCAATCGGTGGTGAACCCGGTGGCGCGCCCTGGGAAACGCTCATGGATGGCGGCTGCCACCTGGGCGGCCCGTTCCCCGTCCAGGTCGGCCACTGCGACGTGGGCGCCTTCTTCGGCGAAGCGGTGCGCCGCCGCTTCACCGATGCCGCTGGCGCCGCCCAGCACCAGCACGATATGGCGCGGCAGGAGAAAATTCTTGCGTTCGCGGGCCACGGCTTCTTCCACCTTGCGGCGCTCCAGGGGCCAGTGTTCGAAGAAGAACACCTCCTCTTCGGGCAGGAAGTTGAAGCCTCCCAGGGTCTCCGCTCCGGCCAATGTGGCCATGACGGCCCTGTAGCACCGGGCGGCGACCTGGGCGCTTCTCTTGTCCTTGAACGCCGTGACCATGCCCACACCGGGAATGAGAACCACCTTGGCCCAGTCCTCCAGGGGCTCCTGGTCCGGGGCCGCGTGGCGGTGGTGATAGGCCAGGTAATCCCGGCGAGCCTCTGCCAGTTGCTCCTCCGTGGCCACCACCAGGGCCTGGGGGTCGCCGGCCGCATCCAGGTCCAGAATCACCGGGAGCCGGCCGGCGCGCAAGATGTGCTCCGGCGTGGCCACTCCTTTGCGGGCCAGCCCCGGGAAATCCGCCCGGGAGAGGATGTCCATGACCCACGGGGAATGGTCGTGATGGAGGATCACCTTGTCGGTGCCGCCCAGCGCTTTTCGGATCACAGGCATGATCCATGCCGCGGCCACGGCCCGCTCCGCCGGTGGCAGAGCGGGCGATATCACGGTCCCGAAGACGGACTCATCGGGTTCCCGCGTCGCCAGATAGTCCTCGGCGCGCCTAACCAGGGAGAGAAGGCGGCGATAGCACTGGGCCGCGTCCTCGGCCCAGACGACCATGCCATGATGGGCCAGGACCAGGCCCTGGAGTCCGGCAGGCAGGTCCGGTTCCAGATCCAGAAGCGCTTTGGCCAGGGGAAACCCCGAGCGGGCATAGGGCACGTAAGTCAGATCGCCGGCGAAAATCTCGTGCACGAGCTTCGCGGCCTCCTCATCACGAATGTTGGTGAGGCTCATGGTCACGAGGTCATGGGTGTGGATGATGACGCGGTGGGGGAGAACCGAATGCAGGGGCGTTTCCACACTGGGCAGGGGATCACGATGGGGATGAAGCATGCAGGCAGCCATGAACTCCATCATCTCCTCATCGCCCATGGCTCCCCGGCCGCGCAGGTGCCTCAGGCGATCCATGGAGAGGCGGGTAAATCCCCCGGCGTCGATGGTGCGCAGATCGGTCCCGCTGCCCTTGACGGCGAGAATCTCCTCCTCGAATCCAAGTGTGTTGGTGGCGCGCAGCTTGATGGAGCTGTTGCCGCCACCCGGTTGGACCAGGCCGCTCTCTTCACCGACACGATTGGAGAGATAGACCAGGCAGTCCAGCGGTTCGGCTTTGGGTGGGCCGTTGCCCCAGCGATCGTCCATGTCATTTCCTTCGCGCGAAGAAGGTGAAGCATAGTGAACCACGCCGGAGCGGGTCAAACGAACGCGACGGATCGCCTGACATCACCGGCTGCTAGGCCGGTGAGAAGCGGGGCTGAGACTCAGCGCTGCGATGCATGGGAGCGCGAGGCAGGGAGGTGAAGCGGGCGGCCTCCTTGGGCTTGCTGAAAAAGTGGCCCTGGCCGAAGTCGCAGCCCATGTCCACCAGCTGGTGCCAGAGAACCTCTCGTTCCACGCCCTCAGCCACCACTTCCAGGCCCAGGTTGTGGGCCAGGTCGATGATGGAGCGCACGATCACCAGATCATCTTGATCTCGATCCATGTTCATGACAAAGGCCCGGTCAATCTTCACCTCCCGGGCCGGCAGGCGCTTCAGGTAGCTCAGGGAGGAATAGCCGGTGCCGAAGTCGTCGATGGAGAGGCGCATGCCCAGGCGGGCCAGGTCTTCCATCACCCCGAGGGTGCGCTCGGGGTTGTCCATGAGCACACTCTCGGTGACTTCCAGGGTGAGGAGTTCTGGAGGAAGGTCCCACTCGGTGAGGAGCCTGGAGAGCAGCCGGGGGAGGTGTCCATCCTTCAGGTTGTGCACGGAGAGATTCACCGCCACCGGCAGGTGCCAGCCACGATCACGCCAGCGGCGGGCCTGGCCCAGCGCCGTGCGCAGAACCCAGTGCGTGAGTGGCTGGATGAGACCCGTGTTCTCCGCCACGCGGATGAAATCCTCCACCGGCAGGGGCCCGTGCACGGGATGGTTCCAGCGCACCAGAGCTTCCATGCCAACCGTCTCACCGGTGGCGCAGGAGAGCTTGGGCTGGTAGGCCAGGCTGAGCCCGTTGCTGTGGATCGCTCTCTTGAGATCGCCCACCAGGGTCAGGTGACGCACGCTGTGGAGGTCTTTCTCCGGGTCGTAGATGGTCGTGTCACAGCGCTGGCGCTTCGCGTGGTACATGGCCACATCGGCGTGCTGCAGGAGCTCCGTCGCCAGGGTGCCGTGTTCCGGGTAGAGGGCGATGCCGATGCTCACACCCACGTCAAGGGACAGGGTGTTCAGGATGAACGGCCGGGCCAATGACGCCTGGACGCATCTGGCGGTGGCGCAGGCCGTCGCCTCATCCGCCCCGGGGAGCAGCAAAGCAAACTCGTCACCGCCGATACGGGCCAGGGTGGCGTCTCCCCCCACGGCTTCCCGGAGGCGGTGGGCCACGTCCCGGAGAAGCCCATCCCCGACGTGATGCCCCAGGGTGTCGTTGACTTCCCGGAACCGGTTCAGGTCGAGGATGAACACTGCCACGCGATTGCATGTGGCCAGAGCCTCTTTCATGCGCTCCTGGAGCAGCACACGATTGGGGAGGTCGGTGAGGGCATCGTGGGTGGCGCGGTGGCGTAGGGCATCTTCCTGGGCCTGGCGTTCGGTCACATCACGCACCATGGCCACGTGCACTTCGCCGTCATCCAGGCGCATGTCGTTGAGAACCATTTCCGCCGGGAAGGTGGAACCATCGGCACGAACACCGGTGACCCGATCCAGGCGCCGTCCGCCGACGTCGGCACGGATCAGTTCGTCCAGGCGCATGCCGGCGAGTTCCTGGGAAGTGCGGGTGAACAGCTGACAGGCGGCGGCGCTGGCTGTCAGGATGTGCCGCCGGCGATCCAGGGTCAGGATGGCGTCGAAGCTGCTGGACATCACCTGGTCCATGACAAGATCTCTCTGCTGAATCAACTGGTGCTGCCAGAGGAGTCGCAGGCCCTGGCGGTCCAGCCGGCGTGCCAGGCCGGCGCCAAAGCAGAGGCCCACGGCCAGGAGAGGCGGCGCCACCGATGGCACAACCGGCAGGAGGCTCTGGATGGTGACGGATGCGGCGAAGATGGCCGCGCCGGTCCCCAGGAGAGATACGAGGGAGAGACGCCATCTGCGGCCGCTGATCGCTCCGCCGAAGGCCAGAACCGTGATCAGGACCGAGAGGGTGACCGGGACAGGCCCAAAGGGCGCGAGAGTACGGCCTTGTACCAGCGACTCGTAGGCCAGGGCCTGAAGAATCACACCGGGCAGGATGGTGTGGATGGGCACGCTGACCTGATCCCCCAGTTCCACGCTGGTGGCGCCTACCAGGATCACCTGGTCACGGACCTGATCGACGTCGAAATGACCTGTCAGCACATCCAGGTAGGATAGCTGGGGGATCTCCTCGGCCCGGATCCCGAAATCGATGGTGAACGACCCGCCGGATCCCGGATCCTCTCCAGAGAGGGCCACGGCCAGAGAGGGAAGGGTGCGGCCCTCGATGACGAACTGGCGCCGATACCGGCGGGCTCTGCCGTCGCTCTCGGGAACGATGTTGATGGACGCGAGCCGGGTATGTTCACTGAATTCAGCCAGAGGCACCGAGGCCCAGAGGCGGTCATCTTCACTGCGCGAGTTCCTCTGGATGAAGGCAGGAAGGATGACCTGCCGGCCTGCTGCGGTGAGAGCCGCGGCCAGTTCTCTGTCCTCCCCGGGTGTTGAGCGGGAACTGAAATCCAGGTCGAACGCCACTGTGCGAGCCCCTGCAGAGAGAAGGTTCTCCAGGAGAGTGGCATGCAATCCCCGCGGCCAGGGCCAGATGTCCAGCTCCTTCAGGCTGGGGGGATCGATGGCCACCACCACAATCCGGCCGCTGGCGGGGCGGGTCAGGAGATGGAACCGGAGGTCGGTGAAGGCGTCATCCACCGGCTGGAGCGCACCCGTCGCCCACACGGCAAGGGCCGCCGCGCCGCAGAACAGAGGCAGGGTGAGGGCGCGGCGCAGTCGACGGGCGGGGTGCATGATGCGGTTGCGGAGTTCGGTTCTCAGCGACCGGTGCCGGACATCTGCGGCTGGATGGCCGGCACTTCTCTGGCCGGGTCCAGGAATTTCTTGATGCGTTCCTCCTGGAGGATGCTCTCCTCCTGCTCCAGTTCACGGGTGAGATCGGTATCGCTGTCCAGCAGAGTCCCATCCTGATCGTCCGCCAGCAGGTCGTCGCCCTTCTCGGACAGACTTTCACCCGCTGGAGTTGCATCCACAGACCGATGATCTCCGTCAAGAAAGCCTTTCACGACCGCCCATTCCTGATCGGACTTCGGGAGAGTGCCGTCGCGGAGAGCCTCCTTGTGCTGGTCGCGTCCCATGCGGGAGACGAGGTTCAGTCTGTTTCGATCCTCTGAAGGTGCAGGAGCCAGCCGGGGGGTCGAACCGGGCAGGGCGTCCAGATGGACCTCCTGTCCGGCATGGACATCCACGCCTAGGTCGCCGCGCATGGTGAAGACCTCCACCAGCCCCTCGGTGACCAGGACTG
>SMYD01000134.1 GCA_004356015.1 Acidobacteriota bacterium | reverse complement strand
GCGGGTATGATGTCATCATCTACACAGGATCCGGCCTCATGGGCCGTGAAATCGAGAATATCCGCACCTGCGACATGGTGATCCTGGCAGGAGGGCGCTCAGGCACCCTGGGGGAGTTCGCCATCGCCTACGACGAAGCGAAGATTATCGGTGCGCTCACGGGAACGGGCGGCATCACCGACCACCTCCGGGAAATCATATCTTTTATCCGGAAGGACACCGGGGCACGGGTGGTGTATTCCGACGATCCCCTGGAACTCATGGATGGCCTTGCATCCATTTATCAGACGGAGCTGCTGCCGTACTACCGGACGGTTCTGGCCAACTCCGATCCTGACGGTCTTCTGGAAAGCTAGGCGACCCGGCCATGGGTGCGATGATTGCTGTCCTGATCCTCATGGGCCTCGCTCTCTTCCTGTTCGTGACCGAACTGGTGCGGGCCGACCTGGTGGGCATGGGACTGATGGTGTCCGTGACTCTCCTGGGACTGGTCACCCCCGAACAGGCCTTCGCGGGCTTCGCACATCCGGCTCTGCTCACGGTGGCGGCCATGTTCGTTCTGGCTGCGGGCCTCAACAACACGGGTGCGCTGGCCTTCGTGGCCGAACGCCTGATCCGCTTTTCCCGGGGCGGCCCTCTGCTGCTGCTCTTCCTCCTGATGCTGACGGCGGCCACCATGTCGGCATTCATCAACAACACCACCGTGGTGGTGATCTTCATTCCCCTGGTGATCTCTCTGGCCCATAAGTTCGGTACCAGCCCATCCCGCCTGCTCATGCCCCTCTCCTTCGCCTCCATTTTCGGTGGCACCTGCACCCTCATCGGAACATCCACCAACCTCCTGGTATCGGGCCTGGCCGTGGACAACGGGTTTCCCCCGCTGGGCATGTTCGAACTCGCGCCCATAGGCCTTATCTTCACGGCTGTGGGCATCATCTACATGCTCACGGCGGGCCGGCACCTCCTGCCGGAGCGGCGCCCGGTTTCATCCGCTGCGGGGCCACGCGCTCCACGGGAGTATCTCACCGAGATCCAGGTGGGCGCGGGCAGCTCATTGGTGGGATCCACTCTTGCCAGGTCGGTCCTCGCCCGCCATCCGGATCTCACCATCCTCCAGGTGGTCCGGGGCGAACAGATCCTCTGGCCGCCCCTTGATAAGATCGTCATCCAGGCCGGTGATGTCCTGATGAGCCGCGGGGTGGTGGACACTCTCATCTCGGTCCAGGGAGAGGATCGCCTGGAGATCCTGCCGGAACTGGCCCGCGGGCAGTTGCGCTTCGATCCCACCGCGGCCACCATGGCCGAGGTTGTCATCCTGCCCAATTCGCCTCTTGTGGGTGTGCTGGTGGGAGATGCCCGCTTCCGCCGCCTCTATCGTGTCACGGTCATGGCGCTGCAGCGTCGAGGGACCCATTTCCGTGACAAAGTCACCGAAATGGAGCTGCGCGCCGGGGACATCCTTCTGCTGTACGGTGATGAAGACGCGGTGAACCAGCTGCAGAACGTGGATGAGTTCATTCTCCTGGAACAACCGCGCCCGGTGAAAGCACCCAAGTCGAAGTCTGCCTGGGCCCTGGCGATCCTGGTCGGTGTGGTCCTGGCCATCACCACCGGTCTCGTCCCGCTCCTGCCCGCAGCCATGACCGGGGCACTTCTCATGGTTCTTGGCGGATGCGTGCGTCCCCGGGAGGTCTACAGTGCCGTGGACTTCAAGCTCCTTGTCCTCATCGCGGGCACCATGGCCCTGGGAGTTGCCCTGAAGGACACGGGCACGGCCCGTGCCATTGCCGATGAGCTGGTCCGCCTGACCTCCGGCCTGGGCCCCCACGCTGTCCTGGCGGCGGTCTATCTCCTCACGGCCATCTGCACTGAAATGCTCTCCAACAACGCCGCCGCGGTTCTCATGGTTCCCATTGCCCTGTCCACGGCCCAGAGTCTCGGGGTCGACACTCGTCCGTTTCTCGTCGCCGTGACCATCGCAGCTTCCGCCTCATTCGTCACCCCCATCGGCTACCAGACCAACACCCTGGTCTACGGCGCCGGTGGCTATCGCTTCACGGACTTCGCGCGCGTCGGCGCTCCTCTCGTTGTTGTGCTGTGGATTCTGGCCACCTTCCTCATTCCCGTGTTCTGGAGTTTCTGAGCCCCGGCGCAGGTCCACAGGGCGGGAGAAAGGATGGAACTGGTGGACGGCAAGGGACTCGAACCCTCGACCCCCACGTTGCGAACGTGGTGCTCTCCCAGCTGAGCTAGCCGCCCGGGATGGGCGAATCTATCATGGCCTCGCGCGCTGGCGCAACGGAATACCGCCCTGATGTGGCTGGCCCCGGAGGCTGGGCGCCAGCAGACGGGATTCCACATAGCGGGCGGCGGCACGCATGAGGATGGGTGCGAGAGTCGTGCGCAGAAGGCTCCGTATCCAGCGACCCTCCTGCTCCAGGCCCATGGAGGAGCGCCGGCCCCGGCCGACGCTCGCCACCAGAACACCAGCTCCGGCGATCAGCAGCAGCGGCGCCGACCAGCGCCAGCGGGCCAGACGCCGCAACGGATTCCGCAGGCGAGCTTCTACCACCGCCAGATTCCGGCTGACGCCGGCCCGAGCCGTCGCCAGTTCGGCCCTCAGTCGTCTGCGTTCCGCCTCAGGCGGGGAATAATTTCTCTCTCCAGCCACCGTCGAGATTCTCCCAATTCTTCACAGGTTTCAGCCAGCGGTCGCAGCCCGCGCAAGCGGCCGCGACCCCGCGATAACAGAACAAGGCCTGCGCCAAGCAGCAGGGCCGCCGCCGCCAGCAGTCCAAAGATGGGCTCATCCAGCCAGCGTCCCACTGCTAGACCCAGGGCCGCCGCCCCCAGGAGCAGCCCCGACTGGAGAACCAGGGCGCCGGCCAGGACCAGGGCCGCTGCCCGGATCACCACTCGGCCCTGCTCGCCGGCTTCCTGCCGGGCCAGGCGCAGGTGCGAGGCCATCACTCCGGCAAGGTTCTCCAGGAGATCGCTCACCAGGCGAGCCCAGCTTTCTCTCCGGGATGTCATGAATCAGTTCCTTCCAGCTTTGAGGCCATCAAGTCTAACACGCGGATCCGTCATCCACCCGGGCCAGAAGGCCACCCCTCCCCGGCTTCATTCGAGAATCAGAACATACACGGCCACGACGGCGATACCTGCCATCAGGGCCGCCACCGTGGCTGCAAAGCTGCGCCCCCGACGGCGGTGCACTTCCGGCAGGAGGTCCTCACTGACCACGGCCAGAAGTGTCCCTGTTGCCACACCCAGGGTGGCACCCACTCCCGCTGCGGGCATGTCCATGAGCAGCATCAGGGCCAGAGCCGCCGCCACCGGCGTTGCCAGGGAGAACAACCCCTGCACCATCAGGATGCGGCGCAGGGTCAGTCCCGAGGCGAGCAGAACCGTGGTCAGGGCGAAGGCGTCAGGCCCCTTATGGATGAGAATGGCAAAGAAGACCGACGGCGCCAGTTCATCCAGGGTCATGCCCGCCCCCAGGACCAGCCCATCCATGACGGCATGGATGGCCATCCCCATGGCCACCATCATCCCCGCCATGTGCAGCTCAGGCTCGCCGTGGCCATGGCTGCCCCCCCGGCGGTGAGCATGCAACTCCGCCTCCAGGAGAGAAGTCACAATGAAGCCGGCCAGGAGGCCGGCCCCTCCCCAGGTGCCGGTCAGGCGAAAGGTGGCGGGAATCATCTGGAGGAAGATCACCGCCAGGATGATTCCTGAGCCGAACGACAGGAGTATGGAGACACTCTCGTCAGTCCAGCGCCGCAGCAAGGGCACCAGGCCGCCAATGAAAGTTCCAGCCGCCAGAAGGGACAGGGAGAGTGGCAGATAGGATTCGGGGACCACGTCAAACTCCGGACGGTTTGCGTCCTGCGGCGCGTGGCGAAGCATAGCCCAACAGCGCCACCGCCACAACGGGTGCGCTTGCGCCGGAGGGAGAACCAGGGCTAGAATCACCCTCCGCCATGAGTCGTGTCCACCTCTCGAAGACGGGCGGTCTCGCCCCTTACGCTGTCAGTGCAGCCAACTCCCGCGGCCGCCGTCATCCTGAGGCCGAGCACACCTTCCGCTCTCCCTTCCAGCGAGATCGAGATCGCATTGTTCATTCCCGCGCTTTTCGGCGCATGGAGTACAAGACCCAGGTTTTCGTCAACCATGAAGGCGACCACTACCGGACCCGGCTGACCCATAGCCTGGAAGTCTCTCTCATCGGCCGCACCGTCGCCCGGGCCTTGCATCTGAACACCGACCTGGTTGAATCCCTGGCCCTTTCCCATGACCTGGGCCACACACCCTTCGGGCATCTGGGCGAGGAGGTTCTGGACGAACTCATGACCGGGCATGGAGGGTTCAACCATAACCGGCAGTCCCTGCGCATTGTGGACGTCCTGGAGGACCGGTACCCCGACTTCCCCGGCCTGAACCTGACATGGGAGGTCCGGGAGGGCATTGCCAAACATTCGGGCCGTATCGATGCCGACCGGGACCCTGAGTTCGGCGAGTTCGACCCCCATGGAGGCGCCCCTCTGGAAGCGCAGATGATCGACCTGGTGGATGAGATCGCCTACAACCACCACGATATCGATGATGGACTGGAGTCGCGCCTTCTGAAGTTCGAGGAACTGGCGGCGGAAGTCCCCCTCTTCGCCGATCACGCAGCGCACGCCAAACACCGCTACCCAGGGGCGAACCCGTTCCAGCTCCAGGCCATGACCTTGCGCGGGCTGGTGAATGAACTGGTGACGGAACTGGTGCAATCATCGGCCCGTCGCGTCCAGGAGGCCGGCGTGCAGACTCTTGCGGAGGTGAGGGCTTGCGACGAGATTCTCATCGGCCTGCCCCGGGAAGTGGCAACCCGCAACCTCGATCTGAAACGCTACCTCAACGAGCGCCTCTACCGGCACCCACACATGGAGGCCACCCGGGGACGCTATCGCCGGGTCATCGAGGGGCTGTTCGCCGCGTATGCCGGCACTCCGGAGCACATGCCCGAAGCCCACCTTCGCCGCAGGGCCGGGGGTGAGCCCGTTGAGCGAATCATCTGTGACTACGTGGCCGGCATGACCGATCGCTTCGCCCTGGATGAATACAAGCGCCTGTCAGGGCAGGACCCTCTGGCAGGTGGGCCGGCTGGTGGCTGACACTGCCCGGGGCGACGGGAGCGACCAGGATCTGGAGCTCCTGGATGAAATCCGCCGGGCAGCGGCCAACATGGGCCTCGTCGGCCCGGCTGTATCCCTGGCCGAAGACCCGCCGGGAGCGGCCCAGGCTCTGGATACCTGGCTGGCGGCGGGCCATCACGGTGAGATGAGCTACATGGCACGGCTGGGTCGCCACCGTGCCGATCCCCGTACCTGGGCGGCATGGTCCCGCCGGGTAGCTCTCTTTGCCCAGGGCTATGATCACGGCTCCCCCTGTCCCACGACTCCGTCTCGTGCCGCCATCAGCCGCTATGCGCGGGGCCTTGATTACCACGACATCCTGAAGGAAAACCTGTCCCGGCTGGTCCTCATCTTCCAGAAGGCCGGATACCGCGCCCTCCCCTTCGTGGACAGCAGCCCCCTCATGGAGAAAGCACTGGCCGCTGCCAGCGGCCTGGGATGGATCGGCAAGAACGGAAACCTTCTGCTCCCCGGATCGGGGTCGTTCTATTTCCTCGGCGGCCTGGTCACCGATGCGGAATGGCCACTGGATTCTCCCGTGGAGGAGGAATGCGGCACCTGCTCCATCTGCATCACGGCCTGTCCAACAGCGGCCATCATCGCCCCCGGCATCATCGATGCACGCCGCTGCATCTCCTACCTGACCATCGAGTTGAAGGGTGCCATTCCACGGGATCTGCGTCCTCTCATGGGCAACCGGGTCTTCGGTTGCGATGACTGCCAGGATGTCTGCCCCTTCAACGCACCACCGCAGCCGGCCGGCCATACGGCCTACCGCGGCGACCAGATCCACATCGATCTCCTGTCCCTGGCCGCTCTGGATGCCGAGTCATTCCGGCAAAGGTTCCGCCATACACCCATCTGGCGCGCCCGCTGGCGCGGCCTGCTGCGCAACGTCATGGTGGCCCTGGGCAACTGGGGCAGCCCGGCCGCTCGAGATGCCCTGGCAGGAGGACTGGAGCACGCCGAACCCCTGGTCCGCGAGCATGCTGCCTGGGGTCTGGGCCGGATCGGTGATCTCACGTCTCTTGCGTTGCTGACCCGGCGCCTGCCGGTGGAACCTCATGGCGCGGTGAGAGACGAAATTCAGCGCTGTCTGGCGGAGGCAGCCCGAGCCTGACGTCGTCCGGACGAAGAAGTCAGATGGAGAAGGACATCCCGCAACCGCAGGAACCGCTGGCATTGGGGTTGCGGACCACGAAGCCGGCACCGCTCAACCCTTCCTGCCAGTCAACCACAGAACCGCGCAGGTACATGGCGCTCTGGGGATCCACCAGGACTTCCACGTTCTCAACAGTGACCCGTGTGTCGTCCTCCCGGCACTGGTCGAATGAAAAACCGTACTGGAAACCGGAACAGCCGCCGCCTTCGATATAAACCCGAAAGATCTTTCCCTGATGGGCATCATTAGCGTTGAATTGCTGCACTTTGGTTGCGGCCGCCGGCGTCAACTGCAACAGACTGGGCATCTCCGTGACCACTTTCTGCTCCTCTTCGACCGAAACACTCGCGGAACTGTCAGCCATGAACACCTCCTGCCCGTTATGTTACGCCTTTGGGGGGCACTCCGCCACCCCTACCTGGTTCCTGCCAGGAGCGGCACAAACCGCACAGGGAAGAGCGGTGTCCGATGAAAGCTGTCCCCACGGCGCTCCAGGCGCACCAGGACCTCACCGTCCTCCGTATCGTCATATTTGAGCGGCATGACCAGGCGCGCCCCAGGTCCCAGCTGGGCCAGGAGGGCCGGCGGCGGTTCCCGGCCCACCGCAGCCACCAGAATGCCACCGAACGGCTCCTCTTCCGGCCAGCCCAGGCGCCCGTCACCATGGCGAAGATGGACCGTGTCGTACGCCAGGCGAGCGAGAACGTCGCTGGCCCGCCCCAGCAACAGCGCGTCCCTCTCGATGCTGTAAACTTCGGCGGCCACACGGGCAAGGATGGCCGTCTGGTAGCCGCTGCCGGTCCCCACCTCCAGGACGCGTTCGTCACCCCTGAGACCCAACTCCTCCGTCATGCGCGCGACCACATACGGTTGGGAGATGGTCTGGCCGCCGGCAAGGGCCAACGGTGCATCGTCGTAGGCAGCCGACCTGTGCGACCTGGGAACAAACATCTCCCGCGGCACCTCTCCCATGGCTTTGAGGACCGGGCCTGGGTCCATTCCCCTTGCCAGCAACTGATCTCGCACCATGTCGGCCCGCTCACGTGCCGCCTTGTCCTCACCCCGGGTCACAGGCACGACTCCGGCACGGCCACGTCTTCAGGGACGCCGGCCACCGGCCCCACGCATATCCCGGGGGTCGCCGGGCGGCACAGGAACCGGCAGCACGGTGAGACGAACCGGGACCTGGAAGGAGGAGATCTCATCTCCCCCTGGATCGTACAGGTGCAGGCGCACCAGGTTGATGCGGGTGTTCCCCTGGGCGAGTCCCCGGAAAACCAGTCTGGCCAGGATGCCCCGGCCGTCAACGCCGCCGGATTCAGGCGGACGGTTCGCCCTGATTGTCTGGCGAGGCGCTCCGGGCAGCAAGCCGGTGAAATCGTAGTCGACGGGTGGAGAACCGGCCAGGAAGGGCGTCTCCCCGACTTCCAGCAGTTGCACCACACTGCGGTCGTAGGTCAGCCAGAAACTGAAGCCCCCAAGGTCACAAACCCCTTTGACGAGGACGGGAAGGGTGACGGTGTTCCCGACAAAGACAAGGGCGTCCACCGCGCCAATCTGGATGCGAACAGGACCGAGCGTCTTCCCCTCGGCACAGGCCTGGGGTCGGGGTTCTCCGTCGGCCGGCGCGCTCGGAACCCCAGCGGGGAGACCCGTGTTCACCCCGCTGGAGGCGTTCGCAGGGGCCGTCCGGGTCGTGGCTCCCCCCTCGGAGGTAGCCGACGTGGTCCCTGCCACCAGGAGAGCCGGAAGGCAGAACACCAGGGCGAGGGGCAGAATCATGGGGATTTCTCGCATTCTGCATGAAGTCTACCGCACCTGATGAGGGAAGGGACAGGGCCAGGAAAAGGGAATGGCTTGACGGGGTGCTTGCTCCGTAGTATAAGTAGGTCCAACGATTTACTGAAAACGTCGTTGATTTTGAAGGTCCGTCGCCTTCTGGGGGTACGAGGTCATGGGTAACACCGATTTCAACAAGAAAACGCGCAAGGCATACCAAAAACCAGCCCTGACTCTGATCACGGAGAGTGAGCTTCTGGAGCTTCTGGGGCCCGCACAGGGGTACGGTGGTGTCGATTCAACCATGCCTCTCGACAGTGAATGGGTCCGGCGCAACTGATCGACTGAATTCTCCCCTCTGGCGACCTGCCTGTTCTGGTTTGTCGGCCTCAACGGGGTCAGTCAGAAATCAGTCTCTTCAGTCTCTACTGCCCACTTGGTACAATTGGTCTGTGAAGCCGTTGCGATAACGGGCGTCCTTGGTGTGCCAGCGCCACCGTGCCAGATCAGGCTGTGCCATCACCGCGGCGGTTGTGGCCAGCGCCCACTGACTGACCAGCCAGACCCCTTCCTCCTGACGCAGGTCTTCCACGAGAGCGACCTGCATGGGGGCGTCGGCGGGAAGGCGCGGGTCCTGGAAGACAACTCGCTGCAACCGTCCCGTCTCCGGGTGGACGAAGAAGACCATGGAGCCGCCGGCATCCCCCGCAGCCGCCCAGCGGCCGATGATCGCCTTGCCGTCGGGAGCCATGGACAACGATACGTCCGGGTCCGCCAGCGAGAAGGGGGCCCGATTGAGAACCGCACGAATCCAGAGGTCGCCTCGCGCCCGCTCCGCGGCCGCCACTCCCCGCCGGACCCGGCCATCGACGCGCACCCAGCCTGTCTCCCCATGGAGACCCATCTCCAGGATCTGGCTGCCGGTGCGGCGCAGGAGATAACGGCGTGGCGGGGCAGCCTCGAAGCGATGAATCTCCTCAATGACGGCACTGAGGGCCCCGGTCGCGTCGTAGCGTTCCACCTGGACATGGTATTCCAGATCATCAAGAGCCCGGAAAGCCGACATGCCACCATGAGCACCAATGAGGTCGAGAACCGCGCGGCCGGCATCACCCTGGGCTTCAAGAGCCCCGGGGTCGAAGGAATCGCCACCGCACTGAAGAGTGGTGAGCAGGAGGAGCGACAGCAGCAGGGTTTCCCGGCCATGGGCCAACGAGAACCTGGGTTGTCTCATGGATGTTCTTCCTTTTCGCGGGAGGATGGGTTCAATCCCGGCCCGGGGACGGGCAGATCGGCAGGGAAAAGATAGATGATCTCGCCGGGAACAGCGAAGTCCAGATCTTCGCGCGCTATTTTCTCAACAGGGTACCGCTCGGTGCGCAGTGACTTGATCCGGAGCCTCAGGTGCCGGTTCTCGCTCTGCATGCGGTGCAACTCAACACCCGCCTCACCCAACTCGGCCCGGAGGCCAAGGATGGCCGGATAACCGTCATCGGCCGCCATGAAACGGAGCGTCAGTAGCGCCGCCACGGCAACAACCAGGGCGACCACGACACCTCCGCCCAGGGGCATGGCAGGCCTCCCGCCTCTTCGCGACGATGTCACCTGGCGCCTGCGACCAGACGGGCGTAGGGAGTCCGGCCGGCGTAACGCGCCCGCGCGCCGGCCTCCTCTTCGATGCGCAGCAGGCGATTGTATTTTGCGACACGCTCGCCGCGACAGGGAGCACCTGCCTTGATCTGGCCGCATTTCCCCGCCACGGCCAGATCCGCGATACTCGTGTCCTCGGTCTCACCGGAGCGGTGGGAGACCACCTGAGTGTAGGACGCTGCCCGGGCCAGGGCTATGGTCTCCAGAGTCTCGGTGACGGTCCCTACCTGGTTGAATTTGATGAGCACGCTGTTGGCCACCCCGTCGGCAATTCCCCGGCTCACCATATCCGGGTTGGTGACGAATACGTCATCGCCCACCACCTGGACCTGGCCGCCCAGAGCACCGGTCAGGCGCTGCCAGCCTTCCCAGTCCTCTTCGTCCAGGCCGTCTTCCAGAGACACGATGGGATAACAGGAGAGCAATTCACGGTAGTACTCGATCATGCCATCGGCATCGAGAAGGCGCTCACCACCCGCCGACAACCGGTAGCGGCGACCCTCGCAGAAAGAGGACGCCGCCACATCCAGGGCCAGGAGGATGTCATCCCCGGCCCTGTAGCCCGCCTTCTCCACCGCCTCCATGATCACATCCAGGGCCTGCTCATTGGAAGAGAGATTCGGCGCGAACCCGCCTTCGTCCCCCACTCCTGTGGAGAGGCCCTGCTGCCGCAGGACCTTCTTGAGAGCATGGTAAATCTCACTGCCGGCGCGGAGTCCTTCGGCAAAACTGGCGGCACCCACCGGGAGGATCATGAATTCCTGGATATCGACATTGTTGTCGGCGTGCTCTCCGCCGTTGAGAATGTTCATCATGGGTACCGGGAGAAGAATTTCCTCGTCGCTTCCCAACTGCCGGTGAAGAGGGACGCCACTGCTTGCGGCGGCCGCGCGTGCAGTCCCCAGGGAGACGCCGAGGATGGCGTTGGCTCCCAGGCGAATCTTGTTAGGGGTGCCATCGGCAGCCAGCAGGCGCTGGTCCACACCGGCCTGGTCAAGAGCATCACAGCCCATGACCGCCTCCCGTAACACGCCTGTGGCATG
>SMYD01000133.1 GCA_004356015.1 Acidobacteriota bacterium | reverse complement strand
TTCCGCCAGCATCTGCCCCAGGAACCCCTCCCCGGCTTCGACGCGGGCACTGATGCGATCCACCCGCTCCAGCACGATTGTCAAGGTCTCGAACGTGCTGCGCCCGAACTCATCGTCGGCCAGAAGCCTTCCCAGAAGCCCTTCACCCCGATCCAGGCGGGCCGCGACCTGATTCAGGTGGGCAATGGTCTCGGTGGCTTCCTCCACCATCCGGCTCCCGAATTGGGGGTCTTTGATGAGCCGGGAAAGAACGCTGTCCCCCTGAGCGAGATAGCCGAGAATCTCGCTGAACTGAGCAGAGATCACTTCGATATTGCCGGCGATGGTCTGGGACTGGGCAATCAACCGCTCGATCTCATTTTGGGGCGCCGGAATGAAACCGTCCTCGGGGATGAGCGGGTTCTTTGCATCGCCGGGCGTCAGTTCCACATATTTCTCACCGGAGAGATAGGTCAGGATCTTCAGGGTGGCCGTCGTGCCTTTCCGAATTCTCTCGCGCGCGGAGTGATCGATGCCCAGAATCACTTCCACCCGGACCTTGCCCGGCGCGGTGGGCAGGGAAATACCCTTGACGATACCCACCTGGACGCCGATGAGGCGAACCGGCGAGCCCACCGACAGCCCGGTCACATTGGGGAAATCGGTGATGAAAAGCGCTCGGTCCCGAAAGAGACCTTGCTCCCGGCCGATGGTCAGAATACCCACGGCGGCCAGGGTCAGGGCCACGGCAATCACCAGACCAACAACCGTCGTCTTAAGGCCGTCGGCTCTCACCGATACCTCCTCCCGTCTCGAGAAATCGGCGCAGCTCTTCGTGGCCGCTGGACGCAGCCTCCGCCAGGGTACCCACGAAGGCCATGCGTCCGTCCCGCAGCCAGGCGATCCGGTCGGCAATCATTCTGGCCGACAGGATGTCATGGGTCACCACGATGGAGGTCACCTTCAGGCTCTTCTGCAGGTTTCGAATCAATGTATTGATGGCGTGACCTGTGAGTGGATCCAGCCCGGTGGTCGGCTCATCGTACAACAAGGCCCTGGGCTTGAGGGCGAGGGCACGGGCCAGCGCAACCCGCTTGCGCATCCCGCCGGACAGTTCCACCGGCATGAGTTCTTCCACGCCGGGCATCTCCACCTGGGCCAGGACCTCGGTCACCCGCTCGCCCACCTCAGACTCACTCATGTCGGTGTGCTCGCGGAGGGCATAAGCCACATTTTCAAAGACGGTCATGGAATCGAACAGGGCACCGGCCTGAAAAACCATGGCGACTTTCTTGCGGATTTCACTCAGGCCACGCTCGCCGAGACTGCAGACTTCCTCATCTTCCACCCAGACCTGGCCGGCGTCGGGGCGCAGCAGGCCGATGGTGTGCTTCAGGAGCACGCTCTTCCCCGTGCCGCTGCCTCCCAGCACCACCACGGTCTCCCCCTCCTTCACCTCCAGGTCGACACCGCGGAGGACAGCGTGTTCCCCGAACGCTTTCTCCACACCCTGGTAGCGGATGAACGCACGCTCACTCATACCAGTGCCCAGAGGAGGAACTTGGTGATGAAGAAGTCGGAAATGAGAATCGAGATGGAGGCGGACACCACGGTCCGGGTCGTGGCCGCGCCCACGCCGGCCGCCCCCCCTGTCACCGTGAGGCCACGGTGACAGGCGATGAGGGCGATGATCACGGCGAACACGGCGCTCTTGATGAGGCCCGACGCCACATCGGCAATGCTGAGGGCGCCGAGAACACGGCGAAGGTAGAAATCGGGCGACTGCCCCAGTTCTGCGGCTACGGCGACCATGCCGCCGAAGATGCCGATGATGTCGGCCAGCACCACCAGCAAGGGAAGCATGATGACCGTGGCCAAAACCCGGGGTACCACCAGTTTCTTGATGGGATTGGCACCAAGGGCCCGGATGGCATCCACCTGCTCGGTGACGGTCATGGAGCCCAGCTCGGCGGTGATGCCCGCGCCAACCCGCCCGGCCACCATGAGAGACGTCAGGACCGGTCCCAGCTCACGGACCAGGGACAGGGCCACGAGATCGCCGATGAAGAGCTGGCCACCGTAACTGGACAGGGAATAGATGGTCTGCACGGAGATCACCAGGCCGGTGAACAGCGCCACGATGCTGGTGATGCTCAGGGACATGACGCCTATCTGGAAGAGTTGCTCCACCAGCAGGCCAAATCCGAACGGACGGCTCACGCTGTAACGCACCGTGTCCCAGGCCAGGTAGCCCAGGCCGCCCAGATCATCAAGGGCTTGTTTCAGGACACCGGACAAGACAGCCTCATGGCGTGGCTATTATGCGAATCAGGGCAACAGCCGTCAAGTCGTGGCAAATTCAGGACTTGGGCGTGGTCACATGGCGCTCCCGCGTGGCCAGCAGGCCGGCACCATGGGCCATGGCGAACGCCAGGTCGACAGCACCCAGCAGCAGAAAGATGCCCGGGCGGCTGAAAAAGATCCACGCCGTGGCCATGAACAGGAACCCCATGATGCGCACCGCCACCGCCACCCAGACCACGGGCCTGAATCTCTCCGGGTCCACCGCAGGGAGCAGATAATAGAGGGCGAGCCCGAAGAGAAAGACCGACAGGAAGCGCAGGTAAAGCTGGTCAGGGGGCAGGGGCAGGCCCAGAACCCCGGCCAAGGGGCCAGGAGCCAGCAGGATGCCCAGCCCGAAGGCCAAGTCGTAAAGAGCACCCACCACAAGGGACAGTTGTAGAATAATCCGCCCGTGACCTGTCATCCATCACCTCCCTCTTACTTCTACCACGAAGGCACGCCATTGTGGTCCGGTTTCGCCGGCAGATGGGTGACGGCAGCACCATGACTGAGCTTTCCATCGGCCTGGTCATCGGGCAGCTTCATCGCGGCGGAGCGGAGGCTCAACTGGTGAAGCTGGCCACAGGACTCCACCAAAGAGGACATCGCATCTTCGTCTACTGCCTATCCGATGTCACCAGCCCCCACGATGTCACACTGAGAGATGCGGGTATCCCCCTTCGCATCGTCTCCCGGAAAGGAAGCGGGATCATCCCCCGATGGCTGCGCCTTCGGAGGCACTTTCGGGAGGATGCACTCGACGTGGCCCAGGCGTTTCTCCTGGGACCTATCGTACAGACGGCACTGGCTCTGCTCGGCCGGCGCCGGCCATCGTTCGTGGCGGCAAACCGCATCATGGACATGAAACGACCGCTCCTCCGCCGTTACATGGAAACCTGGGCGCTTGGCCGGGCCCGGATCATCACAGTCAACTCCAGTCCGGCACTGGAATACACCCAAGATTACTACGGCGCCACTCACGGAAAACTTCGCTTCATCCCCAACGGCGTCGAGCCCTTGGGGGACCATGCCCCTTCTGGCCAGGAGATTCGTAAGAGGTTCAACCTTTCACCCGATGCCTCTGTGATCCTTGGAATCTTCAGACTGGACCCCCAAAAAAACCTGGAACTGTTCTGCTCGGTGGTGGAGCAGGTATTGCCCCGGCTCCCTGGCAGTCACTGCCTCATCGCCGGAGACGGCCCCCTCCGGGGATGGCTCGAAGAACGAGCCAGGCATTCTCCCTGCCAATCTCAAATCACTCTGCTCGGGCCATCTGATGAGATACCCGCACTCCTCGCCGCCGGTAACATCCTGCTCTTGACCAGCCACTTCGAGGGCATGCCAAATGTCATTCTGGAGGCCATGTCCGCCGGACTCCCCGTTGTCGCCACGAAGGTCGGAGGTCTCGTTGACTTGATCGAGGAGGGGGCTACAGGTTACCTGTGCCCTGCCGGCGACCGTGACAAGCTGGCCTCTGCCTGCACGCTCCTTTTGCAGGATCCCGCCCGCGCCCGCGAGATGGGACGCCAGGCAAGTACCCAATGCAAAGAGCGGTTCGGGGTGGAGAAAATGGTTCAGACGTACCTGGATCTCTACCGGGACCTCTAAGACAGACGGCGCTGAGTCCCCTATACTTCGTAACATGTGTGGCATCGTCGGCATGCTGGCGAATTCATCTCCTCCCTGGCTGTCGCGACAGGTTCTGGAGAACATGACCAGTGCCATCCGGCACCGCGGCCCGGACGATTCAGGGATCTACTTTTCGGCACCTGTCGCCCTGGGGCATCGCCGCCTGTCCATCATTGATGTCGCCGGTGGCCACCAGCCCATGTCCAATGGCGATGAATCGATCTGGCTGGTCTTCAATGGTGAGATCTATAACCATGGGAAGCTGCGCTGCAGCCTCGCAGACGCAGGCCATGAGTACAAGTCGTCCTGCGATACCGAGACCATTCTGCATCTCTACGCAGAATACGGCCTTGACTTCGTCAAGCACCTTGAAGGCATGTTTGCCCTGGCACTCTGGGATTCAGCCCGCAAGCGCCTGATCCTGGCTCGTGACAGGATTGGCATCAAGCCCCTCTATTATTCCCACCAGGGAGCAGATCTTCTGTTCGCGTCCGAGATCAAAGCCCTCAAGACCGTCCCCGGCCTGAAGCTGGAGGTTGACCCGCAAGCCCTGGACAGTTTCCTCGCTCTGCAATACATCCCCGGGCCAGGCACCATCTACAAGGAAGTAAAAAAACTGCCCCCTGGGCACATGCTGATCATTGAAAATGGAAGGACCCGTCTGGAAGCCTACTGGGAGTTGAACCCCACAACACCACCAGCATCCTTCGAGGAAGGCTGCCACCTCCTGCGCAAGGCCCTGGAGCAAGCCATCAGCGACCGCCTCATGAGCGATGTTCCCCTCGGGGCCTTCTTATCCGGAGGCGTCGATTCCAGCCTCATCGTGGCCATGATGGTCAAGCAGAGCCGACTCCCTGTCCAGACCTTCACCATCGGTTTTGAAGGTGGTGGATGGCATTCCGAGACACCTTTCGCCCAGGAAATGGCCACGTATCTGGGCACCGATCACCATGTCCAGATGGTCGAGGCACTGGACCTCCAGAGTCTCTTGCAGGAGGTGGTGCATCAGTTCGACGAACCCCTCGCCGATGTCGCTGCGATTCCCACACTGCTCCTGTCGCGCTACGCCCGGCGCAGCATCACCGTCTGCCTGACAGGTGAAGGCGCCGACGAGTTATTTGCCGGCTATCGCCGCTACCGCGCCGAGCGGCTCATGGCCCACTTCCCGGTCTGGGGCGGAGCGGTCGCCCGTGGAATGGGCCGATTACTGGCACCTGTTTCCGGCGGCCGGGGCGACCGGTTCATGGCAGGGCTTGGCCTGCCGGCACCGGATCGCTTTCTCCATCTGCGGACCGTTATCCCTCCCGGATTGCGCCGGCGGCTGCTTCTCCCTGCTGTGCGAGAACACCTGCCTGAAGACTACTTGAGCAACCGGTTCGCAACCCATTTCCAGGCCCGCTCGGGACTCAACGCTCATTTGACCGCAGACCTCAAGGAATGGCTGCCCGACGATCTTCTCATGAAGGTCGACAAGATGAGCATGCTCACCTCTCTGGAGGCACGGGTCCCTTTTCTGGATCATCGTGTGGTTGAAATAGCCACAGGCTTTCCCGCGAACTGGAAGCTTCATAAAGGAAACGACAAATTACTCCTGCGCCGGGTTGCCAGGGAATATCTACCGGCCAGCATCATGAATCGCCCCAAGCACGGCTTCATGCCACCGGTGAGCAAATGGCTGGCGGGAGAGCTCCGCCCCTTCGTGGAAAGCACCCTCATGACGCCGGAAGCGGCGTCCTGGACTTTTCTGGACCAGCATGAAACCCAGGCCGTGGTGAACCGCTATATGGCAGGCGACAAGCGGCTATTCCTGGCAGTCTGGCTCCTGCTGAATCTCGAGATCTGGTTCCGCCAGAATCTCTAGAACAGCGTATAGATAAACGGCGCCAGAGGTCCGGCACTGGCCGTGAGCACCAGAAGCAAGCCCAGCAGCAGCAGCATGATGACGATGG
>SMYD01000132.1 GCA_004356015.1 Acidobacteriota bacterium | reverse complement strand
TTACCGAGGATTCGGCCCCGCGGGGCATGCAGACTTCCTTCCAATACCCCGTTCCCGCAGGTGAGTTGACAGCGTGAGGCTGGACGGGAAAGTGGCCTTGGTGACCGGTGCCGGCAGCGGCATCGGCCGCGCCACGGCCCTGCGTCTGGCCGCAGAAGGGGCTGCCGTGGCCGTCATGGGCCGTCGGCAGAACCTGCTGGAGGAAACCGTCGAGCAGGTGCGCCGTCAGGGCGGGGAATCCCTGGCTCTGCTGGGCGATGTCTCCTCGGAAGGCGACGCCGTTGAAGCCGTGGCCCGCACCGAGACTGCGTTCGGCGGCCTGGATATCCTGTTCAACAATGCCGGTGTCGTCCATGACGGAGATGTCCTGGAGACCAGCTTGGCCACCTGGAGGGCAACCCTGGACATCAATTTGACCGGCCCGTTTCTCATGAGCCGGGCCGCGATTCCGTGCCTGCGTCGGCGAGGGGGCGGTGTCATCATCAACAATGCCTCGACTCTGGGCCTGGTGGGCCTGACCCGGTCGGTGGCCTACTGTGCCGCCAAGGGCGGCCTGGTGACCCTCACCAAGGCCATGGCGCTGGATCACGCGGCGGAAAAGATCCGCGTCAACGCCATCTGCCCCGGGGTGGTGGATACGGTCATGCCCAGGCGCCGCGGCCTGGCCGATTCCGATCGCCAGCGTCTTGACGACGTTTACGGTCCTCTCCATCCGGCAGGCCGGGTGGGTACGCCGGAGGAGGTCGCCGCCCTGGTCGCGTTCCTCGCCTCGGACGAGGCGGCGTTCATCACCGGAGTGGCGTACCCCATCGATGGCGGTCTCACTGCCGTTTGAGGCCCCCGAGTGCTAGGATTCCTGCTCCATGACACAGACAACCCAAGAGAGCCTGAGGGCGGCCATTGCCGCCGTTCCTGATCCTGAGCTGGAGCGCCCTATCGGCGACCTGGCCATGGTGAGCCATGTGACGCTCGACGGCGACCGAGCCCGGGTCACCCTGAAGATTTCGCCTCCGGAGAGCCCCGTGCGCGCCCCCCTGGAGCTCCTGGTGCGCACGGCGGCAACCGCCGTGGACGGGGTCGAGTCTCTGGATCTGACCTGGGACACCGAGATCCCGCGCACGGTGCCCACCGGCAACGAGATCATTCCCGGAGTCCGTAATCTGGTGCTGGTGGGCTCGGGCAAGGGTGGCGTCGGCAAGTCGACCCTGACCACCAACCTGGCCCTGGCCCTGGCCACACAGGGCGCCAGCGTGGGCCTCATGGATGCCGATATGTACGGCCCCAACCAACCCACCATGTTGGGCGTGACCGGTGAGCCCCCCCCCGGGCAGGGCAAGAAGATGGCGCCGTTCAAGGGTCCCGCCGACCTGCGCGTGATCTCCATCGGCTTCTTTCTCAAGAAGGACGAGCCTCTCATCTGGCGTGGCCCCATGCTGCATGGAGCCGTGCGCCAGTTCCTGGCCGACGTGGCCTGGGGCGATCTGGACTATCTGTTCATCGATCTCCCTCCGGGCACCGGCGATATTCAGCTCACGCTGTCCCAGCTTGTGCCTATCACCGGTGCCGTCCTGGTGACCACTCCCCAGGCCGTCTCCCTGGAGGACATGAAGAAGTCGGCCCTGGCCATGAACAAGGTCAACATCCCGGTCCTGGGCATCGTGGAGAACATGTCCGGCTACACCTGCCCCCACTGTAACCAGACCGAAGACCTGTTCGGCCGCGGCGGCGGCAGGATTGCCGCCGAAGAATTTGAAGTTCCGTTCCTGGGTGAGGTGCCTCTCGACCCGCGGGTGATGGTGGGCGGTGACACGGGTAAGCCGGTGATACTCAGCCATCCCGAGACACCGGTGGCCAGAGCCCTGCTTCGGGTGGCCCGGGCCGTGGCCGTGGAGATACAGCGCGCCGCCGCCGTGGTGCCGCCGCCGGCTCCCCAGGCGCCCAGGCCTCTGCCCACGGCGGGCTGAAAGCACCTGCAGCCGGTTCATCTGAACCGCATCAGTGGCGGCGATCATCCGCCGCAGGATACTAGGGCGTCTTGGGAGACGGCTCAGGGGCGGGCGCGGGATTGCCCCTGAACTTTGCCGCCAGCGTCTGGACGACGTAGTCCAGCAGCGGAATGACGAACACCCCGGCCATGGTGCCCACCAGCATGCCGCCGAACACCGCCGTGCCCAGGGAGAGCCGGCTGTTGGCGCCGGCGCCTGAGGCGACCACCAGCGGGATGACCCCCAGAATGAACGAGAAGGCGGTCATCAGGATGGGCCGGAAACGCAGGTGGGCGGCATCCAGGGCTGCATCGCGGATCGACTTGCCCTGCTCGCGCAGCTGCTTGGAGAACTCCACGATGAGAATGGCGCTCTTGGACGATAGCCCGATGAGCAGGATCATGCCGATCTGGAAGTAGATGTCATTGTCCAGCTTGCGAGCGAGAGTGAAGACGACCGCCCCCAGGAGGGCCAGCGGCACCGACAGCAGCACCGCAAACGGGGTGGCCCAGCTCTCGTACTGAGCTGAGAGAAAAAGGAAAACCAGGACAATGGCGAAGCCGAAGACGATGGGCGCCAGGTTGCCAGCGGCCTTCTGCTGCTGGGTCACGCCGGACCAGTCATAGCCCAGGGAAGTTGGCGATCGCTGCTGGACGAGACGCTCGATCTCGTCGGCGGCCTGGCCTTCGCTGAAGGCCGGGGTGGGAGTCCCGGTGATGGTGGCCGACGGGAACATGTTGAACCGGTTGATGGTCTCGGGTCCGACAGTGTGCTCGATGTTCACCAGGGTACTCAAGGGCACCATCTTGCCATCTGAGCTGCGCACCTCCAGGCGATTGATGTCATCGGCCCGCATGCGAAACGGCTGATCCGCTTGGGCCATCACCTTCCAGGTGCGGCCGAACTGGTTGAAGTCGTTGACATACGCTGAGCCCAGGTTGGCCTGCAGGGTGTCAAACACCCACTGCAACGGGATGTTCATCCGCTTGGTCTTCTCCCGGTCCACGTCGGCGAAGAGCTGAGGCACTCCGGCCCTGAAGTTCTGGTTGACCCGGGTGATCACCGGGCTGGCTCTGCCCGCCGCCACCACATCGTTGGCAATCTGCTCCAGAACTCTTATGCCGGCGCCACCGCGGTCCTGCAATTCAAGCTGAAAGCCACCGGCCGCACCCAGTCCGGCGATGGGAGGTGGACCGAACGCGAAGATGATCCCTTCCTGGATCGGGTCTAACTGGGGCTGCAGGATTTGCATGAGCTCGAAGACCGAGTGCTCCCTCTCATCCCAGGGGTCAAGTGTGGCGATGATCATGCCGTAGTTGGAGCCCTGGATGTTGTCCAGCATGGAGAAGCCGCCTACGGTGATGACATGGGCCACGCCCGGGAGTTCTTCTATCATCGCGGACACCCGGTCCATCACTTTCTCAGTTCGCTCCAGGGAGGCACCGGCGGGAAGCTGGGCGTTGACGAAGAAGTAGCCCTCATCCTCGCTGGGCACGAATCCGGCCGGCAGCAGGCCCATGGACCAGCCGGCGACGCCCAGCAGGATCAGCACCATGATCGATGCTATGGCCGAACGCCGAATCAGGGCCCGCACCACCCCGAGATACCCCCTGGTGCCGCTTTCGATGGCCGCGTTGAACCACTTGAACACTCCTCCGCGGGGCTTGCCAGAAGGGGGCTTCAGCAGCAGACCGCACAGGGCCGGGCTCAGAGTGAGAGCATTGATGGATGAGAAGATCGTGGCCACCGAGATGGTGATGGCGAACGGACGGTACATGCGCCCGGTGAGGCCCGGAAGAAACAGTGAGGGCACGAACACCGCAAGTAGCACCAGGGTGGTGGCCACGATGGCGCCGCCCACCTCGTCCATGGCCTTGGCAACGGCATCCTTGGCCCCCAGCCCTTCATCGGCCATGATGCGCACGGTGTTCTCCACCACCACGATGGCATCATCCACCACGATACCAATGGCCAGGACCAGCCCGAACAACGTCAAGTTGTTGATCGACTGTCCGATGGCAAGCATGACCGCGAAGGTCGCGATGAGGGACACGGGGATGGTCACCGCCGGCACCAGGGTGGTGCGCCAGTCCTGCAGGAAGATGTAGACGGTGAAAACAACCAGCACGATGGCGATCAGCAGGCTGGTGAGCACCTCCTTGACCGACTGGGAGATGTACTTGGTGGAGTCATAAGGTACCGACCAGTCCAGCCCTTCGGGGAAGCGGCCGGAGAGCGTCTCCATGGCGTCCTGAATGCCCTGGGCCATGGACAGGGCGTTGGAGCCGGGAAGCTGATAGATGCCCAGCATGGCGGTGGGTGCGCCATCCAGTTGGGCGTACCAAGCGTAGGTCTGCGACCCCAGCTCCACCCGGGCGATGTCGCGTACCCTCACGATCTGACCCCGGTCACCGCGCTTGACGATGATGTTCCTGAACTGCTCCGGATCGGTCAGGCGGCCCAGGGTGCTGACGGTGTACTCGAAGCTCTGGCCCTTGCTGGTGGGCGGCTCGCCGATCTTACCGGCGGCCACCTGGATGTTCTGCTCCCGTATGGCTGAGATGACATCGTTGGTGGTCAGGCTGCGGGCCTTCAACAGACCGGGATCCAGCCAGATCCGCATGCCGAAATCCTTGGCGCCGAAGCCCTTGACCTCACCGACCCCGTCGACCCGAGCCAGGACGTCCGTGATCTGGGTAGTGGCGTAATTGGACAGGTACATGTCATCGAAGCGCCCGTCGGGAGAAGACAGGCAGACCACCAGCACCAGCTGAGTGGATTTCTTCTTGGTGGAAATACCCTGCCGCTTGACCTCCTCCGGCAACATCGGCTCGGCGATGGACACCCGATTCTGGGTGAGCACGGTGGCCATGTCCACATCAGTGCCCACCTCGAAGGTGACGGTCAGGGTGTAATTACCACTGGCCTCGCTCTTGGACGACATGTAGAGCATGCCCTCCACCCCGTTGACCTCCTGCTCGATGGGCTGGGCCACGGTCTGGGACAGGACCTCGGCACTGGCACCGGGGAACGATGTGGAGACCTCCACCGTTGGGGGCGTGATATTGGGCACGCTCTCCACCGGCAGCACCGGGATCGCCACCAGGCCCACCAGGACGAAGACGATGGCGATGACCAGGGCGAAGACCGGCCGGTAGATGAAGAACTTGCTGAGACCGCCCACGGCTATTCGCCTCCGGAGCCCGTGGAAGGAGTGACCGGCATGCCGGGGCGCGCCTTCAACAGCCCTTCCAGGATGTAGGTCTCGCCGGCTTCCAGGCCGCTGAGAACCGGAATGGTGCCGTCATCCTGGGGCTGGCCCAGCTCGACCGCCCGCTGCTCGACGATGTTGCCATCGCCCACCACGTAGAGGTACTTGCCGCTCAGATCGGTTCCCACCGCCTTCTCTTCCACGATCACGGCATCTTCCAGCAGTTCGCCCTCGATGGTGATGTTCACGAAGAAGCCCGGAAAGACGCGGGCGTCCGGGTTGGGAAAGATGCCCCGGAGCATGATGGTGCCGGTGCCGGTATCCACGGTGTTATCCACCGAATCGATGACGCCGTCCACGGTGTGCCCGGTCTCCCGGATGATCAGAGTTGCCGGCTTCCTGGGCCTTTCCGGATTGTCGCCTGCATGCCCACCGCTCTGTTCCATCATCCGGGCGAAGAGGCGCTCGTTCACCTCGAAATAGGCATAGATAGGATCGAGCTTCCGCACGCTGGCCAGGTTTTGGGCCCCCAGGGTTCCCACCATGTTGCCCAGATCGATCAGGTTGCGGCTCACCATGCCGTCCACCGGCGATTTGACCCTGGTGTATTCCAGTTCAATGCGGGCGTTTTCCAGATCTGCCCGGGCGCCCAGTTGCGCCGCATCAGCTTGATCTCTTTCGGCCCGCGCCCGGGTGACCTCCTGCTGGCTGACCGCATTGGTCTGCACGGCAAGTTCCAGCCGCTCCAGGTCCGACTCGGCCCGGCGCAGTGCCGCTTCTGACGACCTGACATTGGCCTCGGCTCGGTTCTTGCGGGCGATGAACGGCTCTGGCTCGATGACGAACAGCAACTGGCCTGCCTTCACAAAGCTGGCCGGCTCGAAATGCATCTCATCCAGGTAACCCTGTACACGGGCCTGGATGACGACCGACGCTGTCGCTTCCGTGTTGCCGGTGAACTCGTACACTGTGTGGATATCTCTCACTTGTGATTTGGCCACGGTCACCTCCGGCGGAGGTGGCGGCGCCATCTGGGGAGCTTCCTGGCAACCCGCCATGCCGAGCCCGGCCAGGGCAAGGGCTGCCAGGCGGGTCAACGGGGTCCGAATCACTTGCAGCTTCACGGCTGGACTCCTTCACGGTGAGTCTGGATGTCTGCATTCAAGGCCAGGTCCGGCTCCATGGAGTCCGGGTCCCAGCCGCCTCCCACCGCCAGGTAGAGGAATATCAGGTTCTGGACGACCAGCCCATGACTCTCGGCCAGGAGATCCTGCCGATCGAACAGCGAGCGCTGGGTATCCAACACGTTCTGGAAGTTGGTCAGGCCGGCCTTGTACTGGGTCAGAACCAGGTCCAGGGACCGCTGCGTGGCATCCACCGAATCTCCCAGTTGCCTGCGGCGCTCACGCTCGTTCTGGTAGGCAACCATGGAGTTCTCAACCTCCTGGACCGCGCGTAGCACGGTCTCTTCGTAGCGCAGCAGGGCTTGCGCCGTGCGTGCCTCTTCGACTCGGACTCGGTTGCGAATCCGTCCCCCGGCGAAGATATCCCAGCGAAAAAACGGCCCCAGACCCCAGGTGAGGCTGGACGAATTGCCCAGATCCGAAAAATCGAGAGCCTCCAGCTGCAAGTTGCCGGACAGGCCGAACGTGGGATAGAGTTCTCCCCGTGCCACGCCGATGAGGGCCGTCTGGGAGGCCAGTTCCCGCTCGGCGGCCCGGATGTCCGGGCGCTGTCGCAGCAGGTCCGCCGGTAGACCCACGGCGACCAGGTCAGGCAGCCTGGGGATGCGGCCGGGAACATTCTGTAATTCGCGCTGCAGCGAGCCGGAGTGCTGGCCCAGCATGACTGCCAGCCGATTGTAGGCCAGTTCTAGAGCGGTCTCCAGGACCGGAATCTCGGAGCGGGTGGCTGCCAAGATCGATTCCGACTGGGCCACATCCAGCAATGACACCAGCCCGGCCGAGAAGCGGTCCTGGGTCAGTTGCATCGTCTGTTCCTGGGTCTTGATGTTGCCGTGGGCGTAATCGATGCGGTCCTGCAGGGCCCGGATCTCCACGTAGCTCAGGGCCACCTCGGCGAACACGCCCACCAGCACATCCCGGTAATCCTCCACCGAGGCCTCAAAGCCGGCAGTGGCCGATTCCACCGAGCGCCGGACGCGTCCCCAGACGTCCAGTTCCCAGGTGAAGCCGGCGCCTAGGTTCCAGATATTCACAGGGTCTGAGCCGGGAGCCGCCGGTGAGACACCGGCTTCGCTGAACTCAGCGCGATTATAAGATCCGAACGCGTCCACCGAAGGCACCTTCTCGCCGGTGGCTATCCCGCGCAGAGCCCGGGCCTCCACGACACGGTAGAACGATTCCTGCAGGGTGAGATTGCCGGCTCCCGCCCTGCGAATCAGATCATTCAGGACCGGATCTCCCAGCACCTGCCACCATGTCTGGATCGATGATTCACCTTTGGCCAGACCGTCCACGGCTGCTTCATGCCAAGCGTCGGGGAGGTCCGCCTCCTCCGGGGGGACATAGTCGGGACCGACCTTCCAGCTACAGGACCCCATGAGGGCCATTGCGAGCGTCAGGGAGACGGTTGTCCCCATACGCGGAGCTGATGAGATGAGGTTCATGTTTGAAACGCCTAAAACTTCAGGTTGTCCAAGTCTCGCCGGTCAAGAGCTCGTCGAGCTGAGGTAACTCAGCTTCTGAGGCTCGATTCGGTGCAGTGTAGCTTCGGTACCACTCCTCAAGCAAGCAGCCCGATCTCCTGGGTTCTGTCCTCCGGAATGGGGGGTGCGCCAACCCGAATCCACTTTCTCCCCTCATACCACTCTGATCGCCTATCCTATACTGGCCGAACTCAACCACGGTACCGGGAGGTTCTCATATGAAGTTTGGAGCACTTGTCCTTGCTACGTTCACCCTCATGGCGGCACCTGCCTTCGGGCAGAAAATCTACATCGACTACGACAAGGACTACGATGCTACTAAGAACAAGACGTTCGCTTGGCGGGTGTCAGAGGAATCGACGGTTGCCACATCCAATCCGCTGCTTCACTCACGGATCATCAACGCCATCCAGCACTACATCACCATGAACGGTGCTCTCGAGGTGGAGAGTGACCCGGATGTCTGGGTCACCTATCACGCCAGTTCCAAGGAGGAAGTGGTGTTCAACACCTCCACTTATGGCTATGGCTACCCCGGGGGGTGGCATGGCGGTTATGGTGGCTACTACGGCAGGGGTTACTACGGCGGGGGATACTACGGCGGAGGCGGCTCCGTGTCCACCATCAGCACCTACCGGCGCGGCACCCTGATCGTGGACGTCTGGGATGCCAGCTCCAATGAACTTGTCTGGCGAGGTATCGCGGAGAACATCACCATCTCCGACAAACCTGCCAAGATGATCAAGCGTATCGACAAGGCGCTGGAAAAAATGGTCAAAGAGTGGCAGAAGATCAAGAAAAAGGCCGCCAGAGAACGCGCAAAATCCTGACCGGCGGCGCGGTACCTCGCTAGTGGACAGTGGGCGTTCCTGTGCCGTTGACACCGGTCTTGGACCCGCTCAGTCGCATCAGTTCACGGCGCAGGACCCGGGCGACCACCCGGCTGCGTTCCAGGACGCTGTCCACATCCAGCAACTCCTGCTTGAGCACGGATGGCAGATCCAGATGGGCCGACAGAGTGTTGACCAGAGCATGGAACGGGGCCGAGCGCGCCCCTTCCAGGGCCAGTGACTGGCGTCCCGTGATCTCCGCCACCAGGAGTCCGTAAGCCCCCAGGAGGTCGTTGCGGGCCTCTCGCATCTCTGCACAACCGTCGACGGGAAGCTGCTCCGGCAGGAGATCAACTCGTGCCATCCGGTATGGCTGGAGTGATTCATATTCGTCGAGCCGCACGCGCGCCAGGCCCGCCAGGCGAACATTGAAGCGGCCTTCCGGCAGGTTGGTGACTTCCAGGAGGCGGCCCGCGCAACCCACGGGATGGATGGGAGGCCTGTCGGTGTCATGGGCTTCCCAGCCCGGTTTGAGAAGGGTGAGCGCCAGCACCCCATCACCGGCAAGGACATCCTGAATCATCCGGCGATAGCGTGATTCGAAGATGTGCAGGGGAACCACCGTCCCGGGAAAGAAGACCAGGTTGGGCAGGGGAAAGATCGGGACCCGGTCCGGCAGGGAAATATCCGCAGGGGGTTGCTGCCACATCAGGAGGTGAGATCCTCCGGACGATGATTGGCGGCATGATAGGAGGACCGGACCAGCGGCCCCGCTTCAACATGCCAGTAGCCCATCTCGCGGCCGGCGCGGGCCAGAGCCTTGAACTCATCAGGGTGGGCGTAACGGGCCACGGGCTGCTGTTCAGCCGTAGGCTGCAGGTACTGGCCGATGGTGAGGATCTCGGCACCGTGGGCATGGATCTCGCTCATGGTTTCCAGGATTTCCTCCCGGGTTTCGCCCAGGCCGAGCATCAGGTTGGACTTGACCCTGAGCGGCCAGTGGTCGCGGCGGGCGGCGGCCTGCGTGAGGACGGCCAGTGAGTGTTCGTAACCTGAGCCTGGCCGCACCGTGCGGTATAGACGTGGAACCGTTTCCACGTTGTGGGCGAAGACATCGGGGCGCTGGTCCAGGACCTGTTCCAGGGCCTGCCCCTTGCCCTTGAAGTCGGGCACCAGGACCTCCAGGCGTGTCCGGGGATTCGCCTTGCGCACGGCGCGCATGACGGCGGCCCAGTGAGCGGCACCGCCGTCGGGCAGATCGTCCCTGTCCACCGAGGTGAGGACGGCATGGCGCAATCCCATGCGGCTGACCGCCTCGGCCACCCTGCCGGGTTCCTCTGCGTCCGGTGCCGGGGGCAGGCCCGACGCCACCGAACAGAAGCTGCACCGGCGTGTGCAGGTCTCTCCCAGGATCATCAGGGTGGCGGTCCGTTCGTTCCAGCATTCATAGATATTGGGGCAGCGCGCCTCCTGGCAGACCGTGCTCAGGGACAGGTCGGACATCATGCTGTTGATGGCGCGAAACTCCGGGCCGGTGCGCAGGCGGATGCGGAGCCAGGGAGGTTTGGGGACACGTCCCTCCTGCCCGGAGCTGGCCGTGGGAAGTTCTGTGCCGGAATTGGGTGAGCCCATCAGGATGCTTCCTCGAGGCTCGATCGTACCATTTCGCGCTGGAAAACCTCCCCGAAGTGGCGGGCGGCGCGGGCGGCGACCTCTTCACAGGGAACGGGCCGATCCAGCAGCCGCGCCAGTGAAGTCACGCCCCGGCCGTGGATTCCGCAGGGAACGATGAGATCGAACCATGAGAGATCGGTCTCCACGTTGAACGCAAAACCGTGGGACGTCACCCAGCGGCTGATGCGCACGCCGATTGCGGCCAGCTTGTCCATTCCCACCCAGATGCCGGTCAGACCCTGGACACGGGTCGCCTCCACATCGTAGTCGGCGGCCGTCCTCATGAGGACATCCTCCAGATCCCTGATGTACCGGTGCACGTCGCGGCGGTCCGGATTCAGATCCATGACGGGATAGCCGACCACCTGGCCGGGGCCATGAAATGTCACGTCGCCTCCGCGCCCGGTCTGGAACAGTTCCACGCCCTTCTCCTCGAGAACGGCAGGGCTGAGGTGAACGTTGTCACGGGCAGCACTGCGGCCGAGGGTGATCACCGGCGGATGCTCCAGCAACAGAAGCGTGTCATCAACGGTTCCGGCCTGGCGACGGGTGACCAGGGCGCTCTGCAGATCGAGGCCCGACTGATAGGGGACGCGCGCGAGCCAGTCCCAGCGGCAGGTGCGGGAGGCCTGGATCACGGCAGGTCCGGTTGCGGTGTTGCGGCGGCCCGCCGTGCGCTTGCGGGAGAGCGCGCCAGGAGGGCCAGGTCGAGGAGGGCATGAGCTGCCATGCCCGGCAGCAGACTGCCGCTGAGGAGCAGCGGGACGGCCAGTACAAACCCCAGTACACCGGCCCGCAACATTCCGATGGCATCCTGATAGCCATGTCCCAGTCCGAAGGCCAGGGCTACAAGGGCTGCAGCCAGCCATGGCCCCCACGGGCCATCCAGGCCGGGAAGGCGTCTCAGGCAGGTCAGGGCGATGCCTCGATAGATGAATTCCTCGGTGACACCGGCGGTGAGGGCCAGGCCGGCAAACAACCAGCGCTCGCCGCGGGTCCGGGGGATCAGGTGGAGGATGTCAGGGCTTTCGCCCCGGCGCAGGAACTTGAGCAACAGGCCGAACAGGCCCATTCCCAGAAGGAGGAAAACGAGTGTGCCGGCTGACCAGGCCACCCCGGCCACCGGGGGAAGGCCCACAAGCCCTACCTGGGCGGGCGAGGTGTCCTGCTCCCACCAGAGGACTGCTGTGCCGGCCAGTGCCAGGAGCCAGGACGTGGTCATGCCGCCGCGGTAAATCACCGTTCTGGGTGTCATGCGCAGCAGGCCGCTGGCGGCCAGCCGCCAGGCCATGACCGGGGCCGCCACCAGCACCATGAGCGTGTAAGCCAGGAGAAGGGCGCCCATCATGAAACCACCGGCGCCATGGGCGTCAGTCGAGACCCTCGAAGCGGGCAGCTTCCAGACGGCGTTTGAGATCGGCCATGAACTGGTCGGCCACAGCGCCGTCGACAAGCCTGTGGTCGAATCCCAGGACCAGGGTGCACATGGTGCGGATGGCGATGGCGTCGTCGCGGACCACAGCGCGTTTCTCGATGCAGCCGATGCCCAGGATGGCCACCGTGGGCTGGGGAATGATGGGCGTGCCGAAGCGGCCGCCGAAGCCCCCGGGATTGGTGATGCTGAACGTGTTGCCCGCCACCTCCTGGGGCTTGAGTTGCTTGCTGCGGGCCCGGGTGGCCAGGTCGAAGGTGGAACGGGCCAACCCCACCAGCGAGAGGGCGTCGGCTCTGGCGATGACCGGGACGATGAGCCCCCAGTCCAGGGCCACGGCTACCCCCAGGTTGACGTCGCGGTGATAGACGATGTCATCGCCATCGATGCTGGCATTGAGGATGGGGAAACGCCTCAGGCTGTCCACCGTCGCCTTCTGGATGAACGGCAGCCAGGTGAGATTGAACCCTTCACGCTGTTTGAATTCTGCTTTATGGCGGTCCCGCAGACGACCCACCCGGGTCAGCTCCACGTCAAAAACGGTATGGACATGGGCGGCCGTCTGCTTGGCCTGCATCATGTGATGGGCGATCTTCTTGCGCATCACCGACATGGGCTCGCGCAGGTCGCGCGCGGAACCGAAGGCCACCGGGGTGGGGCCGAAGGTGGGCGCAGCCGGCGCCGCAGTGGCCTCGGACTGGGCGGTGGCCGGCGCGGTGGTCGTCTGCGCTGTGGTCGTGCCACCGGCGGCGATGAACGCTTCCATGTCCTTGCGGGTCACCCGCCCTGAAATCCCCGACCCTGTGACCTGGGCGATATCGATGTCGTGTTCGGCGGCCATGCGGCGCACCACTGGTGATGAGCGCGTGCGGCGCAGTTCTTCTTTGCCGGCATCGCCGCCGGAACCACCGGTGGCCGCAGGGGCGGCGGGCCTGGCGGCTTGTGGTGCGGCTTTCTCCTCCGTCTTGACCGGTGCCGGTGCAGCGGCACTATCCGAACCTGTGGCAGGCTTCTCCCCTGCGGTGCCGATGGTGGCGACTTCTTTGTTGACTTCGATGGTCTCGCCTTCCTTGGCGAAGATCTCGAGCAGGATGCCGGCGGCGGGGGCGGGAATCTCGGCGTCCACCTTGTCGGTGGAGATCTCGAAGAGCGGTTCATCCCGCTCGATGCTGTCGCCCACCTTCTTGAACCACTTGGTGATGGTTCCCTCGACGATGGATTCACCCATCTGGGGCATGATGACCTTGGTCGTCATTGGTATTCCTCTAGTAGTCGAGCAGTTTGCGGGCCGCCGCCGTCACCGTGGTGGCATTGGGCAGGAAGGCATCTTCCAGGGGCGGGCTGTAGGGCACGGGTGTATCGGGCGGTGTCACCCGGATGATGGGGCCATCCAGGTATTCGAACGCCTCCTCGGCGATGATGGCGGCGAGTTCGCCGCCGAGGCCGCCGGTGCGTGTGGCTTCGTGGAGAAGGATGACCTTGCCGCTGCGCGCCACGGCAGCCAGGATGGCCTCACGGTCCAGGGGCAGGAGAGTGCGCAGATCCAGAACCGTGGTGGCGACGCCGTCGGTCTCCAGCTCTGCTGCGGCTTGGAGGGCGGTGTGCACCATGGCGCCGTAACTGATGATGGTCAGATCGTCTCCCTGGCGCCTCAGGGCCGCCTTCCCCAGGGGGACGATCTCATCGCCGGGTGCGAGATCTTCCTTGATATGGCGGTACAGAAGCTTGTGCTCGAAGAAGAGTACGGGATCCGGGTCGCGGATTGCCGCCTTGATCAGGCCATGGGCGTCACGGGCCGTGGATGGTTGCACGATCTTCAGACCCGGAGTATTGAGAAAGAAGGACTCCACATTGCCCGAATGGAAAGGGCCGGCGTGCACCCCCCCGCCGGAGGGCCCACGGATGACCATGGGAACGCCGATGCCGGTGCGGTAACGGCTGGGGGCGGCAAAGTTGGTGATCATGTTGAAGGCGCAGGCGATGAAGTCGATGAACTGCATCTCGACCACGGGCCGCATCCCCATCATGGCGGCGCCGATGGCGGCTCCGACGATGGCTGCTTCCGAGATGGGAGTATCGAGGACCCGATCAGGTCCGAACCGATCCAGCATCCCGCGGGTGACCTTGAAGGCGCCGCCGTAGGCACCCACGTCTTCGCCCAGGACGAAAACCGACTCATCCGCCTCCATCTCCTCCCAGATGCCCTTGCGGATGGCCTCCAGATAGGTTGTCTCAGGCAACGGTCCCCCCGATTCAGATATGGATGAAAGGTCCGTGGAGACCATGGGCCGCCTCACCCACCGCCTCCGAGAGAGTTGGATGGGCGTGGATCGTGCGCATCAGTTCTTCACTGGTGGTTTCCAGATTGAGAGCGGCCCCGGCCTCGGCGATGAGCTCCGTGGCCCGTGGCCCGATGATATGGACGCCCAGGACCTGATCGTACCTTGCCTCGGCGACGATCTTGACGAAGCCGTCGGTTGTGCCGCTGATGCGTGCCCGGGCCACCGGCATCATGGGGTACCGGGATGTCCTGACGTCATGGCCGCGCCGGCGCGCTTCGGCCTCGGACAGGCCGACGCTGGCCACTTCGGGCTCACAGTAGGTCACCGAGGGAACCAGGTCGTAGTTCAGCGGCCGGGTTGTGGTGCCGGCTGCTGTCTCGGCGGCGACCATGCCTTCATGGCTGGCCAGGTGAGCCAGCATGGGATGTCCGCGCTCGGCCAGGCGGATCACATCGCCGATGGCGTAGATGCCGTCCACATCTGTGCGCAGGTGGTCGTCCACCGTGATGAACCCCTTCTCGAGGGTCAGCCCGACCGTTTCCAGGCCCAGGCCTTCTGTCACCGGCGCCCTCCCCACCGCCACCAGGGCCATCCGGGTCTCGATTTCACGAATCTTTCCCTCGCCGGCGGCGGGGGCCAGGCGTGTGGTGACGCGGCCATCCCGGACGGTCATGGCTTCGGCCATCATGCCCGTGAGGATGTCGATCTTGCGCTTGCGGAACGAACGCTGGATCTCCTTGCTGATCTCCTCGTCTTCCACCGGAAGGGCCCGGGGCAGCATCTCCACCACGGTGCACCGGCTGCCGAAGCGGCTGAAAATGGAGGCGAACTCCATCCCCACGGCCCCGGCGCCGAGAATCAGGAGCGACTCGGGAATCTCCTCCAGGCTGAGAATATCGTCGCTATCGAGAATGACCTTGCCGTCCCGCTGCAGGTGGGGCAGGCCCCGGGGACGGGACCCCGTGGCCAGGATGATCCGGTCGGTCGACAGCTCGGTGACCGTGCCATCCGCGCCTGTCACCCGGATGTTTCCCGGACCCGCCAGGGCGCCGGTGCCGGCGTATACGCGGATCTTGTTCTTCTTCATGAGAAAGGTCAGGCCCTTGGCCTGACCATCGACCACCTTCTGCTTGCGGGCCTGTACCGCCTGCCAGTCGAAGGTCACTTCGCTGGTGCGGATGCCGAACACATCGGCATGGCGCGCCGTCTCAAGAACGTGGGCGGCTTCCAGCAGGGCCTTGGTGGGGATGCAGCCCAGATGCAGGCAGGTGCCACCCAGGGCCTTCTCCTTTTCCACCAGGGCGGTCCGGAGGCCAAGCTGTGCAGCACGAATGGCGGCGACGTAACCGCCCGGGCCACTGCCGATGACGGTGAGGTCGAATCTTTCAAGGCCAGCGGCCAAGGCATTCTCCTGATTGACCGTAAGGATGAGGTCGCGCGCGGATCGTGAAGTCGGAAGTGGGCATTATATCATTCCCGCCGGAGGTCGCGAAGGCCGCACGGCCCCATTGGTTGGGTTTCTTGACGCTATTCAGGCCCTCTGGTAGCATCCGCGATTCTGGTTCAACATGGGGCTGTGGCGCAGCTGGGAGCGCGCTTGAATGGCATTCAAGAGGTCACGGGTTCGATCCCCGTCAGCTCCACCAGGGCTGGATTTCACATTCCATTTCCCGCAACGCTTTGTACATCAACAGGCCGCGGTGGTGCCGCGGACCCGGGGCTGACCGGCCGCGCGCGGGGGGTAGGCAGATGAAGATTGTCGTATGTGTGAAGCAGGTCCCGGATTCGGATGCTGCTCTCGCGATCAACGCCGACAAGACCTGGATCCTCGAATCCGGTATCAACTTCGGGCTCAATCCTTATGATCGCTACGCCCTGGAAGAGGCGCTGAAGATCAAGGATGCCGGCGAGGGCGAGGTCGTTGCGGTGACCCTGGGGCCGGATCGAGCCGCCCAGGTGCTCAAGACCTGCCTGGCCACCGGTGCCGATCGCGCCATCCACCTGAAGGACGACGCGTTCCAGGGCGGCGACCCCTGGGCCAACGCCCTGGCACTGGCTGCCGCCATCCGCACCGTCGAGCCCGATCTGGTTCTGTGCGGCTTCCAGGCCGACGATGACACCCTGGCTCAGACGCCGGTCCTGCTGGCCGGGATTCTGGATATGCCTCACGCCACAGGCGCCATGAAGATCGAGAGGACCGACGCCGGGGTGCGGGTGGAGCGAGAACTCGAAGCGGACCGCCGGGAAGTGGTGGACCTGCCCCTGCCCTCCGTGATCACGGTGCAGACAGGGATCAACGAACCGCGCTACGCCTCCATCAAGGGGATCATGGCCGCCAAGCGCAAGGAGATGAAGACACCCGACCCCGCGGATCTGGGCATCGATCCTTCCCAGGTCGGGGCCGCCGGGTCGCGCTTGCGTTTCTTCGATATGGCCGTGCCCCCCAAGAAAGAGGGGGGAGAGGTTCTGACAGGTACGGCGGATGAGATCGCCCTGGCCCTGGTGAAGCGAATCCGCGAGAATACGGGGGTGCTGTGATGGCCGGCAAGATTCTGACCGTTATCGAGACCGATGCGGGGCGCGTACGCGATTGCAGCTATGAACTGGTGACTCTGGCTCGCGAATTGGCTCAAGCCACCGGGGGCACGGCCTGCGCCGCCGTGCTCGGGGATGACCCGGTGGCGGCGGCCACCCAGGTTGCGGGACATGGTGTCGAGACGGTTTACGCCGTCAAGGACCCCGGCCTGGCCGCTTATACAGCCGACGGTTGGGCGGCGGCCCTCAAGCGACTGATGGCCTCTGAGGGCGTGGACATTGTGCTGTTTTCCCATACGCCTCTTGGCTGGGATGCGGCGCCCAGGTTGTCGGCCGTTCACAGCCTGCCGGCCCTCACCGAGATCGTGGCGGTGGAGGATGGCGGAAAGGTCTGGACCCGCCTGATGTTCAATGGCAAGTTCCAGGTAAGAATGACCCTGGATGGCACACCGGCGGTGGTGACCGTTCAGAAGGGTGCTTTCCCCCCCTGCGAGGAGCAGGGGCAGGGTGCGGTGAAAGAGGTCGCGATCGGCCTGGAGCCCGGCGCCATACGCCAGAAATATGTTGAAACAACATCGGCGCCGGCGAGTGGGAAGGTGGATCTGGCCAGCGCCGACATCATCGTCGCCGGCGGTCGTTCTATCGGCAGCAAGGAGAAATTCGGTATCATCAAAGAGTTGGCCGATGCCCTTGGTGGCCAGGTGGGAGCATCCCGGCCGGTGACCGATGCCGGCTGGCTTCCCCATGAACACCAGGTGGGTTCGTCGGGAATCACCGTGAAACCGAAGTTGTATATCGCGTCAGGAATTTCAGGAGCCATCCAGCACATCGTGGGGATGAAACAGTCCGGCTATATTGTTGCCATCAATCGGGATAAAGAGGCTCCCATATTCGAGGTCGCCGATGTCTGCATCATCGGTGATCAGTTCGAGATCGTGCCGGCTCTGACCAAGGCGATTCTCGAGGCAAGGGGCCACGGGTAGCAAATACCTTTGTATGGAGGAGGGTGCTGATGACGACGATGAAACCGCGGAGTCGGTCCGATGTGATCACCCGCGCTGTCCGTGGCCAGAGGATCCTCTTCGATAACCTCAGCAAGTCGTCCCATGTTCTCAATGAGACGGCCGAGTTCATCTGGAATCTTTGTGACGGTGAGCACAGCGTCAGTGCGATCGCCAGCGAAGTCCGGACCTTTTTCGATGTCCCCCCCGATGCCGACCTGGAAGTGGATATCGAGCGGACTCTGGGCGTGCTGATGAAGAAAGGCCTGCTAGTCAAGCCGGGCAACGGTCGCAACGGTTCCTGAAGCCGGCTGGAGCCTGGCAGCCGTTCAAGCCGGGTCGACCCAGCGGCCGTTATCCTTGATGAGTTGAACCAGGCGTTGGTCGGCCTGGGCCAGATCGATGTCCTTGGCGACCATTTCATGGCCCACGAAGAGAGCCACCTTGCCGGGCCCCCAGCCCACGTAGCCGAAATCGGCGTCGGCCATCTCGCCGGGGCCGTTGACGATGCACCCCATGATGGCGATCTTCAGTCCCTTCAGGTGCCGCGTGCGCTCCTTGATGCGCCGGGTGGTCTCCTCCAGATCGAACAGGGTTCGCCCGCACGAGGGGCAGGAGATGAACTCGGTCTTGACGATGCGGACCCGGGTGCCCTGCAGGATGGTGTAGGCCAGTTCCCGGGCCCGGTCAAGATCGGCGGTGGTGTCCGAGCGCTTGCCCTGGGCGTCACGGATTTCGATCCGGACCGCGTCACCCATACCGTCGCAGAGAAGGGAACCCAGCCGCGCGGCCACGGCCAGGGAGCCGTCCTGGTCGTCGGGAGCCGGCCGGTCCACGAGGATCAGTGAGGGGTGCAAGCCAGCGGCCGCCAGGCGCTCGGCCAGCAGGCGGTACGCGCTGACGCCACCCGGGGCGAATCCCGGTTCCAGGGCCACCTGAGTGTGGGGCAGGCCGGCCCGGCGCGTGTGCTCCAGAAGATCCACGGCCAGGTGGGCCGCCACGTCGGCGTGGGTCCCCGGCATCGCCGGCGTCAGCACCCAGCAGATGGGGCGGCCGGCCATGCCGGCCAGATCCAGGCCGATGCCGCGCTTGAGCAGTCCGTCCTCGTCCAGGGGAGCATGCACCCTGAAGGCGAGACGCTGTACGCGGCGGATCAGGTGGGCGAAGGTGCCGTGGGCTTCAGCCTGGAGGAAGGCTGCCGTGGGGCGGGCCGCGATGGCCAGGTCAGGGGCCAGTTCGGCGGCCAGGTCCACCAGACGCTCCATGTCACTCACCTGACCGGGCCGGCTGACCACGACTTCCAGAATTTCACACGGGGTATCGGTGCCGGCGGCCCGGGTCAGGAGATTCAGGATACGGCGGGTGGTTGCTTCATCGGCCGGCGGGGCGGAGAGAAGGTTCTCAACCCGGATGGGGGCGTCGCCACCGCAGGTCACGCCACCGATGGACACGGTGGCGGCCCGGCGCCGGCGGTAGTCGTAAGGCCTGCGTGTCTCTTCCACTCCGGACAGGGTGGGAGCGATGACCGGCGAGGAACGCTCATTGTAGGGCCGCACCAGAGCCAGGGCCACAGGGATCTCCGCCACAGGGTCTTCCGTGAGGGAGACACGCACCGTGTCACCGATGCCATCATCCAGCAGCGCACCGATGCCGATGGCCGACTTGATGCGCCCGTCTTCGCCGTCGCCGGCTTCGGTGACGCCCAGATGGAAGGGATAATCCATTCCCTCTGCATCCATGCGCGCCGCCAGGAGCCGATACGCCTGGATGGCCACCATGGTGTGGCTGGCTTTCATGGACAGGATGATGTCGTGGAAATCCAGGCGCCGGCAGATGCGAACGAACTCCAGAGCCGATTCCACCATGCCCAGGGGCGTGTCCCCGTAGCGGTTCAGAATGCGGTCAGAGAGGGACCCATGGTTGGTGCCGATGCGTAACGCCACCTGCCGTTCTGCACAGGCCTGGACCAGGGGGGTCAGCTTCTCCTGCAGGCGCTCCAGTTCGGCACTGTACTGCTCATCGCTGTATTCACGCACATCAAAGCGTTTCTTGTCGACGAAGTTGCCGGGATTGATGCGCACTTTTTCGACGTGAGGCACGGACAGGAGGGCGGCCTGGGGAGAGAAGTGGATATCCGCCACCAGGGGCACTCTCAGGGATCGTTCTTTCATGCCTGCCCGGATCCTGGGCAGAGCCTCGGCGTCAGCAGCCGAAGGGACCGTGACCCTGACGATCTCGCAGCCTGCCGCCACCAGTCGCTCGATCTGGGCCACGGTGGCGGCCACGTCGGTGGTGGCCGGTGTGGTCATGGACTGCACGCGAATGGGGTTATCGCCGCCGATCCCCACATCGCCGACCTGCACCACCCGGGTCGGCCGGCGGGTGTAGGCGAATGGTGAAGGGCAATAGGGCAGGGCCTCGTAAGAATCAGTCACGGGCTGATCTTACCGCGCTGACCCCCGTGGAAGCCAGACGGTGTCGCCTCGTTCATCCCAGGGGCCATTTTCGGCAGGCCGGGGGTGGTTGCCTCCATGCCGGCCGTGTCTTTATGATGAGCTGAAAAGAGGGAGATGACCATGAATCGCACCGTGGTGGATATCGAGACCGTTGGCCAGCCGTTGTCGGCGTTGGACGAGCGTTTCCATGACAAGCTCCTGGGCTGGTTTGATCCCGGGCCTCCGGGAACCGAGATGGATGATGAGCGCCGCCGGGAAGCCGAGCGGCGGTTCTCTCTCTGGGGGCCCACTGGCAAGGTCATTGTCATTGGCATGCACAATCCCGATTCGAAACAGAGCAGGGTGCTTGCCTCGGATGACGAAGGGGACCTGCTGCGGGAGTTCTGGGGACTGGTGAAGGCCTTCGATCTGACCATCACGTTCAACGGCAAGCAGTTCGATTATCCCTACCTGAAGATGCGCTCGGCAATTCAGGGCGTCGTACCCTCGCTGGCCCTGGATTGCCGTCGCTTCTCCCGTCATCCCCATTATGATCTGCGCGAGGTTCTCAGCAATTTCGGGGCCTGGCGTCATGGCAGCCTTGACTTCTATTGCTCCGTCTTCGGTATCGCATCTCCCAAGCAGGCCATGTCAGGCGACAAGGTCGGGGAAGCCTATGCCCAGGGACGGCTGCAGGAGATCGCCGACTACTGCCGGGCCGATGTGGAGGCGACCGGGGCGCTCTATCTGCGCGTGCAGGAAGCCATGGCCTGACAGTACAAGGGCCGTCCCCTTGAGGACGGCCCTTGGTGGAAAATCGTTGTCAGGCAGGGTTACTTGCCGAACCGGAAGGATGCGCGCCGGTTCATGGCCCAGGCCGATTCGTTGTGTCCCGGGTCGGTGGCTCGCTCCTCGCCGTAGGAGATGGTCGAAATGCGGCCCGAGTCGACACCTCGGGCGGACATCTCGCTGCGGGCCACGGTGGCCCGGCGGTCTCCCAGAGCCAGGTTGTATTCGATGGTGCCGCGCTCGTCGCAATGTCCCTCGATGACGACCTTCAGGTCGGGATATTTTTGCATGAGAGCCGCGTTGGCATCCAGGATCGGAAGGGCATCCTCGCGAATAGCCGACTTGTCGAAGTCAAAATGGATCAGACGCAGTTGCGCGTTGAGAGTTGCCAGAGAGGGGCGTGCCGGTTCGGGTGCCGGCTCCGGCTCGGGTGCCGGTGGCGGTGGCGGCGGTTCGGGTGCAGGTTCCGCAGCCGGTGGCGGCGCCGGCTGGGTGGGCTCCACAGGCGGCTTCTTCTTGCATCCGGTGACGCCCGCCAGACTGACCAGCAGGACCAGCGAGAGAATAGAGGTGATCAGACGAGACTTCTTCATTTTGGCAATCCTCCCAGGAACCTGGTGAAAAAAATTTCACCCGCCACCCAAGCCTCTTCGATGGCGCTTTCAGATTAACACCGTAAAAGGTTGGGTTCAATGGCTGGGCGACCCCTCCTGAGAAATCATGCCTGCCAGCAGATCATCAAACGACCCGATCAGGGCCGACCAGTCGTAGCGCAGCATATCCTCAGCCAGCTTCGCCTGCTCAGCGGCAGGAGGCAAGCCCGTGCGCAGCAGCGCTTCCAGCCGTTTGACCAGATCCGCGGGGCTGCTGTAGAGGCAGGCTTCATGCCAGGACGCGGGCAGGACTTCAGGGTAGGCCAGGCGCCGGGGTAGGAGGGGCCAGGCGCCACAGGCGATCGCCTCCACGACGGCAACACCGAAGTTCTCCTGCAGGGCAGTGGAAATGACAATATCGGCCTTGCCCAGAAGCCGGGCGTAGTCGCGGCGGCTGGGAACGTAACCATAACTCAGGATCCGATGGTGATGGCGCCGGCGGGCAGCAAGAAATGGCTTCGGCTTCACCTGGGAGCAGGCCCCCGCGAGAATGAGGCGGAAGTCCAGGCCGGCGGCGGCCAGTCCGTCCAGGACCGAAAAGAACAGGTCCGGGTCCTTGTCAAACTCCCAGCGATGGTTCCAGAGGATCACGGGTGGGCCGGACCGGGCGCCCCGGTCGGCGTGGCGCCGCAGCCAGTGGAGGTCACAGCCGACCGGCAGCACCCGGCTGCGGCGCCTGAGGGAGGGCACCGGGTCAGGAAGTGGACAATCGGGCATGGCGGCCAGATACCTTGGTACGGCGGCAAAGAAGGCTTCCCGGTGGGTGCGGGAGTTGAAGATCAGTCGTTCCGCCGCCTGGGCCGAGGCCAGGTTGATGAAACCGAAGTGAAGGTCCGGCTGGTCATGCTCAGGCAGGGGGTAGTCCATCTGGTTCTCATGGAAATACAGAACGTGCGGCCGATCGGCCAGCCCGGAGAGCGCCCTGAACTCCGCCAGATTCATCATGTCGGAAGCCATGACCAGGTCCCAGTCTTGCCGTCGGCGCCGTCGGACCCTGGAGGCCAGCAGCATGCCGGCACCGCGCATCCGCCACTTCCAGAAGCGGTCGGGAAGGGTCAGGAGATCGATCTCATGGCGGGAATGAGTCTCCAGACCCTCGGCGAAGGCCTTATGGGAGCCGCCATTGTAGGGGGACAGGAGGAGGATGCGGGCCATTGCCCACATTCTAGCCGTTGCTGTGGCGCAGCCTGCCGGCAACCCTGTTGAGGGAGCTGGTTCGTTGCAGGAAGCCAAAGAGAGGGCGCTTGCGGACCCCCATCTCGCGGCGTTCGGCGCGCAGTTCCCGGTGCCCCGGGTCCAGGTGGAGTCCCCTCTGAAAGGCCTGGTGAGCAACGCGCCGGGCGCCGGTCATGAGGGCCACCCGTCCCAGATTGAGGAAGACTTCCGGGTTGTAGAACTCGGCGTCGGCGGCTTCCAGGCAGAGGCGCATGGCCTTCTTCCGGTTGCCCCTGAGGCGAGCCATGCACAGCCCGAAAAACGACTGGTATCTCATGTGGGGCCGGGCCTGGGTGTTGGCCCGGTGCTGGCGGAGAGCGGCCTCGAAGTAAGCCATGGCCTCCAGGGAGTCGCCGGTGCGCAGGGAGGCCAATCCCTTCTCGAAACTCCTCTCGGCCGCTGGGACGATCATACGCTCTCCTCCTGCCGGTCCGGCGGCATCCTTGCCGAGGGCGAACCGTGCCCGGAGGGTAGATTGCAAGAGTCATTCCCACCCCTGGTAGTACCGTAGGGGCGGCGTACCTCCGGATTGGGATTCCCTTATCGCGACCGTGATGACGGGACGGTCATCCCCGGTGGGTCAGGTGCCGCTGGCCGACTGCACCGGGTTGTCCACCTGCTGGATCACCTCGGTGTTGTAGGCCACGTCGGCCTGCTTGAGTAATTCACGGATGATGGCCGACAGCATCTGCTGCCGGCGCCCGGCCAGCAGGGTCTGTCGAACTTCACCGGCCCGGGCCTTGATTTCATCATCACCGATCTCCACCCGGGAGGTCACCGTGAAGACCACGGGCCCGCCGGGCAGGTCCAGGGGGCCCTGGACAGGGCCGACCTCGACGCTGAAAATGGCTTCCTCCAGGGCAGGGTCGGTTCTCAGGGAACCCACCGGGCTCCCGCGGCGCACGCCGGCAGCGTCGCCGGTTTCAAACCCCATCTCCTCACCTATGACCGTCAGGTCCTTGCCCGCCGCAGCGCCGGCAACCTCGAGGGCTCTGGCCAGAGCCCGGGCTTCAGCCTTCTCCCGGCGCAGATCGCTCTCCACGGTGCCGCGGATCTCGTCCAGGGGAGGCGGCCCTCCCGGGCTGCTCTCACGGAAGCGGGCGACCACGTAGCCGCGAGCGACGGGCAATGGTGTCGAGACTTCGTCAAGAGCCAGGCTGAACAGGGCTCTCTCCACTTCGGGATTGGCGCCCAGGCCCGGGATCGGCTCTCCCTGGTGAATGACTCCCGAGTCGGTGGCCACGATGGACCGGCGGGCGGTCTCATCAAGGAAGCCGGCCTGGGTGCTGCTCACCGCCTCGACAAACGCTTCTGCTTCGAGCTGGACCTGTTCGCCGGCCCTGGAGAAGGAGATCTCCTGTTCGAGCTCGTCGCGCACTTCCTCGAACGGCTTGAGGCGGGCTTCCTGGATGCCGGTCAACTGGATGATGTGATAGCCGAACTGGCTCTGAACGACCTCGCTGAGGTCACCGGTCTTCTCCATGCTCCAGACCGCCTTTTCAAAAGGGATGGTCATGACCCCACGGGGAAAAAATCCAAGATCCCCACCGTTGGCCGCGGTCGTATCTTCGGACAACTCTGACGCAATGGTGGCGAAATCCTCGCCGTTCCGGGCCCGGGCCAGAGCGGCCGCCGCTCTCTGGCGGGCGGCCTTATAGTCGTTGTCCTGGGCTCCGCTCCGGGTCTTGATGAGGATGTGGCTGGCGCGACGCTGCTCGGGGATGGTGAATCGGGAGGCCAGGGAGGCATCGTACTGGGCCCGGGAATCTTCCTCGCTCACATCGATTCTGGACTGGGCGCGCAGTCGATCGAACACCAGCAGATCAAAGGAACGTCCCTCGCCCCGGCTATAGCGCTCTTCCTGCTCGCCGAAGAAGGTGGCGAGGTCTGCGTCGGAGATCTCGATGTCCTCTTCGAATGCACCCGGCTGAAACTGGGCGTAGACCACATCTGCGGTTTCATCCTGGCTGCGGATCTCCCGGGCCACCTGGTCGTCGCTCACGGCAATGTCGGCGGTGAGGAGTTGCTCCCACTTCCGCCGCAGAATCTGACTGGCGACGTTGCCTTCATAAGTGGCCATATCCATGCGGCTGGAACGCAGCAGCGACTTGTAACGGTCTTTGCCGATGAAACCGCTCTCGCCCTGGAGAGAGGGGTCGGTCTGGATGGCCCTGCTGATCTCCTGAGGGGTCGCTACCAGCCCCAGCTCCCGTGCATGACCCAGGATGATTTTCTCCTGAACCAATGCGTTGATGGCTGTCTGGCCTATCTGGAAATTTCGTGTGTTGGAGTTGTAGGCCTCGCCGAGGAAATTGCGGTAGCGGTTGTCCAGATTGCGGGCTCGGTTGAGGAACTCCCGCACTGGAATCGTCTCGCCGTTGACCTGAGCAGCCCACCCGCCGCTGCCCGCGCCGTCGCCCATCCAGTTTCCCTTGCCGCCCCAGTCGGCAAAAGTGGCGAATACGAAGGTCGCGACCACAAAGGCCAGAACCCAGGACAGCGATCTCAGGTTGTCCCTCATCAACTTCAGCATGATTCTCTCCGGGGCGTGATCCCGCTCAGCCCAAACCAACAGTGTACTCAAAGGTTCGCATACGGGGAAGGGAAAGATGCCTGATTCCCGGTCCGGTAGTTGTCAATAACGTATTTGAATTGGGACCTGCCCGGCCCTATATTTTGCCGCGCCCGGGAAGGACCCGCCGGAAGGTCCCCAGGACGGGGCTGTGTCCGGAGGATCGCCGCCCGCCAGGGCCGGAAGGAACCCGTCTGTGAACCGTGACCGTCGCCTCAACCTCGATTGGGTGAGTGTCCGGTACCGGTCCGTGATGATGCTTGTCCTGGCCATCGCCGGTCTCGCCGTGGGTGGCTGGCTCGTCTGGAGCCACTTCACCGAGGCCAACTCGCCGACCACCCTGGCTCTGCGCAGCATCGAGAAGGCGGAATCCCTTTATCGGGATGCGGCCGCCTACCGCGGCGGACCGGAACTGGCGCCCATCCGCGAGAAAGCCCGGGAACACCTGACTCAGAGCCGCATCCTCTTCGGCGAGGAGCGCTTCGAGGAGGCCAGGGTCAAGGCGATACTCAGCCGCAACAACTCCCAGAAGGTCATTGATATCGCCCGCTCCGGCGAAACCACCCGGACCGAAGCCCGTTTTTACAAGTTCAACGGTGGTGTCCAGGTCAAGCGGGCCGGAAGCCTGATCTGGGATGTCGCAGATCCGGACAGTCCTCTGCGCGTGGGAGACGCCATCAAGACATCCTCCAGTGGAGTCGCCCAGATCATTTATTTCGACGGATCCATCACAACGATCAAACCCGGGTCCCTGGTGGAGATCACCGCCCTGAGCACCGATCCCCGCACCCGGCGGGTACGGGTGACAGAGAGCCTGAAGGTCGGCGGTGTGCTCTCCAGGACGTCTGGTTCCAACGTGGAAGGTTCGTTCCACGAGGTCACGACGCAAAATTCCACAGCCCGGGCCATGACAGGATCGCCCTCGGAATTCGAAGTCGATTACGATGCCGGGACCAGAGCGACACGGGTCACAGTGCATGCCGGCGAGGCCTTCCTGGCCTCCGGTGAAAAATCGGTTGTCCTCAAGGCTGCGGAGCGTATCCAGGTCGCCGGGGAAGGTGAATTCGGGCGGAAGGAGGCCATTCTCCCCTCGCCCCGTCAACTGGCACCTGGAGACCACAAGATCTTTCTCACCCCGGATGACCACCTGCCCGCGACCAGCCTGGTCTGGAGTGAAGTGCCGGGCGCGCGGGGCTACAAGCTGCAGGTCGGCCGCGACAGCCTCATGTCCGGCCCCATCGAGGACCGGTTGCTTCATGACACCACCCAGGCCGTGTTGAACAACCTGGAAACCGGGACCTGGTTCTGGAGGGTTGCGGCACTGGACGGGAGCGGGGAAGCCGGGAAGTTCAGCCATGTCTCCGAGTTCCGTATCGCCGGACCCGAGAGCGAACTGGCCAGGGACACCACCCCACCCCTGCTTGTAGTGTCGGAGTTCCTGCAGGCGGGCAGCATGGTCATCATCAATGGGCGCACCGAGCCGGATGCGAATCTCTGGGTCGACAACCTGAAAGTTGATGTCTACGAGGACGGGACCTTCACGGCGGTGGTTCGCCTGCATCGGGATGGTCGCAACCTGCTGGAGATCATCGCTCAGGATCCGGCCGGCAATGAGACCGTGGCGCGTCGTGAGGCCTATCTGGAGGTCTTCTAGCAAGGTGAACGCGTGCTTCCAGGGTGCCGGGGACGGCATCATCGCTGTCCTTCAGGCCCGCGACGGGGATCTTCCCCCGGCCTCCGGCCTCGTGGAGGATTGTCGCCATGCGCGGATCCGGGTCATCACTCCCGGAGGCCTGGATGCGACGGCGGCCCATGAAAAGGTCGCCGCGGTGGTCTTTCCCATTTCCGAGGCGACCGACACCTTGCCGGCGGAGGTGGAACGCCTGCGCAGTCAGGACGGCGGCCTGACGGTCATCTCTCTTGCCGCCGGGGGAGTGGCGAAGGACCTGAGTCCCCTGTCGCGGAGACTTGGCTGCAGCACTCATCTCCAGGGTCCGGTGAGCAACGGCCTTCTGGCGGAGACGGTCCGCCGTGAGTGCCTTCTGGCTGAGGCCCTGGAGTCGATCCGGCGAACCCGGGAGGAAGCCCGCCGGGAACATGAGAAACTGACTCATCTCGTCGAGATCATCAAAACAGCCAATTCTGTCCTGGAGCCGTCGCGGGTCATGGAGGTGGTCATGGACCGGGCGCGGTCCTCGGTACCCTGTGACCTCTGGTGCCTCTACCTGCTGGATGAACGAGAGGACAAGCTGGTCTTCGAGCGCGCCGGGCACGCGACCCGCCTGCCGGGGCATCGGTATGCCATTTCCCTGGATCACGGCATCGAGGGCGCCGTCCTCCGCCGCCATCGCCCCATCATTCTCAATGATTTCCGCGCCCATGCCCTCTTTGACGCTGATTTCGACCGCTTCATCGGCGTGGAGAGCTGTTCGGTCATGGCCGTGCCCCTGGTCTGCCGTGGGCGGGTCATAGGCGTTGTGAAGCTGGTGAACCGGCAACCCGGAGGGGCATTCTCGCCCGCCGACCAGTCCCTGGTCACCCTGCTCATGGAGCCGGCCGCCATCGCCCTCGAGAACGCCATTCTCTTCAAAAAGATGGAACATCTCTCGATCACCGATGATCTCACCGGTCTGCACAACGTCCGTTATCTCAACAGCTTTCTGTACCGCGAACTCAAGCGCTGTCGGCGCTACAACCTGCCGGTGAGCGTGGTGTTCCTGGACATGGATGGTTTCAAGACAGTGAACGATCGCTTCGGGCATCTGGCCGGCAGCCAGACCCTCACCGAGGTGGGGCAGGTTCTGAAGCGCATGGTGCGCGAGATCGACATGGTCACCCGTTATGGCGGCGATGAGTTCGTCGTGATCCTGCCGCAGACAGGACCCCGGGGCGCCGCCGTCATCGCCGAGCGCATTCGCCGGGGGATCGCCGAGGCGACCTTCCTCGGCGACATGGGTCTTCAGGTGAGCCTCACTGCGAGCCTGGGAGTCGCCAGTTTTCCCGAGCAGGGGAGTACTCGCGACGAACTGATTCATCAGGCCGACGCCGCCATGTACCAGGTCAAAGAATCGGGGAAGAACGGTGTTTTGTCGGCCTCCTGAACAACGGACACTGCTTCTGGCAGCCGTCCGTCCCGTCGTGTAAACTGTGCGCCGTCGCGCAGCAGGTCACGGGTCGTCATGGGTGGCGATCCACTATCATCCCCATGAACGCCGAGCCGCCGGCAAGGATCTTGCCTGAATGTCCTGGAATCCCCGTTCGCTCCTCTCTCTCTTCTCCAATGATCTGGGTATTGACCTGGGTACGGCCATCACGGTGGTCTATGTCCGTGGGAAGGGAATCGTCCTCTCCGAACCCTCCATCGTGGCCGTGAACCAGAAGACCGGCAGGGTCGAGGCCGTGGGGCGGGAAGCCAAGGAGATGCTGGGGCGCACGCCGGCCAATATCGTGGCCATCAAGCCGATGAAAGACGGCGTGATCGCCGATTTCGAGCACACCGAGAAAATGCTGGATTATTTCATCCGCAAGGTTCATAACCGGCGGCTGGGGGTGCGTCCGCGCATCGTTGTCTGTGTGCCTTCGGAGATCACCCAGGTCGAGAAGAGGGCGGTGAGGGACTCAGCCTACAAGGCCAAGGCCTCGGAGGTTTTCCTGGTGGAGGAAGCCATGGCCGCCGCCCTCGGTGCCGGCCTTCCCATCACCGAGCCGTCGGGCAACATGATCGTGGATATCGGCGGGGGCACCACCGACGTTGCCATCATCTCCATGGCGGGGACCGTTTACTCCCGTACGATCCGCATCGCCGGCAATGAGATGGACGACGCCATCATTCATTACATCAAGCGCAAGTACAACCTGCTGATCGGCGAGCGCACGTCCGAGGAGATCAAGATACGCATTGGCTCGGCATTTCCCCTCGAGGAGGAGATGACCATGGAGATCAAGGGCCGCGACCTGGTGGAGGGGGTTCCCAAGACCCTTCTGGTCTCCGACGAGGAGATCCGCGAGGCCCTCAGCGAGACGGTCAGTTCCATCATCGAATCGGTGCGGGTGGCTCTGGAGCAGACGCCACCGGAGTTGTCCGCCGATATCGTGGACAAGGGCATCATTCTCACTGGCGGTGGCGCTCTCCTCAAGAACCTGGACAAGCGTTTGCGGGAGGAGACAGGCCTGCCCGTCTCCCTGGCAGACGATCCGTTATCGTCGGTGGCGCTGGGTACCGGCATGATGCTCAACGACTTCAATTTACTGCGCAAGGTCGCCCTCGACTGATCTGCGCTGAAGGAGTCACCGGGTTCCCGGGATGATGAGCTTCTTCAGCGAGAACCGGACACCGGTTCTGGTCGTGTTTCTCCTGGTGTCCTTCCTGCTCCTGCTGTCCTTCCAGGTGCGGGTTCCCGACGCCGGCGTCCGCCTGCAGACGACCCTGCTGGCCATCTGCTCACCGGTTGCCCGCAGTAGTGCCGGATTGGTGGACGGGTTTGGCTCGATCTGGCGTAATTATCTTCATTTGCAGGACTTGAGTCGAGAAAACCGAGCCTTGAAGCGGCGTCTGGTGCATTTTCAGGTCGAAAACCAACTGCTTCAGGAGGCGGACCGGGAGGGCGAACGCCTGCGGGGCCTGCTGGACTTGCAGGGCCGGGTGGAGCGCCCCACCCTGGCGGCCCGTGTCATCAGTCTGGAACTGGCAGGCCCTTTCCGGGTGGCCGTCCTCAATCGCGGCCACGGGAGCGGCATCCGGGTGAACGACGGCGTGATCACACCGGCGGGTGTTGTGGGGCGGATCACGGCGGCATCCTCAGGAATGAGCAAAGTGCAGTTCATCACCGATCCATCCAGTGCCGCCGCCGCCGTAGTGGCCCGCACACGGGTGCAGGGAATGGTGGTCGGCCGGGATGTCAACCGGGTGGAGATGCAATATGTATCGGCCCTGGCTGAGGTGGAGGAGGGCGAC
>SMYD01000131.1 GCA_004356015.1 Acidobacteriota bacterium | reverse complement strand
TGCCGCAGCAGGCCTTCCGGGGACGAATTCCAGAGAGCCAGGCAAGATGGCCTGGGACGGGAGTACCGGGGTGATCGTTTCTTGCTGCAGGTCCTCCGGGCTCATCTGCATGAACGCGATGCCCACGAAACCCACGACGATCATGATGAGAAAAGCAGCGACACCCAGGCAGCCGAAGCAACCGTAAAGGAGCCACTTTTTGCCACCGTGTTTCACAGCCATATTGTACCTCCGCCGGCCGGGACCCTCCTGCACCTGCCGCGAGCTGCTGAATCGTCAGCGAGGATCCTGGTCAGCGAACAGGAAGAGATAATGGCCATAGCCTTCTGCTTCCATTTTCTCCCTCGGGATGAAGCGCAGGGCGGCGGAATTGACGCAGTAGCGCAGTCCCGTGGGCTCGGGGCCATCGGGAAAGACATGCCCCAGGTGAGACTCCCCCATGCGGCTGCGCACTTCGGTGCGGGGCATGCCAAGGCCGAAATCGAGTTTCTCCACCAGGTACTTCTCTTCCAGAGGACGGCTGAAACTGGGCCACCCGGTCCCTGATTTGAACTTGTCACGGGAGGAAAAGAGCGGCTCACCGGAGGCAATATCCACGTAAATCCCGTTCCTCTCGTTGTCCCAGTAAGCATTGTTGAAGGCCGGTTCGGTCGCCTCATTCCGGGTGACCCGGTATTGCAGGTCCGTGAGACGGGCGCGGAGTTCCGCGTCGGAAGGCCGGGTATAACCCTCGGGCCGGGAAATCGCCTCTCCCCGCGGCTCGAAATGACGCTCGGCCCCCCATAAACGGTCCAGGTACTCGTCGCGGCCGGAACCTGTGCGGTAGGCGAGGTAGCGGCCGGGACTCTTCCTGTAAAAATCCTGATGGTACGCCTCGGCCGGATAGAACCGTCGGAGATGGGTGATGCCGGTCACCAGGGGCTTCGGGAAACGGCCCGAGGCCGCCAGTTCCGCGCGCGACTGTTCCGCCGCCGCCTTCTGGGCCTCGTCATGGAAAAATATCTCGCTCCGGTACTGGTAGCCTCGGTCCACGAACTGGCCGCCGCCGTCGGTGGGATCAATCTGGCGCCAGAACACCTGAAGCAGATCTTCGTAGGTGATCCGCGACGGCTCATAATGGACTTGAATGGCCTCGGCATGACCGGTTTCTCCCCGGGAAACCTGTTCATAAGTGGGGTCCACCTGATCTCCACCGGCATATCCCGAGATCACTTCCGTCACGCCGGCCAGTTTTTCAAAGGGCGCTTCCATGCACCAGAAGCATCCTCCGGCGAAGGTGGCCAGCGCCCGGTCGTTCTCCTGCCGCGAACCGGCACCGGCGTCCCCGCCGGCGGCGGCTGAGCAACCGGCCAGCAGGAGACCCAGTAGCAGGGCCATGAGAGAATGTCGCCCTTCACGTCTCTTCACAGACCTTCTCCCCGGGCCAGTACCTCTGTCCAGTGTCCTCCTTCTGAAGACTCTCAACAGCGCCGCCCATTCCCCTGGAAAGACTATCCTATCTGCATGGCCGCTTCACAGAGGACAGGAGCGGCCCGCTCCGGCAGAAGCCAGAACAACGAGCGGACAGAAAGGCAGGCAATCCCATCCTTCACCTCGGTGAATTCCTCCTGGGCGCTCTCTTCGCGCTCACCAACGCGGCCATCCTGGCTCTCTGCCTGGCCTGGCTGCTGATTTACGCCCGTCTCGCCTGGAACCTGGCCCATCTGCACGATCTGGCCCAGGGACCCAGGGTAGACCCGAAATCCGCGCCGCGGATCACCGTTGTGATCGCCGGCCGTGACGAAGCTCAAGCTCTCCACGGGACCCTGAGCTCGCTCCTGGCTTCGGACTACCCCGACTTCAGGATCATCTTCGTGGACGATCGTTCCAGTGACGCCAGCGGCGTCATCGCGCGCCAGCTGGCACAAGATGACGCCCGCCTGCTCCCCCTGCGTATCGATCATCTGCCCTCCGGGTGGCTCGGCAAGCCGCATGCCCTGGCCCGCGGCCTCCAGGAGGCAGATGGAGAGTGGGTCCTGTTCTCGGATGCTGACGTCCGCTTTGCGCCGGATACCCTGGCCCTCGCGGTGGGCCTGGCCGTCCGTCAAAACGTCGATCACCTGACGGCGTTCCCCGATCTTCTGGGTGGAACGTTCTGGTTGAGGGTGGCGGCGGGCACGTTCGGCGCGCACCTGCTGGCGGGCCTGCACCTGAAGAAACTCCGCGATCCGAACTCTTCCCACTCCATGGGCGTGGGCGCCTTCAACCTGGTGAGGAGCAGTCTGCTGGCGAGAACACCCGGGTTCTCCTGGTTGCGGATGGAAGTGGCTGACGACCTGGGTCTGGCCCAGATGATCAAGGACGCAGGCGGGAAAACCATGATCGTTTCCGGCCACGGGCAGGTCGGGCTGGCCTGGTATCCCCATGTCCCCGCCATGATACGGGGTCTGGAGAAGAACACTTACGGTGTGGTGGCCGGTTATCGCCCAACCCGGGCCCTGCTTGCTGCTCTCGCCATGGCCGCGTTCGCTCTGGCTCCCCTGCTGGCCTGGTGGCCCGGCCTGCCTGCCGGGATAGCGGCTGTGGGAGCAGCCGCACTGCTGGCGCCGCCCCTCTGCGCACTTCTGGGCCGGCGGCGGTTCGGCCTCCAGTGGGCGCCGTCGTTCTTCACCCCGGTGGGGCTCCTCATTCTGAGCTGGGCCCTGCTCCTCTCCGGCCTCCACTGCGGCCGCCAGGGCGGCATCAGGTGGCGGGGCACATTTTACCCGGTGGCGGCACTGCGCCAGGGTCAGCGGGTGCGCATATGGGGCACCACCCGGCGTGTGGGGCCCAGTCCCGGTGTCTCCGGGAAAAAACCGCTCTGAGCCCTCTCCTCCTGGGGTATGCTGCTCCCTGTCAAATTCACGGAGGAATCCATCATGAACAAAACCACCGGCGGCGTGGTCAGGAAGATGGATGACGTCCCGCGCCGGACTGTTGACGCGGGCACGGCGACGGTCATGCAGGTGCTCCTGGGTCCTGAGGATGGCGCTCCCCATTTTGCCATGCGCCGTTTCATCATGGGCGAAGGCGGCGGCATGCCACGCCACACCAACACGGTGGAGCATGAACAGTATGTGCTGCGCGGCCGTGCCCGGGTCACCATCGAAGACCGAACTTTTCAGGTGGAGGCCGGAACGGTCCTCTACATCCCGGCCGGGGCCCGCCATGATTACCAGGTCCTGGAGGCTCCCTTTGAATTCCTGTGCATGGTCCCCAACAGGGAGGACCAGGTGAAGATCTGCGGGAACGACACCACCGGCTGAAGCGGAACCTGACCGGGAATCGTCCGCAGGGATTTCAAGGGGCTGTCTCCGTGGCGAGGCAGTAGAGAGACTTGCGCCCGCGCAGGTAGATCTCATCCCCCGCCACGGCGGCCGACGCGTCGAAGGCATCATCCAGATGGTTGACGGCCAGAACCTGGAAGGCGTCTCCAGCTTCCAGGACAACGGTCGTGCCGTGGCGCCCGGTGATATAGACACGTCCGCCGGCGGCTACCGGCGAGGCGTAAACACTGTCGATCTCGGGGAGGCGCTGGCGGGAGAAGAGCTCTTCGCCACTGGCGGCGTTCAGACAGGTCAGGATGCCTGTATTGCCCTTGAGGAAGTACAGGCGCCCCTGTGCCAGGAGCAGGGATGGAACATAGCGAGTGTCCCGCTGGTAGGTCCAGGCCACGCCTGGCTGACCATCAAGATGGCCGCGGGCTTTCTCCAGATCGATGGCCTGGAGCATGGCACCCCGAAAGCCGCTGGCCACGAAAAGGCGGCCGGCGGCCGCAACCGGCGAAGGAATCGTGTTGACCGTCATGCCCTCGATCTCCCAGACCACATCGCCTGTGGCCAGATCATAGCCTCGCGTGCGCGTGGTGGCATTGATCACCACCTGCGATTTTCCGCCTGCCTGAACGACCACAGGACTCGACCAGGATGTGACTTCGTCACGCTCGCGACGCCAGAGAAGTTTGCCGGTTCGACGATGGAGAGCCGTGATGAACGAGGGACCCTCGTGATCCCAGTTGATCACCAGGGTATCTCCTGCCAGCACCGGGGTTCCCCCCTCACCAAAACCACGGCGAGTTTTCATATCGCCCAGGTCTTTCTGCCACAGGAGGCCGCCGTTCAGGTCCAGGGCATAGATGCCATGCGAGCCGAACGAGACAATCAGGATCTCTCCGTCCGTCACCGCTGACGCCGACGCCCAGCTGGCATCAGCGTGAGTACCCTCGTGGGGTGCTTCTTCCCGCAGCACCCGCTGCCAGAGAAGCGCACCGCTGTTCCGGTCCAGGGCCAGGACCGTGAACTTCTGCACATGGTCAGGCGCCACACCACTGTCCCGGCGCCATTCCGGCAGATCGGCTTCGGCCCTGGCCACCGCCTCCGGGTCGGGGCGCAGACCGGCGGGAACCGCCGTGGTCAGGAAGATCTTCTCCCCCCAGATGACAGGCGTGGACAGCCCCTTTCCGGGGATGGCCACCTTCCAGCGCACGTTCTTCGTTTCGCTCCAGGTCCACGGCGGGTTGGCGGCCGGCGCTTCGCCGGTGGCCCGGGGGCCACGCCAGGCGGGCCAGCCGGCGTCAGGATCACCTTCACTCCCTGACACCGGCAACGCGGCCAGGACCAGGCACGCTGCCAGAAGTGGCAGCACGAGCCGTCGTGTTCTCATCGTGTTCTCCCGGTCATGTTCGTTCTCCTGCGCCAGCCACCTCATACCGTCGCTTCTCCCGACGCGCCATGGTCGGCCGCAGCAGCACCGTGAACGGCATCATGCTCCATGGTGATGAGATCTGTCCAGCACACCTTTGCTAGAATGCAGGTTCGGTTTCAGCGGCCACGGCCGCTGGAACTGAACACGTCAACCGCCACTGCGAGCGAGAATCATGCGAGATGCCGAAACCCGCCGGATGGACAGGAAGAGCCTGCGTGCCCTCCTTCTGGAGCGCTGCTTCATCCAGGGTACGTTCACCCTGGCCTCCGGTGCCACCTCCAGTGTTTACTTCGATTGCAAGCGTGCAACTCTGGACCCCGCTGGCCTGGCGCTCATCTCCGACCTTCTCCTGGACATGGCCGACGACCTCCGCGCCGGCGGAACGAATGTGGATGCGGTGGGCGGCCCTTCGGTGGGCGCCGACCCCATCGCTGCCGGCATGACACTGCGCTCGGGCCAGCGCGGGACGCCTCTGCCAGCCTTCCTGGTCCGGCGCCGGGCCAAGGATCACGGCACAGGGCGTCTCATCGAGAACGACATCCCGGAGGGATCCTCCGTGCTGGTGGTGGAGGATGTCATCACCTCGGGCGGCTCCGTCAAAGAGGCTCTGGCCACGATTCGGGAAGCGGGTCTGCACATTGCCGCTGTCGCCTGCATCGTCGACCGGGAGGCCGGGGGAGCCCAGGCTCTGGCCCCTTATACGCTGCTGTCCCTGTTCAAGCGCTCGGAACTGGAGCCAGCGGAAGCACCTGCCTGACCTGCGTGTGAGCCATGCCCCGGGGAGCCCTGGCGCTCACGGGGCAGCCAGCGACAGGAGCCGGAATCCAACCAGAAATGCCGGTGCACCTCCCCCGGGTCTTCCCCGCACAATAATCCGCAATATACCGTCCATGGCCGCGTCCGCCTCGATCCGGCCGACGAAGGTTCCCTGCACTGCGGCCGGCGTCATGGCGATCACCCGTCCATCCCCTGCCAGAACCTGCACCGGCAAGCGACCGCTCCGGGTCTCCCCCTCCTGGAAGAGTCCACCGCGTAACTCCAGGCTCCACGGCCCCCCCTGGGCCCTCATGAGCAGAGCAACATATCCTTGCTCCCCCACCGCCAGGCCCAGGGTGTCCGCCTGTGCCGGACGTATGCCGTGCTCTGAGAGGTAGACGTGAACCCCATGGGTGACCACCTGGCTGCCCTGGATCTGCCAGGCCGCGACCGGCTCCCCGTCCCCACCTGTCTCCGGCAGGTCTTCGGGCCGCACTTCATCCCGGAGGCCGCCCACCACAAGGTCATGGGCGGTATCGTTCTGTCCCCTGTATTCGAGGTTGTAGCCGGCCGCCTGATCTGCCGCTGCAAACTGTGTCGCCATGGCCCGTGCCGCGAGTTCCCGCAGATCCTGAGAGTGCAGGCGCGGGAACTGCAGCATGAGGTTTCGCTTCAACCTCACCCCGCCGAAACTCTCGGGATCTTTCTGGATCTCCGCCACCAGAGCGGGCAGCACAGCGGCCATGGCCGGCTCGTACAGAGGCAGGCGCTGCCGGTACTGGCGGACCACCTGGTACAATGCGTAATGGGGCACGCCCGAGTGCGCCAGGGCCGCCAGGATGGCGCGCTGCTCGGCGACTGCGGGTTCTCCCACCACGCGCTGGAACCTGTCCGGGTAGACCTTCCAGGCTTCATCAAGGGCATGCTGGGATTCATGAAGAAACCCGTTGCGCTCCTCCTCGAGGATGACCTTTTCCACCAGCCTCCGGAAGGAGGCGCCAGAGGTACCGCTACGCGGACGGACCGCTCCACCTGCCAGGCCGAGGTCCAGCGCCACGGGATACCAGGCAGCTCGCAGAAGATTGCGCTCCAGAATTTCAAGGCGCGGATCATCCGGCGGCAGGATCTCGCCAGGCTCCAGCCCGCGGAATCCGCCGACGGCCATGAACGGGCTGCCGACAGCCGGCCAGACCTCCCGAGCCAGAAACTGGCTCTCCTGCGAGGGGTTGCGGGGAATGGTGACCAGGCTGTAGCGGCCGTCGTTCCGTTCACTCTGCCCCGGGGCCAGAGGGCCCGAATAGAGCAGAACCACCAGCGGGCACCCCCAGAGTCGGACGCCCTGGCGGCTGGCCCGTATGGTGAGAAACCCATCCCCGGTGCCGGTGGGCAGGGTGATCAGTTCGCTGGCCGGTGTGACCTCATCATAGAGTGGCGGGCCACCGCCGCCAGACGGAGGAGCCGCCTGCACGGTCCCCATCCACAGCAGAATGGAGGCGGCGATCGGAATCGAACCGATGAATAAGGGTTTTGCAGACCCCTGCCTTACCACTTGGCTACGCCGCCCTGAATTCCGGCACAAGGGGAGAGAGGGAGTGGAGCGGGAAACGGGATTCGAACCCGCGACTTTCACCTTGGCAAGGTGACACTCTACCACTGAGTTATTCCCGCCCGCAGGGCATGATCTTCCCCGCCCGCAGGGCATGATCTTCGGCGATGCGACCCTCTCTGTCAAGGGGGGGGGAGAGCGGCACTAGGCCTGAAAGGCCCCCTCGATATGCACAATATCCCATTCTGCCTCCCCCCCTGTGATGAGAATGACATCGAATCTGCATGGCATATGCCCCAGCCGCCGTCTCGCCAGGAAGAGCCCTGCGGCTTGCGTCAAGCGCCGCTGCTTGGCTCCATCCACCGCTCCCCGCCCATCGTCCAGGATTGGGTTGCGCCGGGTCTTGACCTCCACAAAGACCAGCACGCCGCCACGGGCAGCCACCAGGTCGATCTCACCCACGCGGACACGATAACCGCGTGCCAGGATGCGCCATCCGAGCGACTCCAGGTAACGGGCCGCGATTCCTTCTCCGCGTCGGCCCGCCTCGCGGGGATTCACTCCCGCGGGACCCGCTTCCAGTGCGTCCCGGTGGGCGTGTCCTCCACCACCACTCCGGCTGCCTCCAGTTCGTCTCGCAAACGATCGGCGTCGGCCCAGCGGCGCTCGGCCCGGGCCTCCTCTCGCGCCTCGATCCTGGCAACCAGCTCAGGAGCCAGGGCTTCCTCGCCCTGGCCCAGGGAGATGCCGAAGATCTCCTCGAACTCAGCCAGCAACGCCAGGCAGGCGGCCACCTCAGCGGTCGCCACCTGCTGTCGATCCAAGGCAGAGTTCACCTGGCGCACCATCTCGAAGAGAGCACCCAGGGCACCGGCCGTGTTGAGATCATCATCCAGGCTGTCGTGGAACCGCCGGACGGCGCCCTCCACCACCGCTGCCGTGGCTGAATGGGACCCCTGGGGAATCTGTTCCCGTCCAAGCCGCCGCACAAAATCGTCCAACCGGGCCAGATTCTGGCGGGCCGCGACAAACGAGTCCCCGGTCAGATCAAGAACCCGGCGATAGTGCACTGACAGAAGCAGGTAACGGAGTTCACGGACCTCATAACCCTTGTCCAGAAGGTCTTTCAGGATGAAAAAATTGCCCCTTGATTTGGACATCTTTTCGCCATCCACGATGAGGTGGGCGGCATGCAGCCAGTAACGTGCCAGAGGGACACCGGTAGCGCCCTGGCTCTGGGCAATTTCATTTTCATGATGCGGGAAGATATTATCGACGCCACCCGTATGAATATCGAATGATTCGCCCAGATATTTCATGCTCATGGCGGAGCACTCGATATGCCAGCCGGGACGGCCCGGACTGCCCAGGCCCTCCCAGGTGGTCTCACCAGAGCGCGCCGCCTTCCACAGTGCAAAGTCCCTGACATCATCCTTAACATCGTACTCGTCAGCTTCCACCCGGCCCGAGGCACCTGCCATGAGACCCTTCGGGTCCTTGCCACTGAGACGGCCATAAGGCTTGAAGCCGGCAATTCGGTAGTAGACCGACCCATCCCTTTCGTAGGCGAGCCCGGCGGCCAGAAGTTTTCGGATCAGGTCCACCATCTCGGGAATGTGCTCGGTCGCCCGCGGATAGACATGCGCACGTTTCATGCCCAGGGTCTCAAGATCACGGAAGAAAGCCTCTTCGAAGGGCCTGGTGACCTCCTCCAGACTCCGGCCGCTCTCCATGATGGCGGCCATGATCTTGTCGTCCACATCGGTGATATTCATGACGTGATGAACCTGAAACCCACGTGCCTCTAGAAAACGGCGCAGAAGATCTTCCCACATGAATGTTCGGAAATTACCGATGTGGGCAAATGAGTAGACCGTGGGGCCACAGGTGTACAGGCCGACCTTGCCTGGATCGAGGGGCACGAACGGTTGCAGAGCGTGGCTCAGGGTGTTGTAGAAGCGAATCATGAGGGAATGGTCCGAGTCTAAACAGGGGTCTCATGGCCTGTCAAACAACCAACTCATACAGAAAAGGGGAGAACCGCCAGGACGGCCTCCCCCGATCCATCTCTTGATCCGGTTCTAGAAATTGACCTTGAATCTGACCTCGTAGAAGCGCCCGAATGCCCGGGTGGCCTGGAGCTGGCCATCCACCAGATTCTGCACGGTGAGAAAATCATCGGCCAGGAGGTTCGCAATCAGGAGCTGCGCCGAGGCATTGTATCTCTTGATCAGGAACGATTTCTCCAAGGTGACATCGATCTGCAGGTGGGGGTCATTGCGCTGGTCGTTCCGCCTGTGGGTGGGAAACTCAGTTCGAAACGTCGCCTGGTTGGCAGCATCGTGCGAGCTGACCCGTTCCCGTATCGAAAACGGCGTGCCGCTGAAATAGTTGATGAGGGAACCCAGTTGGACATCGCCCCAGGGCAGGATGGTGGTCACGGCCACCGTCAGTATGTTCCGCTCGTCGAAGCCGGTGTAGCCGAACTCATCAGCCACCCGGGACGGGTCGTCCCCGGACTCATCCGCGAAGCTATCAGCCGCCCCCACCGCTCGCCCGTGGGTCCAACTGGCGTTCAACTGCCAGTTGCGCTTCATGCGGCGGATGAATTCCAGGGTAAAACCGTCGAAGTTGGAGAAATTGAGATTGGACAGGAACAGGACGTTGTTGAACAGCAGGTTGCGGCGGAACAGATCGGGCGCACCATCAGAAATGGGCACCAGCACCCCACTCTGGGGAGCGATGAACCCGAAGCAATCATCTCCGAATCCATTGGGCACGCCCAATTCGTCTCCGATCACGAGGACTTTGCCTGCGCCCACCGAACCGATGGTTTGTTTCGTGGGAGCCAGACCGGCCACCACAGGATCAAATTCACACAGAGCAGGGCCACCGATAGGAGTGAATCCCACGACCCTGTCGCTTGAACCAACGGTACGGCGGACCGGAGCGATGAACTCGGGTCCGACGTCACGCGCAAAGTGGTTGTAATCCACATCCTGCAACTGAGCGCGGAATGTGTTGGAGATCCAGGTCAGGCGAATCTTGGTCTCGGGGGCAATCTCCCGCTCGAAGCCAATGGTCCATTCGTCCTTGAACTCGGTCTGCAGATTGCGGTCGACCAGGGTGATATCGGGATCCGAAGCAGAGCTGCCATCGCCGGATGTGGTTCCACTGGCCTCGTTGAAGAGAAATGTTCTCCCACGCAGGTCGGGACCTTGCTCCGAGGTGATCACCGCCAGGTTGACCTTGTCATAGAAACGATTCCAGCTGGCGAAGAAACGCGTCTTGCCATCGGACCACGGATCCCAGGAGATGCTGAACCGGGGCGAGAAGTTGTTATTGATGACCTCGAAATTTTCCTCGGGGCGGTTGCCCGAGACGATCAGCACCTGGCTGAAGTTATCGAGGGTCACCGTGCAGAATCGATCGGAATCCGGCTGTTTGCAGTCATCGGTAAAGCGCTGCTTGGGGAAAGTCAGGAAGAACGCTTTGCCCTGGACGCAACTGCCGATGGGCTCAGTATCGGCAGGCAGGGTACCCAGGTTGTTAAGAAACTCCTGGTATTCTGTGGGGAAAATCCGAGCCAGAATATCCTGGGCCACCCCGGCCTCCCCGGTCCCCTGGGCTTCAGAGGCATTGATGCATTCCACCAGATAACGCTGGAAGGTATTGAACTCGGTTCTCGGGTCGAAGGGGATGAAGCCGTCGGCAGAGACCTCTTCCCGGTCCAACCGCAATCCCAGGTTGATGGCAAGATTGTCCCAGGGCAGCCAGGTATCGGTGATATAGATGCCGTAATTGTCCGACTTGCCTTCCAGGTGAACAAGGCCGCCTGACGCCACGGGAATGCCGAAGAACTCGTTGACAATGAGTTTCCGGCCGGCGTCCTCGGGATCGTTGTCGGCGCCGAAGAAGTCGTTCTGCAGGCGGAATGTGCGTATCAGTCCCTGAAATTGATCCCGCTCGAAAAATTCTTTCTCATAAATGAATCCGGTCTGAATGTCGTGCCGACCGAAGAAGTCATCCACGAAGTAAGTCAGGTCTTCGCTCCAGGTCGTGCGCTGGCGCGTGTCCTCAAAGGCGCGGAAGAAACTGCCTGAGATGGACTGGGTATCCAGATTGATGTCGTAGCCTTTGCTGGTGAAGCGGCTGCTGTCGGTGGGGTCCTGGGGGTTATTTGGAATGAGGTTGACGCCGCCATCGGAGAAGGCCACCCTGGAGGTCAACAGGAGCCGGGGCGAGAAGACCGACTCCATGGATACGTTGTAGACCGGGCCTCCCTGCTCCTGGGTGAATCCCGCCTCCGGCAGGACAAGGGAACCGATGCCCAGATTGGTGAATTCGAAGGGGTCATCCCGGAGCTGGGCCGTGAGCTTGTTGCTACTGGAAACCTGCCATGTCAGCTTGGCCAGAAAGCGCCTGCCATTCAATTCACGGATGAGTGTGTTGTTGCCGCTCAGGGTATTGATGGGAATGTCATCGCGGAGTTCTTCATCGGTGAGGAAATACCAGAGTTTATCCTTGACCAGCGCGCCGGACACCTGGAGCGCGGGCCGGATGCTCTGGAAATCACCCTGCTCGTTACCCGTGGCACCGTTGCCGTCGAGAAGATCCGAGCGCAAGGCCAGGGTGAACGTGCCCTCGAAATCGTTGCTCCCGGACTTGGTGATGATGCGGGCGAAACTGCCCGAAGCACGTCCCAGGGAGGCATCGCCGCCTGTCTGAATGACCTCGACCGATTCAATGGTGTCATTGTTGAGATTGGAGGCGAATGTGCCCCCAAGGACATCCTGGTTGGAGACGCCATCGACGATGGCCTTGAAATTTTCCGCGCGGGCCCCGAGAACATTGGGATTGCCATCATTGTCCGAGTCGCTGACGCCGGCGGCCAGGTTCAGGATATCCTGATAGTTGCGTCCCAGCAGGGGCAGCCCCTCGATGAACTCGGCACTGAATTCGGTCACCTGGCCTATTTGTTCAAGATCCACCACCCGCCGGTCGCTCTGTTTGGCCGACACGATGACTTTTTCTACTATGCTTTCAAACAACTGCACCGACTCAGCCGTGACACGGTCGGCCCGGATCACAATGCGTTCCTGGGTCACCGCCGAGAAGCCGCCACCGGGGAAGGAGACCTGCAATTCGTAATCGGTAGCCGGCGGCAGATCGGTGATCTTGTACTTGCCGTCGGCGCCGGTCATGACAGCCTCTTCAAGACCCAGACTGGCACTTCTGACAACCACCGTGGCCCCCGGCAAGGGCAACTGCTGGGGATCGGTGATCATCCCCGCCATGGTCCCCGTACCTGTGGCCGGAACCGCCTGAGCTGCAGCCAGACCGAATCCGGCCAGGAACACGAAGAGTACCAACAGCCATCGCTGCTTCATTCTCATCTTCCGACCTCCCTGCCTCACTCGTTACAGGCGACCAGCCGCCCGCCTGCAACTCCGTTCCCTGGCCACCGCTTCCCTGTGGCCACGGACCATGGTTCAAAAGGACCCCCCCAGATCCCTCCCTCTCTCCTCATCTTTGCAATGCTACCAATCGTTTCTCCGACCCGTCAAGGAAACCGCATCCGAAACCCTTTCCGAGACCCTTAGAGGATCCTGCCATCAAGTATGCGCCCAAGAACCGGGATGGGGAACAACTCGGGCCCGGAGCCGCGGGGGCTGCTCCGCAAGCCGGTGCTGGAGGGGGTAAAAAACCACCTCAAGACGCCTTTTCACCGGCTCTCAGCCCCAATCTCTTGATTTTTTCGTTCAGAGTTGTCGGCCGCATACCCAGAAGGCGAGCCGCCTGGCGTTGCACGCCGGAGGATCGTTCCAGGGCCTCCCTGATGAGACGCCGTTCATACGAGGCGACCGCTGCCCCCAGGGACAGGCCCGGCGGCAGCAGGTCATCCTCCTCCGTCGGTGGCCCCTCCCGATCCCCATCAGGGACCCCCCTGACCTCCACGGGGAGATCTTCCGGCATGAGGACCGGTCCCCGGCCCATGACCACGCCTTGAATGATGGCATTCTCCAGTTCTCGGACGTTGCCGGGCCAGTCATAGGTGTTCAGAACCGCCACCGTTTCCGGCGGCAGGCTGTCCATCTCCTTGCCGTTTTCCAGGGAATATTTCTCCAGGAAATGCTCGGCCAGAAGCTGGATATCCTCCCGGCGCCGACGGAGAGGAGGGACTTCCACCTCCAGAACCTTGATGCGGTAATAGAGGTCCTCCCGGAACTCGCCGCTCTTGACGCGGGCCAGGAGATCCGCGTTGGTGGCAACCAGCACGCGCACATCCAGAGAAACCGTCTCGGTGGAGCCGACCGGCATGAACTCGCGCACCTGCAGGACCCGGAGCAGCTTGGTCTGCAGATCAAGCCGCAGGGTCCCGATCTCGTCCAGGAAGACCGTGCCGCCGGCGGCGGCCCGGAAGATTCCCTCTCGGGCTGCCGTGGCGCCGGTGAACGCTCCCTTCACATGACCGAACAGATTGGCCTCCACCAGGTCCGAAGGGATCCCGCCGGAGTGAACGGGGAGGAAGGGTTTCTCCCGTCGGGGACTGCGGCGATGGATAGCCCGTGCCACCAGTTCCTTGCCGGTTCCGCTCTCACCGGTCACCAGAACCGTGGAGCGGGATGGGGCGATCTGCTCCACCCGGCGGAACACCTCCCGGATGGCGGCGCTGCGCCCCACAATTCCCTCGAATTCCTCCTCCCGGGAGATGATGCTGCGCAGCCTCCGGTTCTCCGCGCGCAGACGGCTGGCGTCCAGCGCCTTCTCCACCAGGAGAAGCACTTCCTCATTGGCGAACGGCTTGGTCACATAGTGGAACGCGCCCTCTTTCATGGCACTGACCGCGTTATCCACGGACCCGTAAGCTGTCATCATGATGACCGGTAGATCCCGGTTCGCCTTCTTGATGGCGCGCAGGATATCGACGCCGTTGCCATCAGGTAGCATCACATCCAGAATCACCAGATCATGCTCCCCCTCAGCCAGAAGCTGCAAGCCATCCCGACCGGTCATTGCCGCGCTGCTTCCATATCCGGCACGGCTCAGAATGCGGGCCAGCACGTCCTGGACCACGGGCTCGTCATCGATGACCAGCACCCTGGGCATGCCTTCCCCGTACCCGGCGACATCCTTCACGCGCTCACCTGCTTCTCTCCGGCCTCGTTCCAGGCCGGCAAGTGTACCGAGAAGGTGCTGCCTTCGCCGGGATGGGAGTTCACCGTCAAGGTGCCCTTGTGATCCTTGATGATGCCGTAGGTCACCGACAGCCCCAGCCCGGTGCCCCGCCCCGAGCCCTTGGTGGTGAAGAACGGGTCATAAATCCGATCCAGGTTTTCGCTGGGAATGCCCTCCCCCGTGTCGGCCACCTGGAGGACGACCCAGTCACCTTCCCTGGCAGCCCGGATCTGGATTTCTCCGCCCTCCGGCATGGCATCGCGGGCGTTGAGCAGCAGGTTGAGAATGACCTGCTGTAACTGGCCCTGGTGGCCCCGGACCAGGGCCTTGCCGTCAGCCGGCGCAACTTCAATCTTGATATGGTGACCTTTGAGCTGGGGTCCGAAGAGGGCCAGCGTCTCGTTCACGATGGCGTTGAGATCCACTCTGTGGAAGGAGTCACCGCTGCCCCGGGAAAAATTCAGGAGGCTGTTGGCAATGTGGGAAGCCCGCCATGACTGGGTGCGAATCCGCTCGAGATACTCACGGCTCTCATCATCGGGAGAGCAATCCTCCAGCAGCATCTGGGCATAGGAGGCGATCCCCGTCAGGGGGGTGTTGATCTCATGGGCCACTCCGGATGCCAGCAGGCCCACCGCAGCCAGGCGCTCCGACTGAACCAGTTGCTGTGCCATGCGCACCTGTTCGGTGACTTCATCAAAGGTGACCACCAGGCCACCACCGGGACCGCGCATCTCGGCCAGAGCGAGATTGAACAGGCGCGGGGAATGGCCGGGTCCCGGCAGAGGAAAACGCTCCATACGGCGCCCACCCGGAGGGACCCCATCCAGCAGAGCCACGAATTCCATGGGGAAGAAATCGGCCACCGGCCGCTGGCGCACATCCTGCCGATCATGGGTGAAGAGATCCTCCATGGCCCTGTTCCAGCCCCGGATCCGCTGCTCCTGATCCAGCACCAGGATGCCCACACGGCTGGATTCCACGATGCTCTCGTTATAGTCCTTCAGTTGCCCGACTTCACGAATTCGCGCCAGGTTTTCCTCGTAAAGGCGCGCACCTTCGATGGCTGAAGCGGCATGGGCCGCCAGGGTGATCAGCAACTGGTTGTCCTCGCTGTTCATCTCCTCTTCGGCATCTTTCGGAGCCACTGCCAGCACCGCCACCAGGCGACCCTTGACACGCATGGGAAAGAAATTCTGCAGGCCCAGGCGCTGAGCCCGGCCCGGGAGGGCTTCCCGCTGGCCATGGTCCAGATAAACACTGTCCGCTGTCTTCAGCTGCAGAAGAAGCGGATGGCCGTCCGGGATGAGATCCTCATCCTTGGCCTGATCCAGAGGGCAGAATGTATCCAGAATGCGCACCCCACCGTTCTCCTCGGGCAGGAGCAACACCGAATAACTGACCGGCAGTGTGCGGCGAATCCGTTCATGAAATTTCACCATGAGCGGGAGCAGTTCCCTCTCGGAGTTGAGTTCTCCGGCGAACTGCTGAAGGGTGCGGCGATAATCATAATGGCCCAGGTAAAAAGCCCGATCGACCCCTTCTCCCACCACCCGGCGCAGGTGAGGGTAGAGAAGGAAGACCGCCACGGCTGCCAGCACCGTGAAGACCCTCCGGTTGATTCCCGGCAGGCCCAGAGTCGAGCGCAGAGCCAGGTTCATGGCCAGAAAGAGCGCCAGGGAGAACAGGGCCATGATCAGGGCGGTCACACCGTGTTTGACGAACAGGTCCAGATCCGCCAGGCGGTACCTCAGAATCGCGGTGGAGAATGCCAGCGGCAGGATGACCAGGGGCAGCATGGAAACATCCGCCATGGCCGGTGTCTCCACCTTGAGGCCCTGGGGAATGAGGTAGAAGAGGACGAACGGCAGGGCGCCTGCCCCGACGCCCCAGGCACACCACCGCAACTGGCGGCGCGCCGAAGGGACCGTCGCCCGGGTGGAACGGATGGCCAGGATCAGGAACGAGACGGTCAGATAGACCGACGTCAGCAGCAGTTCCAACGTGCCCATTCGCTCCATGGCGCTCACAGGATCTTCCAGGTCCAGGACGCCCCCGAGGGGACCCAGCCAGAGGTTGACTGCGGCCATGATGGCCATGGGCAGGTAGATGAGCAGACCCAGGCGGCGGCCCACTGGAATCCCGGCCGGAAAACTCAGGGTCAGATGGAGAAGAAATGCCGGGAACAAGAGCCTCCCCGCCAGATCCAGGGTGGAGAAGAGGAGGGCCAGGCCACCGGACTCACCAGTATGGCTGAACACGAAGAAGGCAAAGGCCGCCATGGCCATGAAGAAGTAGCGCAAGGTCATGGCATCCGGCCCCAGGCGATAGATGACCAGCACACCGCTTGCCAGGAAGAACAGGCCGACGAAAGGCATGTAGGCGTAGAGAGATGAACCGACCTCCCGCCAGACCGGGGAAAGACGAACTTCCAGCACCCTCCCCATGCGGCCCACCGTATAAACCAGACTCTCGTCAGGTATGAGACGCCAGGGAGCATCCGTCACCTCCCGGACAGTGGCATCACCCTGCCCATTCAGGGCCAGCAGGACATCACTGGATCGCAGACCGGCCCGGTCGGCCGGGCTCCCGGATTCGACCCGGACGGCACGCACACCGTCGGACGAACGTGCCCACTCCACACCGGTGTAGGGCATGACCGCGGCGGTGCGGGCATAAAAGTTCAAGACGCCCAGGAGTAGAATAAGTGCCGCAAGGCCCTCCAGCAGGAAGGTTGCAGTTCGCCGGCGCGGATGGCGCCGCCGGGCGGCAGAAACACCGCCGGTGGGGGTGGTTTCAGCTGCCGCCGCGGCCATGGCTGTCCTCATCATTTTTCCACAAGACCATCACCCTCACTCGCAACCAGGGGCTGCCGCCACCCGGGGGCCGCACGGCCATCTCCCAGATCTCTCCCCACTGGAGCAGGCGGGATTCACTGCGGCTGGCCAGGACAGGCCCCTCATGGCCGGGGAACCCGGCGGTGAGGGCCACCAGGAGTGGCACCCGGCCCTTGCGCGGGAAGCCCGGAGTCAACTCCAGGTCAAGGTGAACATGCTCAAAGGTGCGCCCGTCAACCGCCGGCACCTCATAATCCACGGTGAAAACCACCGCCTCACCGGTCAGGCTGCGCAACATGGGATGATCCAGAACCACAACATCTCCTCCATCCACAATCGCAACTTCCACATCCAGATCGATGCGGCGCAACGGAGAGGAGATTGGATCGCTCCCGGCATCGACCAGCGTCACGGACAGGGCCAGCCGCTGCCCCCTGGAATCGGGCGGCGCCAGCTCCACCAGGGCACTGGTGCCCTGCCACAGATCCACCTGGCGCCGGATGTGCCATTCCCCGGGTCGACCCACCCCTTCCTCGGTCACTTCCCCGATCAGGTGCAGGCTCAGACTGTTGTCTGCGGCGGGCTCCGTATCCAG
>SMYD01000130.1 GCA_004356015.1 Acidobacteriota bacterium | reverse complement strand
GATGGCTGACGGCCTGTTTTTCAGCCGTTTTCATCTGGGCGAAGGTCCGGCCGCTTCCAGGATGAAAGAAAAGCTCATCATAGCCGAAGCCACCGGTTCCCCGGGGCGCTTCCAGAATCTGCCCGCAGACCTCCCCCCTGGTTGTTGCGAGCAGGCCGCGGGTATCCGCAAGGGCGATGACACAGACGAAGCGAGCCTGTCGTCTTTCCGGGGGGACACCCCGTAAGCGCTTGAGAAGAAGGAGATTGTTGGCGCGATCCCGCGCAATCTGCCCACCCTCCTCCCCGGCAAAGCGGGCGGAACGAACCCCGGGTTCTCCCTCCAGGGCATCCACCTCCAGGCCGGAATCATCCGCCAGGACCCATGAGCCGGCGGCAGCTCTCGCCGCCGCCAGGGCTTTTTTGATGGCATTTTCCGCGAATGTCGCTCCATCTTCTTCCACATGCGGCAGGGAAAAGCCGTCCTCGCCCGGAAGGACGATCCGGTAGGGGAGGCCGGCCACAAGGCTCTGTATCTCCCGCAACTTGCCGGGGTTGGAGGAGGCCAGGAGGAGGCGGCGTACCGGGGCATGACGCTCATGGCTCTCACGATGATCGAATCCGGGCATCGCAAGCGACCATAGGGATCTCCTCAGGCATCCGTCAAGCCGCTGCCTGCCGCTGGATCCGGGCCGCGGGGACCCTATATTGCCCAGGTGCAACAGATCGGTCGCTATGAAGTCGAGGCGGAACTCGGTCGTGGCGCCATGGGTGTGGTTTATCTCGCCCGTGACCCGCGCGTGAAGCGCCGGGTTGCCATCAAGACCTACGTGCTGCCGGCCGGGCTGACTCCTGCCCGGGCGCGGGAGTTCCGGGAAAGGTTCCTGCGGGAAGCCCAGACGGCCGGAGCTCTGGATCATCCTTCCCTGGTCACCATCTACGACGCCGGTGAGGACCCCCGAACGAGGATCCCATTCATCGCCATGGAGTACGTCCCCGGCAGGAATTTGCGTGATCTGCTGGACCATCACGGCGTCATGCCGGCCCGCGAGGCCTGTGCCATGGCCCGTGGCGTGGCCAGCGGTCTGCAGGCCGCCCACGACGCCGGTATCATTCATCGAGACATCAAGCCCGCCAACATTCTGATCCGCGCTGGCGACGGCGCGGCGAAACTGGCCGATTTCGGTGTTGCCCGGGCGCAGAGTTCAGATCTGACCTCCACTGGACAGAGTCTGGGTTCGCCTGCCTACATGTCGCCTGAACAGATTCGCGGCCAGCCTGTGGATGGACGCAGCGATCTCTTCTCTCTGGCCATTGTTCTGTATGAGGCGCTCTGTGGTGAACGCCCCTTTGCCGGGGAGGATCTCTCCGCTCTTGCCTACGCGGTGGTTCATGAGCAGGTGGCGCCCGTCAGTCACCGCCGTGACGGCCTGCCCCCCGGGCTGGATCGTTTCTTCGCATGTGCCCTTGCCAAGGCGCCCGGGGAGAGGTTCGCCGATGGGACGGCCTTCTCCCGTGAGCTCACCAGGGCCGTTGCAGCACCGTCTGTCCCGGATGCCGACACCACCATGGCTGCAACCGGACTCCTGCAGGAACTCCCGCGGCCGTCTCTCGCACATCTGCCCGGAGGAGGTCACCCGGGAATGGACTTTCTGCGCGCGGTGGGTGCCGCGGGCGCGGCTCTGAGGCCCCACCTCGCCCGGGGTGCGGTCGCGCTGCTGGCCGCCCTCAGGCGTACCGGCGCGGCCCTCGCCCGCGGTCTCCAGGGTTTGTCGAGCAGAGGGCGCAGGTTGGTTCTGGCCGGGGCCGCGATCCTTCTGGGCCTCCTCCTGGCCTTGTTCTTGTGGCTGGAGCCGCCGGCCACGCTCACTCTCCAGGTGAAGAACAGTTTTCCGGAGGCGACTCTCACCGTGAGCATCGATGGTCGCACCGCCTACTCGGGCGATCTGGCAGCAGATCGGCGCAAGGTGAAGGCGTTTGGCCGCAAGCTTGCCGAGTGGGGCAACCAGGAGTTCACCCGTGAACTCAAAATAGCCGCCGGCACCCATGAAATTCGTGTGACCGTGACACCTGCAGGCGAGGCCCCCCTGGTGCAGATACTCACCGCCGAACTCAAGGCGGGTGAATCCCGCTTCTTGAAATTGACCACCGGGCGCAAGTATGGCGACCCCCTCGAACTGCGCTTGAACTGAAGGAGACTGACACATGTCCAAAGACAACCACCGTGTGCCATCCATCGATGGGACCGTTCTCGATGCCGATGCTTTCAGTCCACGCCTGAAAGAGGGTCTGGTGCCGCCGGAGACGGGACTGTTCCTGCGTATCCAGGAAGGCGAGGAGGCGGGTCGGACCTTCACGTTCTCTTCCGGCGGAGTCTTTCTTCTGGGGAGAGAGGGAGCCGACATCGCCCTGAGCGACGCCAAGGCTTCACGCAAACATGCGGAGATCGCCATGTACGGCCCGGAGCGGTACTTCATCCGGGACCTGGCCAGTACCAACGGGACGTTCGTCAACGGCCGGAGAATCAGGGATCGTCAGGAACTGCATCACGAGGACCGTATCCGCATCGGGGATACGGTCCTGCAGTTCACTGTGGTAACGGATTCCATACCCCTCTCCTCCTGAAAAACACACGACCCGGAAGCAGAGAGGGAATGAGCGGGCAGGGGCCGGAATCAGTGCCCGTCGGCAATGTCCGCGCCGGCATGTTCCATCATATGACGGCCGATCCAGCGTCCCATCACATCATCCGGGACGGCGGCCAGGGTCACCGAGAGTTCGCGCATCCCACCCTTGCGTTCCACCCGGTAGATGACCTGCTTGCCCGGGGTCAGGTCCGATTGCAGATCTTTCAGAGTTGTCACGTTGGCCTCTTCAAATCTGATGTCGTTGAGAGCCACGAGGCGATCTCCTTCGCGAAAGCCGGCGGCTTCAGCCGGGCTTCCAGCAACCACCCTGACCACGATCATGTTCTCGATGCCATCGGCGTTTTCCAACTCGAGGCCGACCCATCCGCGATTCTGGAAATAGCTCACCATGGCATCCAGGCACTCCTGGGTGCCCGCCGTGCATCTCCCGACTTTTTCTCCTGCCACCATGGCCGGAACCAGCGCCAGTGCGACAAGGGAAATCACCAGGAGTCTTGAACTCTTCATCCTTCTGATCCTCCTGCAGAGCACTCTTTTCTTCCCCGGGCCTCGTGGGCATGATCATGATGCGGGCGAAAACACGCCCCCTGAGACCTTGATGACAACTGAAGCGTAAGGGATTGTTCTGTAAATGTCGCCGCCTTGAGGTAAAAACAACGGCCTAGTTGTAAAGAAGTTGTCAAGAATTGGCTGGGGCCGCGGCTTCCGGGGGGGTGGGAGGAGTATATTCGTTGTCGGTTGGAGACATCATGTCATGACCTCCATACGGCAATTTCTGAAACGGCATCCGGCCTGGGTGGCGGCAGTCCTCGCCATTCTGCCGTTGATCCTTCTTTTTCGCCTGCAGTATGTTTCTCTTCTTCGCCTGGAAGAGACGTCCAGCATCGCCCGGAGCGCCACTCTGCAGACCTACCTGGAAGCGCTGGCCAACGAGTTTGAGTACACGTTCAAGGTCCATGCCGAACGGGCCTTGAACATTCCGGCATCGCATTTCACCCAGGGCCGGATGGAAAAGTCAGCCTATCTGTTCAGAAAAAAGGGTGTGAGAGGCGCGCGGCATCTGTTCGTGATCAACTACGCTCTCATGGAAGAAGGAGACACCGAAGGTGATCTCTACATCTTCGATGCCATGAACTGGAGCGAGCCGGCCAGCGAGGAAGAGATCAATGCGGTCCTGGTGGCCGTGGCGCCGTGGAAGCTGATGGCAGAGCGGGGTATCCCTCTGGCAACCATCCCCCTTTCGGTGGATGAACGCGACCCCGACAACCGGATGATCCTCAACCCCATCACCGAGGACTCCCGTGTCGTGGGGGTCGCCGGCATGATCCTCGATAATGACTATTTCGCCCGAGAGGTCCTGGGGCCCACCATCGAGAATTTTCTGTCCAAGCTGTACGGCAAGGATCTCTCCAGGTCTCTCCGGGTGTCCGTGCGGGATGAGCAGGGGCGCCGGGTCTATGGCGCCAGGACGCCCGCCTCGCTCCAGAACAAGCGTGAAGTACGCCGGGGTTTTGACTTCATTTATACCGACTGGACCCTGGATCTGCGCAGCACCTATGTGAGCGAAGGCGAATGGGCGCGCTCCAACTTCGTCATCAATTTGAGTCTGTCGGCCTTGCTCTCCATCGTGCTGCTGGGAGGCCTGGTGGTGGCCCTGCGGACCGTGGCGCGCGAATCGAAGCTCAATCAGATGAAGAGTGATTTCATTTCCAATGTCTCTCATGAACTACGCACACCCCTGGCCTCCATCCGGGTTTTCAGTGAATTCCTCCGCCTGGGACGCGCCCGGGACGCAAGCAAGGTGGTTGAATACGGCGAGTTCATCGAGACCGAGAGCCGTCACTTGACCCTGCTCATCAACAACATTCTGGACTTCGCCAAGATTGAATCAGGCAGCAAGACCTACGAATTTGTGGATGGCGATGTGGAAGTGGTCCTGGCGGAATGCCTGCGTATGTTCGCGGTGCGGCTCAGTCATGGGGGCCGTGAGATCTCGTATGACAAGCCCCGGGAGCCCCTGCCCCTGGTGCGCATGGATGCGGATGCATTGGTGCAGGCCTTCTGTAACATCCTTGAAAACGCCGATAAATATTCCGAGAAATCAGCGCCGATTCATGTGACCCTGGAGGCCCGCCACGATGAGGTGATCGTGGCTGTGCGCGACGAGGGCGTCGGCATCGCGCGCGCTGAGCAGAAGCGGATCTTCGAGCGCTTCCACCGGGTCTCCACCGGCCTGGTCCATGATGTGAAGGGGACGGGACTGGGCCTGGCCATCGTCAAGCACGTTGTGGACGCCCATGGCGGCCGGGTCACCGTGCGCAGCGAGGCCGGCAAGGGCAGCACCTTCGCCATTCACCTGCCGGCCCTGAGGCCGGTAGGGCAGTCCGTGAGAAAGAGCGCAGCGCCCGATCCGTCCCCTTCCTGATGGGCGGCCGCCGGGACCGCCCTGGCCGCCCTGTCTGGTGCCCGGGGCACAGCCGTTCTAGACTGCCAGTGGACAGGTGGGACCTCTGACGATCCTGCTGGCAGCGAGGCGGAGAGATGACTGAACCCCTGGTGGAGTGTGTTCCCAACTTCAGTGAAGGCCGAGACCCTGAGATTATCGGCCGCATCACCGACGCCATCCAATCGGTGGAGGGTGTCAAGCTCCTGGATGTGGATCCCGGCAAGGCCACGCATCGAACCGTGGTAACCCTGGTGGGGCCGCCGCCGCAGGTGGTGGAAGCTGCGGTCCGTGCTGCACGAGTCGCGGCAGAGCTCATCGACATGTCCCGTCACCAGGGCGAGCATCCCCGCTTCGGGGCCATGGACGTCTGCCCTCTGGTTCCGGTGGCCGGGATCTCCATGGCTGAGACCGTGACCTATGCCCACGAGCTGGCCCGCCGCCTTGGCGAGGAAGTTGGGCTTACCATCTATTGTTACGAACATGCCGCGCGCCGCGACGACCGCCGCAACCTGGCGGCGGTGCGCGCAGGCGAGTATGAAGGCCTGAAAGAGAAGCTGGCCGATCCCCGATGGCAACCTGACTTCGGCCCCGCGGTATTCAATGCCCGGAGCGGGGCCACGGCCGTGGGGGCCCGGAATTTTCTTGTCGCCTATAACATCAATCTGAACACCACATCCACCCGGCGGGCCAATGCCATCGCCTTCGACGTGCGGGAGAAGGGGCGCAAGAAGCGCGAAGGGAATCTCCTCACGGGCCCGGTCGTCAGGGATGGGGACGGCCGGGAGGTCTGGATCCAGGGTTCCCTGAAGAGTGTGAAGGCCATTGGCTGGTTCATCCGGGAATATGGGATCGCTCAGATCTCCATGAACCTGACCGACATCGCCACGACTCCCATTCATGTGGCTTTCGACGAGGTCTGCCGTGCCGCCGCCGTCAGGGGGATACGAGTCACCGGCAGCGAGCTGGTGGGTCTGGTGCCCCTGCAGGCCATGCTGGAAGCGGGCCGCTATTTTCTGCACAAGCAGCAACGATCCGTGGGCATCCCTGACCGAGACCTGGTGCGCCTTGCCGTGCGCAGCCTGGGCCTGGACGAGCTGGGGAAATTCCAGCCCCGGGAAAAGATCATCGAATATGCCATGGAAAAGAAGACCGGGCATAACCTGGTGGACCTCTCCCTGAAGGATTTCGTCTTTGCCACCGCCGGGGAATCGCCGGCTCCCGGCGGCGGTTCGGTGGCCGCCGCAGTGGGTGCCCTGGCCGCAGCCCTGGGCACCATGGTCGCCAACCTGTCGGCTCACAAACGTGGCTGGGATGATCGCTGGGAGAAGTTTTCCGGCTGGGCGGAGACGGGAAAGGCCAGCCATGATCGCCTCCTGGCCCTGGTGGACGAAGATACGGAAGCCTTCAATGCCGTCATGGAAGCATTCCGCCTCCCTGCCGGCACCTCCAGCGAAAAGGAGGCGAGAAGCACAGCCGTGCAGTCCGCCACTCGCCGTGCCATGGAGGTCCCGTACCGCGTCATGGAGGCAGCCCACGAGTGCATGGTCCTTCTGGAGGCCATGGCCGGAGAGGGCCTGCCCAGTTCGGCGTCCGACGCCGGTGTGGGTGCTCTCTGTGCCCGCGCCGCCGTGCGCGGCGCCTTTCTGAACGTGCGCATCAACGCCGCCGGGCTTGAGGACAAGGTCTTTGCAGATGACCTGATCCAGCGCGGACGGCGCCTGGAAGAAGAAGCAGCCGCGCGGGAGAAGGAAATCCTGGCCCTGGTGGAGAGCCGGCTCTGAGAAGAATCAAGATGCCCTTTTCCTGCGCCATCAACGGCTCAAGGTGCATGGGTGAAGCTCTCGGGCAGGAGGGGACTGTTCCATGAACTATCCCATCTGGCAGGTCCCGGCCCCGGGGCTGGTCATCGCG